>CAYJBG010000080.1:0-8863 GCA_964368085.1 uncultured Acidiferrobacterales bacterium | reverse complement strand
GAGTTGGCGAAGTCGTACATCGCCCAGGAAAAAATCTCGCGCCGGGTGGCGGGCGGGACGGAGGGCGCGTGCGGTGACGCCGTGGTTTCGGACATGTTGTTCTCGCTGGCGGAATACGGATCGAAAGTGGAGTCCGGTTACTTTCGCACGCCGACCTGAATTTCGCTACACTCCCGGCGGAAACCATTCGAGGCACGCATGGAAGTCCATAGCTTTTTTCTAGTCCTGCTGGCGATTCTGTTGTCCGCCCGCATCCTCGGCGAACTGGCCGCGCGCCTCAAGGCGCCGCCGGTGATCGGTGAGCTGCTGGCCGGCATTCTGCTCGGCCCGAGCCTGCTCGGCTGGGTCGAGCCCTCGACCGTCATCAAACTGCTCGCCGAGATTGGCATCATCCTGCTGTTGTTCGAGGTCGGCCTCGAGACGGACATCCTGCGTCTGGTGAAGACCGGCCTGAAGCCGGTGATTGTCGCGACCGCCGGTTTTGTACTGCCGCTGCTGTTTGGCTACGGCGTCAGTTATTATATTTTCGGCCAGAGCCAACTGGTTTCGCTGTTCGTGGGCGGCACGCTCACCGCCACCAGCATCGGCATCACCGTGCGCGTGCTCACCGATCTCAAGCGCCAGGGCAGCCCCGAGGCGCAGGTCGTGCTGGGCGCGGCGGTGCTGGACGACGTGATGGGCGTGGTGCTGCTCGCCTTCCTGTACGAATTCTCGGTGAGCGGCGGCGTGCAACTCGTCGGCGCCGGGAAGGTACTGGTGTTCGTGGCGCTGTTCATGCTGCTCGCGCCGCTCGCCGCCAGGCTCATGGCCGAGGTGATCAAGCGCTTTGCGCGCGTAAGCCAGATCCCGGGGCTGATTCCCACAATGGTGGTGGTGCTGGTGCTGTTCTTCGCCTGGCTGGCACACGCCGTGGGGGCGCCCGAGCTGCTCGGCGGCTTCGCCGCAGGTCTGGCGTTGTCGCGGCGTTTCTTCTTCCCCATGGGGCTCGCCGTTTCCACCGATCCGAAGTTCGCGCACCGCGTGGAAGACGAGATGAAGCCGATCATCCGCCTGTTCACGCCGATCTTCTTTGTCATGGTCGGCCTGTCGCTCAACCTGCGCGCCATCGACTGGGCGTCGTCGTTCATCTGGTCGTTCTCGCTCACGCTGTTCGCACTCGCGGTCGCCGGCAAGATGCTGGCCGCATTCCTGATCCGCGCGACCCCGCATGCGCGCATCGCCATCGGGCTCGCCATGGTGCCGCGCGGTGAAGTCGGCCTGATCTTCACCGAGCTCGGGCGCGTCTCCGGTATTTTCAACAACGAACTGTACGCAGTGATGGTGATCGTGATCGTCTTCACCACCCTGCTGCCGCCATTCGCGCTGCAATGGTTCTATGGCCGTTACGGCGCGCGCCCGGTGCACGAATGAGCGAAGCGCCCAACGCCGCCGGCCCGCCGCCATTGCCGAACCGCCTCGCCAAGGGCATGGTCTATGCCGCCTGGCTGCTGGTGCTCGGTCTGCTCACCTTCGGCTTCAATGACTGGCTCGACGCACAGCGCAACCCGAACCGCAGCGTGCGCAGCGCCGTCGTCGACGGCGGCACGCAGATCGTGCTCGAACGCAACCGTTATGGCCATTACAACGCCAGCGGCAGCATCAACGGCCAGTCGGTGGAATTCATGCTCGACACCGGCGCCACTCTGGTGGCGGTGCCGGCCAGACTCGCCGACCGTCTGGGCCTTAAGCGCGGCGCTCCGACGCAGGTAAGGACCGCGAACGGCACAGCCGTCGCCTACGCCACGCGCCTTGCGAGCGTGCGCCTCGGTGACATCGAGCTGCGCGAGGTGCGAGCGCACATCAGCCCCGGGATGGACGGTGATGAAGTGCTGCTCGGTATGGGCGTGCTTAAGAAGCTGGAATTCAGTCAGCGTGGCAACAGCCTCACCCTGCGCCAACCGGACGCGGTGCGCTGACGTGATCGTGGCCGCCGAAGACATCGCCGCCAGCGTGACGCGCGCGCTCGCCGAGGATATTGGCTCCGGCGATGTCACCGCTAGCCTCATTCCAGAACAAACCACGGCACAGGCCGCAGTCATCAGCCGCGAAACCGCGGTCTTGAGCGGACGCCCGTGGTTCGATGAGGTCTTCCACCAGTTGGATGCGCGCGTGCAAATCGTCTGGCGTGCACGCGACGGCGATCGCATTCACCCGAACCAGACCCTGTGCGAACTCAGTGGCGCGGCGCGCTCGCTGCTGAGCGGCGAACGCACGGCGCTCAATTTCCTTCAAACACTTTCGGGCACAGCCACACAGACACGCGCTTACGTCGATGCGATACGAGGCACCCCCGCCACGATTCTCGATACGCGCAAGACCATACCTGGACTGCGCGCTGCCCAGAAATACGCCGTGACCTGCGGCGGCGGACACAACCACCGCATGGGCCTGCACGACGCGGTGCTGATCAAGGAGAACCATATCGCCGCCGCCGGCTCTGTGACCGCGGCGCTTGCGCGGGCGCGCACCGCGGAGGCGGCGGAGGTGCCGATAGAAATTGAGGTTGAGAATATAGATCAATTGCGCGCGGCGTTAAGCGCCGGCGCCACGCGCATCCTGCTCGACAATTTTGACCTCGCGGGGCTCACGGCCGCGGTACGCGAAACCGCCGGTCGCGCCAGACTCGAGGCCTCAGGTGGCGTCACGCTCGACAACATTCTCGCCATCGCGCAAACCGGGGTGGATTTCATCTCGGTCGGGAGCCTGACAAAACATGTTCGCGCCATCGACCTTTCGTTGCGCTTCTTGCCGCGCTATTGACCCGGCGCGATTGTTCTTGAACGAGGCCTGTGCGCAACGCACATCGCCGGGCTTGGCGTTGGCGCGGTCGTGCCGGGTCAATAGCAAAAAGTCATTAATGATTCTTCCGTAATTGCGGCGGCATGGTGGCCTCGATCTCGGCCTCATGCAACCGTCCACCCACGGGCCTGTTTATTCAAGTACATTCATGCCGCCGCAATAACAGCGCCCGATCCGCCGTCACCCAATCGGGTTGAATCCGGCATTCAAACAGTCTACGCTTGGCTTCCAGCACAAAGGGATTCGTGACCACGTCCACTCCGGCCGCGTTGTCCAGCATGAGAATAAAAATTGATGTTCACGACCTGCGCAAAGGAATGTACATCACTGAACTGGACCGCCCCTGGCTCGGCACACCTTTCTTGTTCCAGGGTTTTGAGATTCACACCGACGAGGAATTGGCGCAACTGCGTGCCTTGTGCAGGTACGTCTATGTCCTGAACCAGGACGTGCATGGTTCGCCGGCCATGCACCGGGTGAGGCCGCAAGCGACTCCCGGTTCCCGGATGCACCATACGGTTCAGCCGTATGCCGTCGATTTTGCGGTGACCGAAACCTCGAGCCGGGAGATTCCACGCGACGGGGCGGCGCACCGCCAATACCCCGATGTGACGCCGGTCGAGGAAGAGTTGCAACAGGCCGTGGAGATCGAGCACGGCGCGCGTGAGACCCTTTACTCCATCCTGGATGACGCGCGCCTGGGCCGCAGCGTCGACACCCCGTCCGCCAAGAAGGCGGTTGGCCAGATGACGGAGAGCATCATCCGCAATCCGGACGCACTGGTCTGGCTCACGCATCTCAAGAAGAAACACGAGTACACCGCGCTCCACAGCCTGCGCGTGTGCGTGCTGGCGCTCGCCCTCGGCCGGTGCCTCGGCTACGACCAGGACAAGCTCAACATCCTCGGCCTGGGCGCGCTGCTGCACGACATCGGCAAGCTGCGCGTGCCGGTCGAAATCCTGGACAAGCCGGAGGCGCTCACGCGCGAGGAATTCGATATCATGAAACTGCACGTGCCGAACGGCCTCAAGATTCTGGAGCATGCCGAGGGTATCTCAGCGGCGGCGCTCGAGGTAGTCGGCCGGCACCATGAACGCTACAACGGCAGCGGCTACGCCTTCGGTCTGCAAGGCGATACTATCGGCGAGTTCGGGCTGATCAGCGCCATCGTCGATACCTATGACGCCATTACCAGCGACCGCTCCTATCACTTGAGCCTGTCCGCCGCCGACGCGCTGCGCATCATCTACGAAGGACGCCAGAAAGCCTACCACCCGTGGCTCACCGAACAATTCATCCAGTGCATGGGAATCTTTCCGATCGGCAGCATCGTGGAATTGAGCACCGGCAGTATCGGTGTAGTGATCACCGCCAACCGTCGGCGTCGCCTGCGCCCGCGCGTGGCGCTGATCCTGTCACCCGAGAAGAAATTGCTCGCCGCCGCGACAGTTCTCGACCTTATGACCGTCACGCACGATGGCAGCGGCAAGCCCCTCGAGATCAAGAACATGCTGCCGACCAACACCTTCGGCATCAACTCGACCGACTATATCCCGATCCACCACTGACGTGTCTGGACTCTGGCAGTTATTGCGGCGGCATGAATGCACTTGAACAGTGCCCCGTGGGCGGATAGTTGCATGGGTCCGGGATCGGAGCCATCATGCCGCCGCAATAACAGAAAACCCTTATGATTTTCGCTATTGACCCGGCACGACCGTGCCATTTTGCAAGTCGGAGGATCGCCAGTGCTCCTGCCTTCGTTCAAGAACAATCGTGCCGGGTCAACAGCGCGGAGGACGCAGAGGCGCAGAGAGCGCAAAGTTTTACGATTTAAAGACTAGAAACTCTGCGTCCTCTGCGCCTCTGCGTTCTCTGCGCTCTCTCCAAAAAGCCTGAAAGATTACCGGTAGGTCTTGCGCCGAAACAGATCGTGGCGCGGGCTCACCACACGATCGAGAAACAGCAGGCCGTCGAGATGGTCGATCTCGTGCTGCACGGCACGCGCCTCGTAACCTTCGCAGTCGAATTCGCGCCACTGTCCGTTTGCATCCTGAGCACGCACGCGCACCGACTGCGCGCGCACCACGCTGCCGGTGTAGTCCGGCACCGACATGCAGCCCTCCCGCCCCTTGACCTCGCCCGCGCGCTGCACAATCTCGGGATTGATGAGGCGCAGACAGCCGTGCTGCGGGATACCGGGCCTGGACGACACATCGACAATCGCAATGCGGAAGAAATAATTGACCTGCGGCGCGGCGATGCCAACCGATCCCGGCCCGACGCGCATGGTCTCTTCGAGATCGGCCAGGAAGGTGTGCAACGCCGCATCGAAGGTCGTCACCGGCGCCGACACCTGTTTGAGGCGCGGGTCCGGGTATTGCAGGACCTCAAGCACCGCCATCGCTCAGCCGATCAGGGTGTCGAGGGCGGTAACGCGTACCTCGATGCCGTCGGCGCGCAGCGGCGCGATGGCGCGTTCGACTGCGACAACACCTTCGGCCACGTAACCGTCGATGAGCATGATATAGATCGGCCGCTCGACCGTTCCGGCAACATCCGTGTACAGATCGAGAATATTGAGACCGGCGGCGGTCAACGCCATTGTCACTTGCGCGACAATGCCGGGACGGTCGGCGCCATACACTGTCACCTGCACATTCGGTTCGACATGCCGGTGCAGCTCGCCGTGGATCGGATCGATGTGCAGACGCAGACCGAGCGCATCGGTCACCGGCCGCACCAGCTTCTCCAGCGCCGCAGCATCCGCGCCCTCGACCATGAGCATGACGCTGAAGTTGCCACCGAGGCGCGCCATCGACGCCTCGCCCAGGTTGCAACCGCCGCGAAACAACGCCTCGGTGAGTTTCGCCACAATCTCCGGCCGGTCGGCGCCGACCACCGTCAGCATGTGCCAGTGTTCGTTGGGTTTCATCGGCCCGGCCATGCTGCCTCCCTGCCGCTTAATGAAGAGCGGTGTGAGTAAAATAGATCGTGAGTACTCCGAGACCAATCAACAGCGCCTGTTCGAGCGTGACACGCGGTTCAAGACGTTTGTGCAGCCCCGGGATCAGATCGGCGACCGCGATATAGATAAAGCTGGAAGCCGCCACCGCCAGCACATAGGGCAGCGTCGCCTGCGCGACACCGAGCGAGAAATACGCCAGCACCCCGCCCATCACCGTGGTCAGGCTCGACAGCACGTTATAGAACAGCGCCTTGCCGCGCGTAAAACCGCTGTGCAGCAGAATGGCGAAGTCGCCGACTTCCTGCGGAATCTCGTGCGCCGCCACCGCGAGCGCGGTAACCACACCGAGATGCACGTCGGTCAGAAATGCGGCCGCGATCAGCACGCCGTCCACGAAGTTGTGCACGCCATCGCCGAACAAAATCAGATAACCGGACGCCGAGGCACGGCTGCGCACCGGATCGGGCGCGTGCGTCTCGGTCGCTCCCGGCATCCTGCCTCCCGCGAGCCGCTCCTGCGCATCCTGCGCCCGCGGCATTGGTACATCCGTGTACGGCACACTCGCACTTCCATGTGCTTCGCACTCATGTGTATGGCAGTGGCGCCACAACACCAGCTTCTCAAGCAGGAAAAAACCCAGCAGACCGAGCAGAACTGTAGAAGTGATGGCGTGCATGTCGCGTACCCCAGGCGCGGCGAGCGCATGCGGCAGTACCGCCAGAAACGCCGCGCCGAGCAGCGCACCGATGGCGAAACTCACCATCGCCGGCAGTACGCGTGTACGCCTAGATTCCGGCAACAACAGAAACAGCGCCGCCGCCAACACGCTGAGCACACCGCCCAGCAGGGTGAACAGAACAATCCAGACCAGCAGACCCATGAGAAATTATTGTAGTAATCAGACAGGGTACGCATCATACCCGCTGGCCGGGCACAGCGTCATCCATCCGCGAGCCAGATGAGCGAGGCCATGCGGCCGGTGACGCCATCGCGCCGGTAGGAGAAAAAGCGTGCGCGCTCGGTCACCGTGCAGAACCCGCCGCCATACACCTCCGCGACACCGAGGCGCTGGAGCTGCAGGCGTGCGAGCAGATAGATATCCGCCAGATATTTCCCGTCACGTGCGACGCGGAAGGCCTGCGCCGCCTGCGTGTCGTGTCGCACGAAGGCTGCACGTACCTCCGGCCCGACTTCAAAGCTCGCGGGTCCAATCGCCGGCCCGAGCCAGGCGAGTAAATCGCTTCCCGGAACACCCAGGGCCTTTACCCCGGCTTCGATCACCCCACCCACCAACCCGCGCCAACCGGCATGCAACGCCGCAACCTTCGTGCCCGCTCGATTGCACAGCAGCACCGGCAGACAATCGGCCGTGAGCACCGCGCACACTGCGCCCGGCTGCGTCGCAAACACGCCATCCGCCTCCGGTTCACATCCGCTCAGCGTGGCATCCACCACGACCACGCCGTGCACCTGCTTGAGCCACGCCGGCACGGCCGGGAGTGCGAGTGCGGTGCTCAGACGCGCACGGTTCTCGCGCACCGCTGCTGGGTCGTCGCCGACATGCGCGGCGAGATTGAAGGAATCGTAGGGCGCGCGGCTTACGCCGCCGGTGCGGGTCGTGACCGTGGCGCGGACATTCGCTGGCGCGGGCCAGTCGGGGAGGATGAATTGTGGTTCGGTCATTCGCTATTCTGTGTAGGGTGCGCTGTGCGCACCAACCATTCTTTCGTCATTCCGGCGAGAAGCCGGAATCCAGTGTTTAATTTGGAATCGCCTACGGCGATGCTTGAACGGCTATGACGCCGCTCGCCGCGCCCTACGCAGCATTGTTATTTTACAAAACATTTACCGAAAACAGCGCACAGCATAGGTGTCGCCATCAATACATACACACCGAGTCCTAATGTGTTTGCGAGATGATGGCCGTCGCGCGAGAAATCGCCTCTCAGTGATTTATCAAAGACTAGGCCGAGGACATAAAGGGCTACGTATGTAGTTAGAAATGGAGAAACCATAAATATTGGCAATGACCACCGGCTGGTCTTCCGCAGAGAAAACAGCACGTTTAGCATTTCAATCATTGCAACAGCGCCAACTGCTGCAACAATAAGCGCAATAAACACTTTGAAGCGCCAGCCATCACGTTTCATGGTCAGTAACTGCCTAACAGGCTCTGGGCTACTTACACTTGATGACCATATTTCTCGTGATTACGCTGCCACCGTAAACGCCAAATTTGCTGCCGCTTACTTCAGCCCCTGTGTCGCCACTTTTTAGTAGTATTTCGTAACCACGGCTGCCGCATATTTTCCCCGCTTTCTCGTAGCAAGAGCCCCAAGTATAAATTGAGCCAGAGCAATCAATGCTGTAGCCGGTCGAACCATCAGGCGTGTATGTTTTCTTTGCGGACGCGCACCCACTACAAATAATGCTGAGGACAAGAGCGGAAATCAATTTATTGTTCACTGGCGGTTTCCTCCTAATGCAGTTGAGTGGCGCGGCGCGTTGTGCCATCTGGAACGAAAAGTTTTATTTTTATTTTGTCGTTGCTAACAACCCAGGCAAGTATTGAGCCAAAGCCTCCATAAATTCCGCGGCATATTCCTGGGACGAGAAATGGAAAATGTAAAATCCATTTTCTTCGAGAAACTCTTTGGATGTGCCTGTGACTGATTTGGGTCCTCCCACCTCAAATGCGAGGGCTTTGACCATAGCCCCAATTTTTCGATCCTTGTTATGTATCGTTACTTTGACATCCGGCATATTGCCGCTCCCGTTCGTGGCTTGGCGCCTATTCCTCTCGGCAATCTAACTACAGCCCACCGTAGGGCGCAATGAGCATCGCGAATTGCGCCGCATGGTTTTTTATTGATCGGTGGGTTACGGCGCTACGCGCCTAAGCCACCCTACGCAAACTATATCCCGGTTTTCGGTGAAAGGTGTTGTTGTTGACGTTGGGACCCGTAGCCGCCGCCGAGCATCGCAGCCTCGGCCGGGGGGTGTCGCGAGCCGGTGTCTGAGCCGGGCGCGTCTTTTTGC
Organism: uncultured Acidiferrobacterales bacterium; assembly: GCA_964368085.1. Classification (GTDB taxonomy): domain Bacteria; phylum Pseudomonadota; class Gammaproteobacteria; order Acidiferrobacterales; family UBA6901; genus UBA6901. The sequence continues at coordinate 18 of CAYJBG010000080.1, read as the reverse complement.
GCTCGGCGAGTTCGGCTC
>CAYJBG010000079.1:0-8866 GCA_964368085.1 uncultured Acidiferrobacterales bacterium | reverse complement strand
AACAGGACGCCGCTGTCCTTGACGCCGGCGGCGCGCTTGACGCGGCTCTCAAACAAATCGCCGAGTACCGATACGAACGCCGTGACGAGCGCCAGCGCAACCCAGGCGACCAGCAATTTGGGTTGTGGTAGGCGATACGCGCCCGCCGCCAGCACCAGCACCAGCACCGCCGCCAGCCCGCCCGCGACCCCTTCCCAGGTTTTACCCGGACTGATGCGGGGCGCCAGTTTGGTATTGCCCCAACGATGCCCGGCGAAGTAGGCCCCGGTATCGGCGGCCCATACGATGAGCAACAGAAACAGCGTCAGCCACTCACCCTGCGGCTGCGCTCGCAACACCAGCGGTGCGATCCACGTCGGCAGAAGCAGCACAAAACCACTCAGCAGTTTACCCGGCCGCGAAGCCAGGAATCCCCGGCGCACGTCCGGGTAAGCGACCAGTTCGATGAATATCCACAACCACCAGAGCACCGCGATGGCCATGAGCGGCAGGGTCCAGGACGGTGTGACGATCAGGAATCCACCGGCCATGGCGACGAGTGCAAGATACAACAGGCGCTCGGGCAGTTTTTGCAACCCGCACAGCGCGGTCCATTCCCACGCACCGATCAAAATGAAAGTACCGAGAAATAGTGCAAACGCCCACTGCGGCCAGGCGAACAACGCCCAGACGAGGAGTGAAATCATGACCAGTGCAGTGAGGATTCGCTGTTTAAGCACGGGCGCCGGCACTCATTTCAGACTGCCGCGTCTCGATCTGGTCGCCGGTCCGGCCGAAGCGCCGTTGCCGGCCAGCGAATGAAGCCAGCGCCAGTTCGAATTGCACGCGATTGAAATCCGGCCACAGCACCGGCGTGAAATAGAGCTCGGTGTAGGCGAGTTGCCAGAGCAGAAAGTTGCTGACGCGTTGCTCGCCGCCGGTGCGGATAAACAGATCCGGCTCCGGGATGCCGGCCATGCTCAGGTAGGGATCGAGGCTGTCGGGGGTAATGGATTCCGGATCGAGCCGGCCGGCGGCCACGGCGCGCGCCAGCTCCTGGCAGGCCTGGGCGATGTCCCAGCGGCCGCCGTAATTTGCCGCCACCGTGAGCGTGAGACCCGGGTTGTCGCGCGTGAGCGCCTGCGCCTTGACGATGCGCGCGCCGAGCTTGACGCCAAAACGCGCAATGTCGCCGATCACGCGGAAGCGCACCTTGTTGGCGTGCAATTCCCGCACTTCCTTGTCCAACGCCATGAGAAACAGTTCGAGCAGCAAACGCACTTCGGATTCCGGCCGCCTCCAGTTTTCACTCGAAAACGCGAACAAGGTGAGATTCGGAATATCCAATTCCCCGCAGGCGGTCGTGAGTTCGCGCACCGCCTCGATGCCCTTGCGGTGCCCGGCGATGCGCGCCTGCCCGCGGTTCTTGGCCCAGCGCCCGTTGCCGTCCATGATCACCGCCACATGGCGCGGCAGCACGCTCGCTTCGGGAACGGCGCTGGTGGTGCTGACGCTGCAGGGAGTGTCGCTCATGAACGGTGTCGAGACTCCCTCAGATACCCATGAGTTCCTGCTCTTTCCCGGTCACCCGCCTGTCGATTTCGGCGACATGCCGGTCGGTGAGCTTCTGCATGGCATCCTCGGCGCGCTTCTCCTCGTCCTCGGAAATCTCCTTCTTCTTGAGCGCATCTTTAAGGTGCTGCAAGCCGTCGCGACGCACGTTGCGCACCGCCACCTTCGCCTCCTCGCCTTCCTTGCGCACCACCTTGCCGAGCTCCTTGCGGCGCTCTTCGGTGAGCACCGGCAGCGGCACGCGAATCACCTGACCGGAGGTGTTGGGATTGAGACCGAGGTCGGATTCCAGAATCGCCTTTTCGATCGCCGCCACCATGCTCTTGTCCCAGGGCGCGATGCTGAGCGTGCGCGCGTCGGCGACGCTGACATTCGCGACCTGGCTGAGCGGCGCGCGTGAACCGTAGTAGTCGACGCTGATGTGATCCAGCAATCCGGGGTTGGCGCGCCCGGTGCGAATTTTCTCCAGCCCGCTCTTGAGCGCGTCGAGCGACTTCTTCATGCGCGCATCCGCGTCTTTGTTGATTTTATCGATGATCTCGGACATGACTCAGTCTCCGCGCTGTACCAGCGTGCCTTCATTTTCGCCGAGCACGATGCGCAACAGGCTGCCCGGCTTGGTGATGTTGAAGACCCGCAGAGGAAGGTTTTGTTCCCGGCACAGCGTCAGGGCGGTGGCGTCCATGACGCCCAGGCGTTTGGCCAGCGCCTCGTCATAGGTGATGCGATCGTAACGCACGGCGTCCCGGTGCTGCACCGGATCGCGGTCGTAGACGCCGTCTACCTTGGTGGCCTTGAGCACCAGCTGCGCGCCGATCTCGGCGCCGCGCAGGCTGGCGGCCGTGTCGGTGGTGAAGAACGGACTGCCAGTTCCGGCCGCGAAAATCACCACGCGACCGGCGGCCAGATGCGCAAGCGCGGCGCGGCGCGAGTAATCCTCGACCACGCCCGTCACGCCAAGCCCGGAAAGCACGGCCGCCGGTACCTCGCCTTTTTCGAGCGCATCCTGCAGGGCGAGCGCATTCATGACGGTCGCCAGCATGCCCATGTAGTCGGCCTGCGCGCGGTCCATTCCTTGCGCCCCGACCGACACGCCGCGAAAGAAGTTGCCGCCGCCCACCACCAGTGCGAGCTCGACGCCGGTAGCACGCACCGCGCGGATCTCGTCCACGATGCGTATGAGCACCGCGCGGTTGATGCCGAAGGCATCCTCGCCCATCAACGCCTCGCCGCTCAACTTGAGCAGGATGCGGCGATAGGCGGCGCGCTTCGTTTTCTGCGGGGGCTCACCGGACAAGAGGTCAGCCCCCCTTGACCTGCGCCATGACCTCGGCGGCAAAATCATCGGACTTCTTCTTGATGCCCTCGCCTACCTCATAGCGCGTGAAGGTGACGACCCTGGCGTTCGTCTTCTTGAGCAACTTCTCTATCGTGGTCTTGTCGTCCTTCACGAACGGTTGGCCGAGAAGTGTAATCTCACTGAGATACTTGTTGATGCGTCCGCTGACCATCTTCTCGATAATCTCTACTGGCTTACCCTCCGCCGTCGCTTGGGCGATTGCGATCTCCTTCTCTTTGGCGATGAGCTCGGCCGATACCTGATCGCGCGATACGCATTCCGGGCGACTCGCGGCGATATGCATGGCAATGTCGCGGCCGAGGGTTTCGTCACCACCGTTCATTTCCACCAATACGCCAATCTTGCGGCCATGCACATAACTCGCCACCTTGCCGGTGGCGACGGCGAGGCGTACAAAGCGTCGCACGCCGATGTTCTCACCGAGCTTGGAAACCAGGCCCTCGCGTGTCTTGGCGACCGTCTCGCCACTCTCCAGCTTGATGTCGGCGACCGCATTCACGTCCGCCGGCTTGTGTTTGGCTATGGCCGCGGCCACGGCATTGGCGAATGCCTGGAAGTCATCGCCCTTGGCGACGAAGTCGGTCTCGGAGTTGACCTCGACCATGACGGCCTGCTTGCGGTCCGGGCCGGCATAGACACCAATGGCACCCTCGGAGGCGGTGCGTCCGGCCTTCTTCTCCACTTTCGAGCCGGCCTTCTTGCGCAGCAGGTCGATTGCGGCATTCATGTCACCCTTGGTTTCCGTCAGGGCGCCTTTGCATTCCATCATGCCGAGCCCGGTGCGCTCGCGCAGCTCCTTCACTTGTGCCGCTGAAATCGTCATGGCGACTCCAAATAAAATTCTGAAAAAAGTTGAGAAATAATTATTTCTGAACGCCAAGATAGCGGAAAAACCGCTTCTGCGTTTGTCCAGTGAAGGAAGCCTCATTCACTGACGGCTTCGCGCTCGGCACTTCCGCCATCCATGGCGGTCGGCCGGAAAACTGCTCCTGCGTTTCCGGCACTTCCGCCATCCATGGCGGTCGGCGGCTGGAACGGTTGCCGCTACCGGAAAAAGGGGGCAAGGCCCCCTTCTCTGGATTACTCGCCCGTGGCGGGCTCAGGCTTGGTTCTGGCCCTGACCTTTGGCCGTGCCGTCACCGGCTCGTCGCCGCTGATTGCCTCGCCATCGGCTGGGACGCTCAGTTTGGCGGCGGGCTTCTTTCTCGCCGCCACTTTCACCTTCGGCTCATCCTTCACCTCGATGAAGTCCTCGGAATCGCCGGGCGGCAGGGGAATGCCGGTCTTGCGGCCGTCGAGAATTGCATCGGCGGCGCCGGCCGAGTAGAGACGAATGGCGCGGATTGCATCGTCGTTGCCCGGGATCACATAGTCCACACCATCCGGCTTGCAGTTGGTGTCGACGACGCCGACCACCGGGATGCCGAGCTTGTTGGCTTCGCTCACGGCGATGTATTCATGACCGACGTCGATCACGAACAACGCATCCGGCAGGCCGGGCATGTCCTTGATGCCGCCCAGCGAGCGATTGAGCTTCTCGAGTTCGCGCGTCAGCAGCAACGCTTCTTTCTTGCTGATTTTTTCGAGGCTGCCGTCCTGCTGCATGGCTTCGAGGGTCTTGAGACGCTCAATGGATTTCTTGACCGTGCGATAGTTGGTGAGCATGCCGCCCAGCCAGCGATGATCGACGTACGGCATGCCGCAGCGCGCCGCCTCGACGCTGAGAATCTCGCCGGTCTGACGCTTGGTGCCGACGAACAGGATGGTGCCTTTGTTGGCCGCCAGCTTGCCGAGGAAACTCATCGCCTCGTTGAACAGCGGCAGGGTCTTTTCCAGATTGATGATGTAGATCTTGTTGCGCTCGCCGAAGATGTAGGGACGCATCTTGGGATGCCAGTACCGCGACTGGTGACCGAAATGCACACCGGCCTCCAGCATCTGACGCATGGTCACATTACTCATTACGATTCTCCGGTTCGGGTTTGTCCGCCACGAGTCCCATGCACCAATCCGCCCCATAGTAATTATGGTGGCAGACACCCTGATGCATGTGCCGACCCGTGTGTGGGGTTGAGGCTATAAAGCCTTTAAAAGCGCGCCTTTATATCACGTTTGCGCCTTAAGCGGCAATGCATGAATAGGCCCAGCCCACCCATCGCTTTAGGCTTACGACAGGCTGCCGCGGCGAAGAAAATGGTTATTCCTGTACGGGCAGGCCTTCCTTAAATCGGTTAAAGTGAGGCCAAAATACCTGCGGAATTCCCCTGCTAGCTGCAAGTCATGCCTGTCACCATCAAGACTGCGGAAGAAATCGAAAAAATGCGCATCGCCGGGCGTCTGGCGGCTCAGGTGCTTGCAATGATCGCGCCCAAGGTGCAGCCCGGCATCACCACCGGCGAACTCGACCGCATCTGTCACGATTACATCGTGAACGAACAGCGGGCAATTCCCGCACCGCTCAACTATAAAGGCTTCCCCAAATCGATCTGTACCTCAGTCAACCACGTGGTCTGCCACGGCATTCCGGGCGACAAGAAGCTCAAGAAGGGCGACGTCATCAACATCGACGTCACGGTCATCAAGGACGGCTTCCACGGCGACACCAGCAAAATGTTTTTCGTGGGCGAACCGTCCATCCAGGCAAAACGTCTGGTCAATATCAGCCGCGAGTGCATGCTCAAAGGCATCGCACAGGTAGCGCCCGGCGTGCGCCTGGGCGACATCGGCCACACCATCCAGACCCATGCCGAGACGAACGGCTGCGCCGTGGTGCGCGAATACTGCGGGCACGGCATCGGCCGCACCTTTCATGAAGATCCGCAGGTGCTGCATTACGGCCGTCCCGGAACCGGCATGGAATTGGTAGCGGGCATGACGTTCACCATCGAGCCCATGATCAACGCCGGCCGCAAGGAAGTGAAACTGCTGCCGGACAACTGGACGGTGGTCACGCACGACCATTCGCTCTCCGCACAATGGGAACATACGGTGCTGGTGACCGACACCGGCCACGAAGTCCTCACCCTCGCGCCCGGCGACCTGCCGTAACGCCGCGCACATGAGCCATGACGCGCAGATCTTCGATGCCGCCGGCTTCGATACCCTGCTGCGCACCCTGCCCGACCGGGACCCGGCTGCGTCCCTGACGCTGTTCCGCAGCGCGCTGCGCGACGGACGCCTTGCTCTCCGCGAGGTTTTCCTGGCCGGCGGAAAAACTGCTCCTGCGTTTGTCCCCGCAGGGACGGCTTCGCGCTCCGCACTTCTGCCCTCCATGGATGGAGTAATGCCGCAAGCGGGCAGGAGCCCGAAGCGGCCGCCATCCCTGGCGGTCGGCATCGGCATCGATGTCTTTCTGCACCGTCACGCCGTGCTGGTGGACGAACTGCTCATGCGCGCCTGGGCGCTGCACTTGCCATTGCTCGATCCTAAAATCGATATGTCCCTCGTCGCAGTCGGCGGTTATGGGCGCGGCGAGCTTTACCCTCATTCGGATGTTGATCTGCTCCTGCTCCTCAGGCGCGACGAACACAATCGGGTGCGGCCGTTCGCCGAGGCATTCCTGCGTTTCCTCTGGGATATGGGTATCGAAGTCGGGCACAGCCTGCGCTCGCTCAAGGACTGCGTGAGCGAGTCGAAGAAAGACATCACCGTCGCCACCAACCTCATGGAGGCGCGCCTGTTGCAGGGTGACCCCAAACTGTTTACCGCCATGCAGGCAAAAACCGGCCCGGCCGAACTTTGGCCGGGCCGTAAATTCTTCGCCGCCAAGTACGCCGAACAGGCGCAGCGCCACCATCACTTCGACGACACCGCCTACAATCTCGAACCCAACATCAAGGAAGGTCCCGGCGGATTGCGCGACATCCAGATGATTGCCTGGGTCGCTCAACGCCAGTTCGGCAGCGCGCGTCTGCACGACCTGGTTACGCGCGACTTTCTCACCGAGAAAGAATTCCGTGCGCTGGAACGCGGCCGCAAATTCCTCGCGCACCTGCGCTGCGGGCTGCATTATCTCGCCGAGCGGCGCGAAGACCGGCTGCTGTTCGATCATCAGCGCGCGCTTGCTGCCCAGGCCGGCTTCCGCGACAAGCGCGGCATCCGCGCCGTGGAGTTGTACATGAAGCGCTACTACCGTACGGTAAAGGAACTGGCGCTGCTCAACGAAATCCTGTTGCAGCACTTTCATGAGATTTTGCCGAAACCCGGCAAGGTCAAGATAAAACCGATCAACCGCCGCTTCCAGGCGCATGGCGCATTTCTCGAGGTCTCACGTCGCAATGTGTTCGAGCGTGCGCCCTTCGCCATGCTTGAATTGTTCCTGATCTTGCAGCAGCACCCGGAGTTACAGGGTGTGCGCGCCGCCACCATCCGCAGCTTGCAAGCGAACCTGTACCGTATTAATAACAAATTTCGTAAAGACCTCGCCTGCCGCAGCCTGTTCATGGAGATCCTGCGTCAGCCGCGCGGCATCACCCACGAACTGCGGCGCATGAACGCCTATGGCGTACTCGGCGCCTACCTGCCGGTGTTCGGGCGCATCGTCGGTCAAATGCAGCACGACCTGTTCCATGTGTACACCGTGGACGAGCACACGCTGTTTCTGGTGCGCAACCTGCGCCGTTTCACCATTCCCGAGCACCACCACGAGTTTCCTTTCGCCAGCGAATTGATGCAGCACGTCGTCAAACCCGAACGCCTGTTTCTCGCCGGACTGTTTCACGACATCGCCAAGGGCCGCGGCGGCGATCACGCCGCGCTCGGCGAGCACGAGGCCATCGCCTTCTGCCGCCAGCACGGCCTCAGCGACTACGACACCGGCCTTATCGCCTGGCTGGTGCGCCAACATCTGCTCATGTCGAGCACCGCGCAGCGCGAGGACATTCACGATCCGGAGGTGGTGCTGCGCTTCGCGCGCGCGGTCGGCGATACGGAGCGTCTCAACCATCTTTACCTGCTCACGGTCGCCGACATGCGCGCCACCAGCCCCAAGGTATGGAACATGTGGAAGGATCGGCTGCTCACCCAGTTGCACAGCGCCGCCCTGCGCACCCTGCGGCGCGGCTTCGCCGCACCCCTCGACACGCAGGCGCGCCTTGCCAGTCTCAAAGCGGACGCCTTGTCGATCCTGGAGAATGGCAGGATTGAACGCGCTCAGGCCGAACAATACTGGGAGCGCATGGACATCGAGTATTTCCTGCGCCACGACGCCGAGGCAATCGCCTGGCATACCGGGCAGATCGTGCACACCCCAGCCTCCGAATTGCCGCTGGTGGCGACACGCTACCACCCGGATGCCGGCGGCACCGAATTTCTGGTGTACACACCGGACCGCGACGACCTGTTCGCGGTGCTCACCGGCGGTTTCGATCGTCTGAATCTCACTATCATGGACGCGCGCATTCACACCACGCGCTTCGGCTTTGCGCTCGACACCTTCGTGGTGCTGGACCATGCCATGCAGCCGGTGAGCGATGCGCGCGCCCTCGCCCAGCTTGCTCAGAGGATGCGCGATCAACTGCTGGCGCCCCAGCCGGGACGCGACTTTCTCAAAACCGCACTGCCGCGCACTCTCAAGCACTTCCCGATCGCGACACGTGTGGCTTTCAGTCCGTCGGCGAGTGCTCAGCAGACTATCCTGGAAGTGACCGCCCAGGACCGGCCGGGCCTGCTCTACCAAGTGGCGCTCGCCTTGCAGCATTGCCAGGCGCGGCTCGTGACGGCCAAGATCGCCACCTATGGCGAGCGCGCCGAGGATTTTTTCTTCATCACCGGACGTGACGGAAAACCCATCGCCGATAGCGAGCAACAGAGCTGCCTGCGGCGCGAAATCCTCGCACGCCTCGGTGACGAACCGGCCGCAGCGACTCAGGCAATCGAGTTCTGAGGTGAAAGCTTAAGCATTGAGCGTGCTGTGGCGACGCGAGTAGACGAAGTAGATCACCAGTCCGAGCGCCA
>CAYJBG010000078.1:0-9018 GCA_964368085.1 uncultured Acidiferrobacterales bacterium | reverse complement strand
CATCGTCGTGACGCTCGGGAAATATTTCGACTTCGTGCCGTTCTGCCCGGAAGTGACGATCGGCCTCGGCGTGCCGCGCGCGCCGATCCGTTTGGTGCAGAGCACGCACGGCACGCGCGCCCGTGGCAGCGCCGATCCGACCGCCAAGGATGGCGGAAGTGCGGAAAACGCAGGAGCAGCTTTTCCGCCGACCGCCAAGGATGGCGGAAGTGCCGGAATCGCAGGAGCAGTTTTCCGGCCAGCGTTCGATGTCACGGACCAGCTCGCCGCTTACGCCGAAAGAATCGCAGCCGAACTGCATGACGTCAGCGGTTATATTTTCAAGGCAGGCTCGTCGAGCTGCGGCATGGAGCGCGTGCCGGTGTACGGCGCCAACGGCGCGCCGGTTGCGGCCGGCGCCGGCATCTACGCCGCCACCCTCATGGCGCTTTTGCCGGAGCTGCCGTGCGAGGAAGAAGGTCGGCTCATGGACACGGCAAGCGCAAAGAATTTCATCGAGCGTGTGTTTGTTTACCACCGCTCGCGGTAACGTAAAGCTGGCCGTAACGCGCGCGGCCGGAAAACTGCTCCTGCGTTTGTCCCCGTGGGGACGGCTTCGCGCTCCGCACTTCCGCCATCCATGGCGGTCGCGGTTGCGGCTCGTCGCAGGCGGGTGGAGAATGCAGCACGGTCCTTAGGCGAGCAGGAGGAAGCCATGCCGGGTTTTATGAGGGAAAAGTCCCTACCTGCGCCGCACGAAGCGCTGCCGGGACGCGCTCGATAAAAATGCGCGTCGCGGAGAAACATTTCGTAAGCGGCCACGCGCTTGGCGCCCCGTATCCGCCCGGTCTGGAACTGGCGCTGTTCGGTTTCGGTTGCTTCTGGGGCGCGGAAAAGTGCTTCTGGCAATTGCCGGGCGTATATGTGACCGCAGTGGGTTACGCCGGCGGTCACACACCCAACCCAACCTATGAAGAAGTGTGCAGCGGCCAGACCGGTCACAACGAGGTGGTGCGCGTGGTATTCGACCCGCGGCAGGTGAGTTACGCGCAGTTGCTCAAGACGTTCTGGGAAGCGCACGATCCCACCCAGGGCATGCGCCAGGGAAACGATGTCGGTACACAGTACCGCTCTGGCATTTATGTATATGGTGAGGCGCAGAAACAGGCGGCGCGCGTTTCGCTCGAACGTTACCAGCGGGAGTTGAAGCAGGCCGGCTTCCCGCCGGTTACCACCGAGATCCTCGCTGCGCCCGAGTTCTATTACGCCGAAGACTACCATCAGCAATATCTCGCCAAGAACCCGCGCGGCTACTGCGGCCACGGTGGCACCGGCATCGCTTGCCCGGTGTAGCGATGCGTGCCGCGCTCACGCTCTGGACCATCGGGCACGGCAATCGCGAAGGAGCGGAGTTGATCGCGATGCTCGGCCAAGCGGCCATCGCCACGCTCGTGGACGTGCGCGCCCAGCCGCACTCCGCGCGTCATCCGCAGTTCAACGAGGAAAGCCTGCGTGAGTCTTGCGGGCGGGCGAACATCGTCTACCACTGGGCCGGCCGGCACCTGGGCGGCATGCACGCGGTGCGTTTCGATTCGCCCCACATCGCGCTGGAAGAAGACCGGCGCGGTTTCGCCGATCACATGGGCACGGAATTGTTCAAGAAGGCGGTCGGTCAGCTTGTGAGCCTCGCCACGCGCGCACCGGCCGCCATGCTGTGCGCCGAACGCGATCCCGAACACTGTCATCGCGCGCTCATCGCCGATTATCTGATCTTGCAGGGCATACGCGTCGTGCACCTCGTTGCGCCCGGCGAGAGCCGCGAGCATCTGCTCAGCGCGCAGGCGCGGCGCGAATCGGCGGCGCTTATTTACGACCGGCAGGTGACCGCCGCGCTCAATCTCGGCAAGCCTTCGGGATAAAGCCCAGGGATAGAAGGCCGTGCATTGAACGCTGACTTTCTGTTAGATTGTTTTCTCGACGGATCGTTTAAAGGAGATACCATGAAGCGCTGGACATTAATCGTATTGTGCGCGTTCGCCGCGCACGCCGCGCAGGCGGCGGTGAAGGGCGAGGAGGTGGAGTACAAGGCGGGCGACACCGTGCTCAAGGGTTATCTTGCCTACGATGACGCCCTCAAGGGCAAGCGCCCGGGCGTGATCGTGGTGCACGAGTGGTGGGGGCACAACGAGTACGCACGCAACCGTGCACGCATGCTCGCCGAGCGCGGCTACACCGCGCTGGCGCTGGACATGTACGGTGATGGCCATCAGGCGCACCACCCGGACGAGGCTGGTAAATTATCCGGCGAGGTGCGCAAGAACCTGACGCTCGCCAAGCAGCGCTTCGACGCCGCCCAGCGCGTACTCAAGAAGCATCCGACCGTGAACGGCAGAAAAATCGCCGCCATCGGCTATTGTTCCGGCGGTTCGACCGTGATCGAGATGGCGCGTGCCGGCAGGAACCTCAAGGGCGTGGTGAGCTTTCACGGCAACCTGACCACCGAGCATCCGGCCAAGGCCGGCAAGGTGAAGGCGCGCGTGCTGGTGCTGACCGGCGCCGATGATCCGTTCGTTCCGGCCGCGCAGGTCGAGGCCTTCAAGAAGGAGATGGACGCCGCCAAGGCGAACTACCGGGTCGTCGCCTACCCGGGCGCCAAGCATTCCTTCACCAACCCGGATGCCGACCAGTACGGGCGGAAGTTCAATATACCGCTCGCCTACAACGCCGAGGCCGACCAGAAATCCTGGACCGAGATGCAGGCCTTCTTCAAGGAAATCTTCGCGAAGCAATAGCTCATTGTTGCCCGCCGCGCACGTGGGCATATTTTTCTACACCACGTTAAAGACATCCTGGACCTTACCCCCCCCGCTTGCGGGAGGGGGAGGGCGCAACGTGTTTGCCCCCTTACCAGGTTGCTGAAAAACTCCTTTGCGTGTCATTGCGAGCGCAGCGAAGCAATCTCAGGCTTCAAGATATCAATGACCTGGAGATTGCTTCGTCGCCTGCGGCTCCTCGCAAAGACAGCCCTTCGGGCTTTTTCAGCAACCTGTTACAGCGGCACGCGCTATTTCACGCGCTATTTAATGCCCGGATCGAGCATCCGGAGTTGCCGAGCTTCCGCCCGCCAGGTGTTCAAGCCCCTCGCGTGCAATTTCGCGCACGTCGGCAACTTCATCACGGACAGGTGGAGGCGAGGAGCAGCAACGCGTCCGGGCGAGCAGTTCCGGTCATGGGCTAAGTACGCGGGAAGGAAAAATGGTGGCCGGGGGCAGAATTGAACTGCCGACACTGCGATTTTCAGTCGCATGCTCTACCAACTGAGCTACCCGGCCGTGGGAGCGCGAAGTATAGAGAACTGCCCGGGGTTTGTAAAAATACCGGCCGCCGCTATTTCCCGCGCTTGGGCTGCGTGCGGGCGCTGAGCGCCGCGCGCGCCCAGGCAGTGAGAATGTCGGCGTCGTCAAGCACATCCGCCGGTACTTCATAATAAGAGGTGAGCGTCTGGCGCGGATTCGGCCGGAACGGCTGCATGCCTCGCGTGGTGTAGTCCGGCCGGGTACGGGCATCGGTGCGGAGGTAGAGACGACCCTGGTGCAGGATGCCGAAGAACTCCTGCCCGTAGTACAGACCGTGGCCGCCGAACATGGCGCGGGCGCGGACTGCGCCCAGCATTGCGAGCTGGTCGAGCACGTAGTCCTTGAATGAATCGTCGCGCATATTACAGGGCGTATGCAGTCCACAAAGTATGCAGGGTTGAAATACCGCGGTGGCGCCACTACCGTGACGCTTTCTCTCGGGTATCCTGAGCGTGAAAGTTGTTCTCATCAATCCCTATGAACTCGGCCGCCAGCCGTTCGGTCTGGCCGAACCGGCCGCGTGGCTGAAACGCGCGGGTTGCGAAGTTCAGTGCCTCGATCTGTCCCTGCAAATGCTAGAGCCCGAGGTGCTGGCCGGCGCCGATCTGGTCGGCATTTATGTCGCAATGCACACCGCCACGCGCATCGCGATCGCGGCGCTGCCGCGCATCCAGCAGCTCGCCCCGCACGCGCACCTGTGTGTTTATGGCCTGTATGCGCCCATGAATGAGACGTTGTTTCGTGACTTGGGTGTGACGACCGTGCTCGGCGGCGAGGTGGAGCCGGCGCTGGTGTCGCTGGTGCGGCGTCTCAAAAACGGAGACGGGAAAAAACAGGTTGAGCCAGTCGTGAGTCTGGCGAAGATCGATTTCATCCCGCCGGATCGTTCGGGCTTGCCGGCGCTGTCGCGCTACGCGCACCTGCTGTTGGGGAAAGACGAAACCCGCGTGGTCGGTTTCGCCGAAGGCTCGCGCGGTTGCAAACACTTGTGTCGCCATTGCCCGGTGGTGCCGGTGTACCAGGGCAAGTTCCGCGTCCTGCCGGTGGAGGTGGTGATGCAGGATATTCGCCAGCAGGTAGCGGCCGGTGCCCAGCATATCTCGTTCGGTGATCCGGATTTTTTCAATGGTCCGACGCATGCACAGAAACTGGTGCTCGCGTTCAATGCCGAGTTTCCGGACGTGACGTACGATGCCACCATCAAGGTCCAGCATATTCTGGCGCACGCCGATTTGCTGGCGGTACTGAAGAAAACCGGTTGCCTGTTCATCACCTGTGCCATCGAATCGGTGGACGATCAGGTGCTGGAATACCTGGCCAAGAATCACACCAACGCCGACTTCGAAAAGGCCGTGACGCTTACGCGCGCGGCCGGCATCGCGCTCGCGCCGACCTTTGTGCCGTTCACGCCGTGGACAACGCTCGAAGGTTACATCGCGCTGCTCGCGCGTCTGGTCGAGCTGAAACTCATCGAGAGCGTGCCGCCGATTCAACTCGCCATTCGCCTGCTGGTCCCGCAGGGTTCGGAACTGCTCAAGCTGTCCGGATTCATGAATTATCTCGGCGCGTTCGATCCGCAGCTGCTCGGCTACCCGTGGCAGAACGCGGATGCGCGCGTGGATGCCTTGCATAAAGATATCCAGGCCTGGGTGATGGAAGCGGAGAGTGAGAGTCTTCCACGCCGCGAGATTTTTGCGCGCATCTGGAATCTGGCGCACACGGCCGCGGGTTTGCGCACGCCGCCCTTGCCGGAAGGCGGCGCGGACGCGCCCGGTCCGCGCTTGTCGGAGCCGTGGTACTGCTGCGCCGAGCCGACCGATCGGCAGTTGCAGAGTTTTTAGTGGTATTCACAGAATTGCCTGATGCCAACCCCTCTCCCCCGCCCTCTCCCCCAAGGGGAGAGGGAGTGTTTTCGCCTCTCCCCTTGGGGGAGAGGCCGCGCGCAGCGCGGGAGAGGGGGCGGCTGGTTGAGGCAATAGCCGTCAAGTAGTCAGGCAAATATCGATAGTGTAGAGAATAAAAACGCCCGGCATCGCCGGGCGTTTTTATTGCAGCAGCTACTTTTTGCTGGACGGCGGCACATAACCGGCCGGCAAGGCCGAGCCTTCGCCGAAGAAGAATTTTTCCATCTCGCCCTCGATGAACTTGCGCGTCTTCGGATCGAGAGGGCTCAGGCGGTTTTCGTTGATGAGCATGGTCTGGTGCGACATCCACAGTTGCCAGGCTTCCTTCGAGACATTTTCGAAGATACGCTTGCCGAGATCGCCCGGATAGGTCTGAAAATCGAGCCCGGGCGCTTCGCGGTTGAGTTTTACACAGTTCACCATGCGGCTCATGTTGTGTTCCTTAGCAGTTGCAGTAAACGTTTGACCGGCGCGGCCAGACCGCGCGTGTCCGGTTTCTCAAGGTTATACCAGACCGCCGGGGCGCACTCCATGGCTTGCTGGTTTGTCCCCGTCAGACGTGCGGGTATCGGTGTGATGTGCAGATGAAAGTGACTGAAGCCGTGGCGCCGCACCGGCCAGGGGGTTTCGGTTTTGATGCGCAGACCGAGCGTTGCGCGGCAGTGACCGGTGGCCGATGCATCCGGCGCGCATTCCGGAAAGCCCCACAACCCGCCCCACACGCCCACCGGCGGACGCTGCGTGAGCAGCACGTGTCCGCGCACATCGCGGATCATGAGCATCGCTACTTTTTTTACCGGCAGCGTCGTGCGCGCGCGGCGCTTGGGAAATTTTTCCGCTTGTCCGAGCGCGTGCGCGGCGCAATCGCGCTGCAGTGGGCAGGCTGGGCAATCGGGCTTGCGCGTCCGGCACAGCGTCGCGCCCAGATCCATGATGGCCTGGGTGAAATCGGCGACGCGCGTTTTAGGTGTGTAGCGTTCGGCGAGCTCCCAAAGCGTTTTCTCGGTGTCACGCTGCGCGACCGGCGCGCCAATGGCGTGCAGGCGCGTCAGCACGCGTTTCACGTTGCCGTCGAGAATCGGCTGGCGTTGATCGAAGGCGAACGCCAGGATCGCACCGGCGGTGGAGCGGCCGATGCCGGGCAAGGCGGCGACGGCTTCAATATCGCGCGGGAAGCGCCCGCTGTATTCATTCACAATCGTCTCGGCGGCGCGCTTCAAGTTGCGCGCGCGGGCGTAGTAGCCGAGCCCGGTCCAGTGGTGCAGCACGCTGTCGAGTCTGGCGCGTGCCAGCGTCCGCACATCCGGGAAGCGTTTCAAGAAGCGCTCGTAGTAAGGAATAACCGTGCTCACCTGGGTCTGCTGGAGCATGATCTCCGCCACCCAGATGCGGTACGGATCGCGCGAGCGCTGCCAGGGCAGATCCTTGCGGCCGTGGCGGTCGTACCAGGTGAGCAGCCGGCGGCGCAGCGCGCGTACATCAATCGCTGCACGCGGCGCCATGTCTATTTGCGTTTCTTCGGTTGCAGCAGTTGTTCCAGGCCTTTCTGCAACTGTTTCTCGATTTGCTTTTCCGCTTCTTGCTTGAGCAACTCGCCGAAGTCGACGTTGTAGCTGGGGTTGGCGAAGGTGCCGGAGACGATTACCGGTACGGTGGTGCCGCGGTGTTCGGTACTTTCGGTGATCGTGACCTTGAGACGGTAGTTCAGGGTCTCGCGCGCCAGGTCGGCGGTGCCGCGGCCGGTGGCGCGCAAATTCGGGCCGTCCAGCGCAAGATCGTCGTTCTGCGCGACGCCGTTCACCACACGCAGGTTGGCGGTGAGCGACTTGAACAGCGTGGCGTCGCTCTCCCTGGCCTTCACGGTTACCTGCCTGCCGCGCGCGGTGTCGGACAGGGCGCGTGCCTGCTCAATGAGTTTAATGAGGTCCAGGCCTTCGATCTTGCCGTCGCGGAACGCGATTGCGGCCGTGCCGTTCAGGTTTTTCTTGATCTGGCCCGCATCGAACCCTTGAGTGGTCAGCTTGAGGCCGATGTTGCCGGTGCCGGTGTAGTGATCGAACAGCTGCATGTCCTTGAGCAGCGGGCCGATCTGCACCTGTTCCAGCTTCTCGTCCATTTTCACTTGCGGCGTCTTGCCGCGCACGTCCAGCACGGTTTCACCGCGGTAGCCGCCGCCGTAGAGCTTCGCCTGATTCGGGCCGAAGACAATCAGGCCGTTCCTCGCGTTGAGCTGGATGTGCGCGTCTTTCGAACGCAGGCCGAGTGCTTTCATTTCCTGAATACGGAATTTGCCTTTCACATCCAGGCTGAGCAGCGTCGAGAGCGGCAGTTCCACCGGCTGTTCAGCGGCCGGTGTCGACGCGCTTTTCGCGCCGCCCGCAGTGGCCTTGCCTGCCGGCTTCTCCGGAGTGAGATAGCGGTCGAGGTCGATCTTGTCGAGGGCCAGGTCGAAACGCAGCGCCGGGCTGGCGAAGTTATGGATTTCCATGGAACCGGTGAGACGACTGTCGTCCACCTTGAGATCGAGCTTCGCGAGCGTGAGCGCATCCGGCGAAGCGGTCAGCCGGCTCTGGAGCACGGTCTTGATGGGCGCGGCTTTGTCGCGTGCCAGTTCGAAGCGCAGGCGCAGGTCCAGCGGCTCACCGGAGACGAACTTGCCGGTGGAAAGCTCCAGATTGTGCACAGCGAGTGTGCTGCCGGCCACGGCGTCATGCCAGTTGATGTTGGCGCGACGGATGTCGAGCCGGCCGACGCTGAGGCCCGCGAGGGAGGGTTTGCCGGATTCCTTTTTCTCCGGTTCCGGCTTCGCCGGCCTGGTCTCTTTCGCCGCGAGGTCTTCCCAGTTGTTTTTGCCGGCGGCATTCTTGGCGAGGTTCAAATGGAGGCCGTGCAGAAACACGGTGTCCACGGCGACCCGGCCACTGAGCAGCGGCAGAAATTCGACGCGCACGCCGGCGGCATCGATCTTTGCGAACGGTTCCTTGCCGAAACCCGGAGCGTTGGAGAGTTCCAGCCCACCGGCCTCGACCCCGAGGCGCGGGAAAAACGACCAGCCGATCTTCTTTTCAATTTTCAGGTCGCGCCCGGTTTTTTCCTTCACCAGGTGGATGACATCGTCCTTGTACTGGTTGGGGTCGAACACGAACGAAACGACCAGTGCGGTGACAATCAGCAGGCCCACCAATGCGGCCAGGGTAAGTCCCAGGATCTTCAGGGTCTTTTTCATGAGGTCTCCGGGGCAGAAGGATGGAGCGGGCGATGGGAATCGAACCCACGTCTCTAGCTTGGGAAGCTAGGGTAATACCATTATACGACGCCCGCGCAGGCTGCATTTTACGGCCATGGACGCTAGAATGGTAAACCATTTTTTTGCAGCGGTGCGCAGCATGAAAATCATGGTCAACGGACAAGAACGCTCGCTCGCCGCCCCGCTGACGGTCGGCGTGCTGCTCGACGCGCTCGGCATGGCCGACAAGCGCGTAGCGGTCGAAGTGAACCAGGAGATAGTGCCGCGTGGCCGACACGCGGAATTCCAACTCAACGACCATGATCGCGTGGAAGTAGTGATCGCGATTGGAGGCGGCTGATGAACGCGCCCGTGAACCACGCCCCCGACGCC
Source organism: uncultured Acidiferrobacterales bacterium (assembly GCA_964368085.1). Taxonomy (GTDB): domain Bacteria; phylum Pseudomonadota; class Gammaproteobacteria; order Acidiferrobacterales; family UBA6901; genus UBA6901. Next base: position 160 of record CAYJBG010000078.1, on the reverse strand, counting down.
CTGGTGATCGCCGGTAAGACCTACCGCTCGCGCCTGCTGGTCGGCACCGGCAAGTATAAGGACATGGACGAGACCCGGCGCGCCGTCGAGGCGAGCGGCGCGCAGATCATCACCGTCGCCATCCGCCGTACCAATCTTGGTCAGAACCCCAACGAACCGA
>CAYJBG010000077.1:0-9211 GCA_964368085.1 uncultured Acidiferrobacterales bacterium | reverse complement strand
ACCGCAGCATGCCCCCGAGCGAGATATGGAGCGCGCTCGGCATTTCCAAACAGGGGGCCATGGATCTGCTGCGCCCACTGCTGGCGGCGGGCTTGGTGGAAAAGGTGGGCGGCAAGAAAACCGGACGTTACATCCTCAAGAATTCATAGGCGGGATTTAAGAATCAGGGGGTAAGCAGTGGCAAGAGGCAAGAAATCCACCGAAAAACCCAACAAGGCCAACGACACCGGCGCCAACCTCGGCTTTGAAGCCAAGCTCTGGGCCGCTGCTGACGCGCTGCGTAACAACATGGACGCGGCCGAGTACAAGCACGTCGTCCTGGGTTTGATCTTTCTTAAGTACATCTCCGACGCCTTCGAGGCCAAGCACGCCGAGCTCGAAGCACAGAAGAAACAAGGCGCCGACCCCGAAGACCCCGACGAATACCGCGCCGCGAGCATCTTCTGGGTTCCGAAGGAAGCGCGCTGGCAGCACCTGAAGGCCAGCGCCCCGCAGCCCACCATCGGCACGATCGTGGACGACGCGATGACCGCCATCGAGCGCGACAACCCCTCGCTCAAGGGCGTGCTGCCGAAAGACTTCGGGCGCGCCGGCCTCGACAAGCAGCGCCTCGGGCAGATCATCAACCTGGTGAGCGACATCGCGCTCGGCAGCGCGGCCGATCGCGCCAAGGACACCCTGGGCCGCGTGTACGAATACTTTCTCGCGCGCTTCGCCAGCGCCGAGGGCAAGAGCGGTGGCCAGTTCTACACGCCTTCGCGCGTGGTGCGCGTGCTGGTTGAGATGCTGGCGCCTTACAAGGGTCGCGTCTACGACCCCTGCTGCGGCTCGGGCGGCATGTTCGTCAGCAGCGAGAAGTTCATCGAGGCCCACAGCGGCAAGATCGGCGACATCTCCATCTACGGCCAGGAGTCCAACTACACCACCTGGCGACTGGCCAAGATGAACCTCGCCATCCGCGGCATCGACGCGCAGATAGGCCACGGGGATACCTTCCATAACGACGCGCACCCCGACCTCAAGGCCGACTACGTGCTCGCCAAGAGCACGCCCGGCGAGCGCAAGACCGACGAAGACCTGGAACACGCCATCCGCCAGATCATCTCGAAGGCTGTTATCTCCGATGAAGTGATCGACATTTTCGCCGCCGCCGGGCTCAAGAAGCCGGACATCTCAATTCTCTCCGACGAGTTTCTGGCCGAGGTGCGCGACATGCCGCAGCGCAACCTCGCCGTTGAGCTGCTGCAGAAGCTATTAAAGGGCGAGATCAAGGCACGCGCGAAGCGCAACGTGGTGCAGGCACGCTCCTTCGCCGACCTGCTGGAGCAGGCAGTACGCAAGTACCAAAACCGCGCCATCGAGACGGCTCAGGTAATCGAAGAGCTAATCCAGCTCGCGAAAGACATGCGCGCCGCCAACGCGCGCGGTGAAGCGCTAAAGTTAAGCGAAGACGAGCTAGCCTTCTATGACGCACTCGAAGTCAACGACAGCGCCGTCAAAGTGCTCGGCGAACCGACACTCGTCGATATTGCTCGCGAACTGGTGGCCACCGTCAAGAAGAACGTCACCATCGACTGGACCTTACGCGAGAACGTACAGGCCCAACTGCGCGTCATCGTCAAACGCATTCTACGCAAATACGGTTACCCGCCCGACAAACAAGAAAAGGCTACCCAGACGGTGCTTGAACAGGCGGCGTTGCTATCCGAGACATGGGCGCGATGATGATCGGAACGCATCATCGGTGACAGGCTACGGTTATCCTTAAGGTGATCGATTGAAAAAAGATGACCGCTACGATGTTTCGGGTCTACCCGAATCTGTTCGATCACTACCGTGAATTCGGAGGTGCTTTGGTTTTATGAGTGAACGAAGGATTTTGATCATTGCCGGGCCGAACGGTGCGGGCAAGACAACATTTGCGCAGGAATTCTTGCCGGGCGAGGCGGGATGCCCGCATTTTGTGAATGCCGACCTCATTGCGGCGGGTTTGAGTCCGTTTACACCGGAGCTGGCGGCGCTTCGGGCGGGGCGCATCATGCTGGAGCAGATTCATGAACACGTGCGAAAGGGCGATGGTTTTGCTTTTGAAACAACATTGAGCGGGCGGATTTACATGCGGTTGATTCCCCGCTGGCAGGCAGAGGGGTATGTTGTGAAGCTGTTCTTCCTGCAGTTGCCTTCGCCGGACATGGCGATTGCGCGTGTGCGCCAGCGCGTGGCGGCGGGCGGGCATAATGTGCCGGAAGACGTGATTCGGCGGCGCTTTGATGCCGGGTTGCGCAATTTCAGCCAGGTCTACAAGCCGCTGGTTGACGAGTGGGTTCTGTACGACAATTCAGGTGATGAGCCGGTTCGTTTGGAAGAGGGGTATAAGTCATGAGCGATGAGAACAAGAAGGGTCGAGCGCTCGCGCGCGATCCGGATTTGGTGAACTCCGAAACTGCGTTGCGCCGCGCGGCAAAGCGCGCGCGCGAACAGGCACGGAGTTCCGTAGGCTATGTCGTGGTATACCGCGACGGAAAAATCGTGGAGGACTGGGTCGGCAAGCGTGTTGCCTGATAACGCGCGCAACATTCAGAAATTGGGACCATCCAGAAATTGACAGAAATTGGACCGAGGTTAGCCATGACCGATACCTTTTACAGCATTGCTGAAACCGATCTGGCATCGCGCCGGGCCGCTTGAACACAGCCTGTTCATGCCGATCTACGAAGGTGACTTCTCCAGCCAGGACGAACGCGATATCGCCGTGTACCTCGACGGCGAGGAAGCGCTGCGTTGGTGGCACCGCAATGTGGCCCGCACACAGTACGCCGTGCAGGGCTGGCGGCGCGATAAGGTGTACCCGGATTTCATCTTCGCCGTGCAGCGCGATGACGGATCGGCGCGCATTGCGGTGCTGGAGATGAAGGGACAGCACCTCGCTGGCAATGATGACACCGATTACAAAAAGGCTGTGTTGCAATTGATGTCGCAGCACTTTGCATGGGACACCGCCGTTCCCGCCGGCACCATGGAACTGGTGCGACAGGGTGGTGAGACGGTCGAGTGCGATTTGGTGTTGATGAATGAATGGCAGAGGAAGCTGCCGGGCTTTCTGGCGGTACCTAAATAATGGAGAGGACGATCAACCTCTTGAGCATCCGGGAATACGATCTCAAATTCTTTCTGAGGGCACTGCTCCAGCAGGAATAAGGAACGGGCAGATGTTCCGATGATTATCCACTGCACCCGGAAACTCGCCGCGAAACTGCCGGAGGTATCGGCCGCGCCAATGGAAGAAACCAGCCCGCTCGGTAGCTGGCACGCGCATCTCCATCACATCGACCGCCGCCAGTGCGTGTTTTTCTGTCACGACGCGACGCGCTATGTGCTGTTTCTGCCCGGCCTCCGGAAGGAACAGTTCATGGAGCTGGGGCGCTGGCACAAGGAGTTGTTCACCGCCTGTCTGGCCTATGATGGCATTTCGGATGCACAGGTGCGTCGGGCCGAATTGGTGCTGGGTCCGGTGCGCTTCGATATGGCTACGGATCGTTCGGTGCAGAGTTCAATGCGTGTCGCCATGTGGGATTTGCTGGCGCATATCGAACGGATTCCGAATGTGATGTTGGGGAACCCGCTGAGCATGAATGCGCACGTCAACGAACGGCCGGCTACGGTACGTGGGAAACTGGTCTGGCCGAAGCGTGCGATGGTTGAGCTCGTCGCAAGCCTGAAGTGATCGGCGGTACGAAATGTTGGCGTGTGAAACGGCCTGAGGTAATAGTTCCAAGAAGCAATATTATTTTGTTGGGTTCGCCGCGTCCCCTCTCGCCCTCACCCTCATTCCCTCTCCCAGAGGGAGAGGGAGGCGAGCCGAAGCGCGCTACGCGCGCACTTCTTTACTCTGGGAGTTGGTGATAAGACGATATAAATATTGGCGGCTTAACCCAACCTACATGAGAGCAACATGAGAGGCGGTTTCAGAAATCTTTATGCCTTATTGGCGGCTTGCTGGTTTTTATTTCTTTTATTTCTCGGTGCTCGGCGCGCTCGTGCCGTACTGGGGGTTGTATCTCCAGTCCATCGGCTTTACGCCGGTGGACATCGGTTCGCTCATGGCGGTGCTCATGCTCTCGCGCATTGTCGCGCCGAATGTCTGGGCCTACATCGCCGACTACCGCGCGGATCGCATGCGCGTGGTGCGCGTCGCATCGTTTCTGACGGTGTTGCTGTTCGCCGGCGTGTTTGTTGGCACCAGTTTCTGGTGGCTGGCGCTGGTGATGCTGGTGTTCAGTTTTTTCTGGCACGCTTCGCTGCCGTTGATCGAGGTGCAGGTGATGCACCACACCCGCCACAAGCCTGGCGCCTACGGGCGTGTGCGTCTGTGGGGCTCACTCGGATTTATCGCGAGTGTCGCTGCGCTCGGACCGGTGTTGGATGCCGCCGGTCCGTGGTGGATTCTGCCGGTCTTGATCGTGCTCATGGCGGGCATCTGGCTGTACAGCCTGACGCTGCCGGAGTCGGAGATGGCCGGACACATGGAGCATCCGGGCCCATTCCTAAAGGTGATGTTGCGTCCGGAGATTCTTGCGTTTCTCGCGGCCTGCCTGCTCATGCAGGTGAGCCACGGACCTTACTACACCTTCTACTCCATCTATCTCGAAGGCCACGGTTATACCAAGACCGTGATCGGCCTGCTGTGGGCGTACGCGGTGGTGTGTGAGATCGGCGTGTTCCTGCTCATGCCGCGCATTCTGAAGCACATCGATCTGCGCACAGTGCTTATGGTGAGTTTCGCGCTCGCGGCCGCGCGTTGGCTCGTGATCGGTTATTTTCCGGACGACCTGGGACTATTGATTCTCGCGCAGACATTGCACGCCGCGAGTTTCGGCACCTTTCACGCCGCCGGCATGCAGATGGTGTACCGGTTCTTCGTCGGCAAACACCAACACCGTGGACAGGCGGTGTACAGCACCGTGGCGTTTGGTGTCGGTGGGGCGATTGGCAGTTATTACAGCGGTCACACCTGGGAGATGCTCGGACCGGGACTGACCTTCGCGATAGCGGCGGCCTCGGCAGCACTGGCGTTTGTGGTGGCGCTGCGCCTTAAAAAAACCTGAGGCGCCTACGGAAGGCGTAGAGCCGTCCGCCCGTTGCTTTAGAGGCGCTGGCGGGGGAAACGAAAGGTTGGGCAGTGTTGAAGATGTGCGCCGTCTCGGCGCACATGCTTTCCATAAATGCGTAGGCATCCACGTCGGTCTTCGGCGAGCGCAGCACGGCCAGCCGGATCGGTTCGATGGATTCAAAAGTGGCGTCACGCGTTACCGGATCGGCGAGGCGCCGGCAACGGTTGCCGGTGTAGATGGCGGTGACAATCTGGGTGACCAATTCGTAGTGCACAGCGCCGGAGTCGACGAAGCCGCGCAGCTCGGTGGCCGATGTATTGACCGGCACCTGATGCTGTCCGATGCGCTTCGCCAGCTGTTCGATGAGTTTACGGAAGGTCATGCGGGTTTGCGCACGGTGTGTATCAGCGCCTGCGCGGCGTTCGAGAGGGTGCGTGCGGCGTGGGTGACAATGCCGAGGCGGCGTTCGAGTTTCATTTTTCTAATCTGGACTACGCTCAGCGATTCGTCAATCATGGTGCGTGGCAGTGCGCTCCAGCCGAGGCCGATGGCGGCCAGCATCTTGAGTACTTCCAGATAATTCGTCGCCATGCCCACGCTGATCTTGTCACGCCACGGGCCGAGCGCCTTCAGGATGATCTCGCGCGTGTAGGTACCGGGGCCGGGCAGGATCGCCGGATAGTCGAGCAGCACCTTGGGTGAAACGGGCGCTGTCCCGGCGAGCGGGTGCGTGCGGCTGACCACAATATCGAGTGGATCGTCCCAGATCTTGATGGATTGCAGCGGCGCGTCCACCACCGGCGGCAGTGTGACGATGGCCAGCTCGATCTCACCCTGCGCCACCGCGCGGCACGCCATTTCCGAATCCATGAAGCGCAGGTCGAGTCGTACGCCGGGATAGCTGTCGTGGAATTGTTTAAGCGGTCCCGGGAGCCGGTGCAGCCCGATGTGATGACTGGTGGCGAGCGAGAGTTCCCCTGCAACGGTGCCGGCGAGATTGGCGATGGAGCGTTTTACGTCGTCGAGCTCGCGCAGGATCGCGCGCGTGCGTGCGAGCATGGCCTGACCGGCGGGCGTGAGCTGAATAGTGCGCCCGATGCGGTCGAACAGGCGTGCGCCGAGGCTCGTTTCGAGCGCGGCGATGCGCTTGCTGATGGCCGGCTGGGTGAGAAAAATGCGCTCGGCAGCGCGCGAAAACGAGTTGGTTTCGGCAACCGCGAGAAACGCCTGGAGGGCGGCTATGTCCATAACAATATAGAATCCATTGTATGCAAAAGATGAATTTGTGTTATTTATAGACCTTGCCTAGGATTTATGCAATTCCTCAGGGTTGGTGAACCGCCATGGCCGGGAAAACGCTCTACGACAAGCTCTGGGACGCACATGTGGTGCGTCACAACGAAGATGGCACCTGCCTCCTCTATATCGACCGTCATCTGGTGCATGAGGTGACCAGCCCGCAGGCCTTCGACGGCCTGCGTATGGCCTCGCGCAAGCTTTGGCGTGTTGACGCCAATCTCGCCACCGCTGACCACAACGTGCCGACCACCAACCGGGCGCAGGGCATCGCCGATCCGGTGTCACGCCTGCAGGTCGAAACCCTCGACCGGAACTGCCGCGACTACGGCATCACCGAGTTCGGCATGAACGACCCGCGCCAGGGCATCGTGCACGTCATTGGACCGGAGCAGGGGGCGACCTTGCCGGGCACGACCGTGGTGTGCGGTGATTCGCATACCTCAACCCATGGCGCATTCGGCGCGCTTGCCTTCGGCATCGGCACCTCCGAGATGGAGCATGTGTTGGCCACCCAATGCCTGATCCTCAAGAAGGCCGCGAATATGCGCGTGCGCGTTCAGGGTGCCATCCCGCCGGGTGTGACGGCCAAGGATATCGTGCTCGCCATCATCGGCAAGATTGGCACTGCCGGTGGCAATGGTTCGGCCATCGAGTTTGCCGGCACCACCATCGAGCAGCTTTCCGTCGAGGGCCGCATGACCGTGTGCAACATGGCCATCGAGGCCGGCGCGCGCGCTGGCATGATCGCTGTCGACGACAAGACTATCGACTATTTCCACGGACGCCCGTATGCGCCGAAAGGCGAATTATGGGACAAAGCAGTTCATGCCTGGCGAGATCTCAAGAGTGATCCAGACGCGAAATTCGACAAGGAAATAATGTTAAACGCGGCGGACATCAAACCACAGGTCAGTTGGGGCACCTCCCCCGAGATGGTGACGGCGGTGGACGGCGTGGTGCCGGATCCCGAAAAGGAATCGGATGTGGTCAAACGCACAGGTTACCGACAGGCGCTTCTGTACATGGGACTCAAGCCGGGTACACCGATCTGCGAGATTTCCATCGATAAGATTTTCATCGGCTCCTGCACCAATTCGCGCATCGAAGATCTGCGCGCGGCGGCGGTCGTGGTAAAAGGCAGGAAGGTGGCGAAGAACATCAAGCTCGCCATGGTCGTGCCCGGTTCGGGTCTGGTAAAGACCCAGGCGGAAAAGGAAGGACTCGACAAGATATTCATAGAAGCGGGTTTCGGATGGCGCGAACCGGGCTGCTCGATGTGTCTCGGCATGAATGCCGACCGGCTGGAGCCGGGCGAGCGCTGCGCCTCGACCTCGAACCGAAATTTCGAGGGTCGCCAGGGCGCCGGCGGCCGCACCCATCTGGTGAGTCCGGCCATGGCTGCGGCGGCGGCGATCGCCGGGCATTTTGTCGATGTCAGAGATTGGAATTAAGCACAAACAACGCAGAGGCGCAGAGGACGCAGAGTTTCTAGATCAAAAATCTTTGCGCTCTCTGCGCCTCTGCGTCCTCCGCGTTAAATACGGGAATCAATCTATGCAAAAATTCGAGAAACTCACTGGTTTGGTGGCGCCGCTCGATCGCGCCAATGTCGACACCGACGCCATCATCCCGAAGCAGTACCTGAAGTCCATCAAGCGCACCGGTTTCGGGCCGACGCTGTTCGACGACTGGCGCTATCTCGATCCGGGCGAGCCGGGCATGGACCACAGCAAGCGTCGTATCAATCCGGATTTCGTACTCAACTTGCCGCGTTATCAAGGTGCGCAGATTCTGCTGACGCGCGACAACTTCGGCTGTGGCTCGTCGCGCGAACACGCGCCGTGGGCGTTGGCGGATTTCGGTTTTCGCGCCATCATCGCGCCAAGTTTTGCCGACATCTTCTACAACAACTGTTTCAAGAATGGTCTGCTGCCGATCGTACTGGAGCACGCCGTGGTGGATCGGCTGTTCAGCGAGTGCGCGGCTGAGCTGGGGTATAAGCTCCATGTTGACCTTGCGGCGCAGACGGTGACCTCACCGGCGGGTACGGTATTCAAATTCGAGATCGAAGCCTTTCGCCGCCACTGCCTGCTGAACGGGCTCGATGACATCGGCTTGACGCTCCAGCATGTGGCGGAGATCAAGGCCTATGAAGAGCGGCGCAGGAAAGAAGCGCCGTGGCTGTTCCAGTGACCTTCTGGAATACGCGCGAAGAACGCGGAGGCGCAGAGGACGCAAAGGCCTTATATTGAAAAATCTCTGCGTCCTCTGCGCCTCCGCGTTCTCTGCGTAAATTACGGGAATTGAAACAATGTCGAAAAAAATTGCAGTATTGCCCGGTGACGGCATCGGCTCGGAAGTGACCGCTGAAGCCGTGAAGGTGCTGAAGCGTCTGTGTAAGGACTTCGGCCTCAACATCGAAATGGAGACCGCATCGGTAGGTGGCGTGGCCTACGACCAGCACAAACAGCCGTTGCCCGAGTCCACGCTGAAATTGGCGAAACAGGCGGATGCGGTACTGCTCGGCGCGGTCGGTGGCACGCGGTACGACACACTGCCGCGCGAACTGCGACCGGAAAGGGCGTTGCTCGGTCTGCGTTATGATCTGAAATTGTTCGCCAACCTGCGTCCGGCCATTCTCTACCCACAGCTTGCCGCGGCCTCGAGCCTGAAGCCCGAGATTGTTGCCGGGCTGGATCTGCTGATCGTGCGCGAGCTGACCGGCGATATCTATTTCGGCGAACCGCGCGGTGTGCGCACCCTGCCGAATGGCGAGCGCGAGGGTTACAACACCATGAAGT
>CAYJBG010000076.1:0-9226 GCA_964368085.1 uncultured Acidiferrobacterales bacterium | reverse complement strand
CCGCGAAGGTGGGCGGTTATGTGATCGAAGGCCACGTGCCGGCCAGCGATATCAAGCGCCTGCTGAAGGAGCACCCGCCGGTGAGTGGCCTGGCGGTGCCCGGCATGCCGAGCGGTTCGCCGGGCATGGAGCAGGGTGGGCATAAGGATCGCTACGATGTTTTGACCTTCGACAAGCAGGGCAAGACCGGCGTCTACGCACGTTATTAGCGTGGTGCTTCACCGCTATCTGCACATGGCCTGATCCGGTCACATGACCACTTTCGTTGGATTGTTGCGTGGCATCAACGTCTCCGGCCAGAAGTCGATACGTATGGTGGATCTGCGGAACAGCCTGGCGGCGCTCGGCTTTGCGAACGTGCGCAGTTATTTGCAAAGCGGCAACCTGGTATTTGACGCAAGCCGCGGTGAGCCTCGTAAACTTGCTTCCGCCATCAAAGCGCGCATCGCGGTTGACTTTAGGCATGAGGTGGAAGTTTTTGTTCTACCGGCAAAGGGGTTTGGACTCGTTGCCAGTTCCAATCCGCTCCTGCCACGACGTGGAGCGGACGAAAAACTGTTTCATGCCACTTTTCTTTTTCAGCCGGTCGCGAAGGCCGATTTCCAGAAACTCAAGCTGCCCGCCCGACCCGGAGAGCAGGTGGTGTTGAACGGGCAGGTGGTGTTGCTGCATTGCCCGCATGGCTACGGAAGAACAAAACTGAATAACACTTTCTTCGAAAAGGCGCTCAAGGTAATCGCCACATCCAGAAACTGGCGGACGATTCTGGCGCTACAGGCGTTGTGTACGCAGCAGTAAGCAAACACCAGCCTTTGGCGTTACCACAAAAGCCCCCGCCCGGATTGAAAGTCCCGGTCTTCCCCGCAGACCGGGTCATGGAACCGCATCTGTTTGGCAAGAAGTTGGAGCGGGTGGGCGAAATCATCTTCTGTTTCAGGTTGTAGATCGGGGTAGTACCTGTCGTGGATGATCTTGAATCCCAGACCGCTCAGGTGTAACCGCAGTTGATGGGTTTTCCCGGTTACCGGCTTCAAACTGAAAAGCCCCCGATTTCCTTTCACTTCCAGGAGCTGGATGTGGGAGCGGGCATTGGCGGCCCCCGGGACGGTTTTCATTCGGAACCGCGGTTCGCCTCTGACGATTCGGTTTTCGACAATCCACTGGTTTTCCTGCGGAGGATGGTTCACCTCAGCCAGCGCGTGATAGGTTTTCTCTACTTTCCCCTGCGTGAAGAGTTCGTGGTAAAGGCCGCGGGTATTTTTGTTGACGGAGAACAGGACAAGCCCCGCGGTTTCGCGGTCGATGCGGTGAATCGGCGCCAGATCGGCAATTCCGGTTCGCGTTCGCAGACGGTTTAACAAGCACTCCTCCACAAAGCGGCCACCCGGGATCACGGGAAGAAAATGCGGTTTGCAGGCAACCAGGATCTCGTCATTCCGGAACAGTATTTGTTCGGCAAAGGGAATGACCGGCTCGTTTTCGGCCTCCCGAAAATAGAACATCCGTTTGGAAGGGGTATATTTCGTATCCGCTGTTATGGGGGTGCCGTTGTCGTCGAGCACCTTGCCTTCGAGAATGCGTTGCGCCCATCTGTCCTGGGAAATATTCGGGAAGGCCTTGAACAGAAATTCCACTATCGAAGGATAAGGCTTTTCCGCTGCCGGCATGGTTACGACGGAAGGGTATTTTGAAGTCACCATATAAAATATTTTCCGCAGTTATATATATGGATCAGGAAAACCCGGGTCAGAGAGGAATGGCACTACCTTAAGGCCTCCACAGACAGAATTGCCGTTATGCCAGCGAAAGCTGGCATCCAGAACAGCCCGAAACGCTCGGCGTACCCCAACAGCCCCCTCTCCCGCGAGGGGAGAGGGGCTGTAAGACGCCGGTGCTGAACGTTTTCCCCGCATTTCGCTGTCGCTGCATGCGGGCTACTTGCTACAGGGGCTTTGGGCGTTTCGTATTAGGTTCCAAACAGTTGGTCTAGGCCTCAACCCGCTTCAGCAGAACCCACAGCGGCATTTCGAGGGCATCGGTAATTTGTTCAAGCGATCGCAGGGAAGGGGATTTCACGCCGCGTTCTATTTGGGAGATATAGGTACGGTGTAGCCCGGCCTGGTCGGCCAGTGCTTCCTGTGAAAGTCCTTTCTCTGTCCTGGCTTCCCTGAGAATTGCTGGGAATCTGGCAACCAAGGAACGTGCTTTGGATGAACGCATGGGCCAGTAAATTGGCCCTTGCGAGACTTATCGTCTACAGACTATAGTATCAAGTACTATAGTATTCAATTTATTATAGGAGAGTCACGGACGATGCTCATCCTTACCCGGCACCCCGGCCAATCGCTGACAATCTGTCCACACCCCACCCTCGATCCAGCCACTCCGGTCGAACAGCTTTTTGCCGGTGGATCGATCCAGATGCAAGTGCTCGGGGTGCAGGGGCCGCAGGTGCACCTGGGGGTGGCGGCACCTTGCGGGCTTTGTATTGTGCGCGAGGAGTTAAGGTCTAGTGCGGTGGTGAATCCGCTGTCCGAGGAGGCACGGCGGATGCTGGCACGCAAGCTCAAGGTATTGCTGTTTCTGAACCTCCATTCCACCCAATCGCTGGCGGTCGCGGCCGGGCTGGCGCCGGCCCGGGTGTTGGTCGCCGAGAGCGGGGTGGGGGCAATCGTTCTCGACGATCTGGAAAAGATCGCACGGGTGTTGGGGGTGAAGGTGCTGGAACTGTTCCTCTCGCCGGGGCGGACGGCGGCGGAGCGGGTGATCTTGGGGTTGTTGGAGGGGGAGGGGTATAGATAATCGCGCTGGGCGCGGCGCTGCTACGGGAGGCTTCGTTTAGTTTGGCATTGTTGGGGTTCGCTGCGCTCACCCCAACCTACGGTTCCTGGACGATTTAGGGGTGGCCGCTGTGGCGCGTTCGGCGAATGGTTGGAATACGGCATATACTCTAACTAGAATTAGACCGTCAAATGGGATAGACGCACTATGAATCCTTGCTTTGGCTGGAGGGCTACATGACAACTACCGATCGTATCGAGGTCAACGCAAAGGTAATGATGGGCAAACCCGTCATCCGGGGAACACGGCTCACCGTGGAGCTGATCCTGCGAAAACTGGGTGAAGGTGCCGCAGAGGCCGAAATCCTGGATGCCTATCCACAGATGAAGAAAGAAGACATCCAGGCCGCCATCGCCTATGCGGCCGATACCTTGGCCCACGAAGAAACAGTGTTGCTGAAGAACCAGGCGTAGCGTGGGCGCCCGGGTGCACTTCCTGGCCGATGAGAGCTGTGACTTTGCTGTCGTGCGCGCACTGCGTGCCGGTGGATACGATGTAAAGGCGGTGGCAGAAGTGGCGTTGGGCGCTACGGATGACGTGGTGCTTCATCTCGCACTGCGAGAACAACGCGTGCTCCTCACTGAAGACAAGGACTTCGGGCAGCTTGTATTCGCAGCCGGGCAATCCACCGGCGGTGTGATATTCATCCGTTATCCCGTTACCGCGCGATCTCTGCTCCCACAAGTCGTCTTGGATCTCGTTAGCGAAAAACAGGAGCGGCTCGCGGGAGCGTTTGTCGTGGTTCAACCTTCACGTATCCGAATTTCGCGCGGCTCGACGAGCGGGACATGAATACGAATACGGGAAAACGGGACGGTGGGCAATGGTACTACCTTACCGGTCAAAACAAAAAAAGGCGGCCAGACTGGCCGCCTTTTTTTGTGCAACGTCCTTATGCTTCAGGCAAGCGTGAACTTGAGTTCGCCAAGTTTTTCGATGCGGGTGCTGATCTTGTCGCCGGCCTTGAGCCACACTTGTTTTTCCGGCGGCATGCCGGCAATAACGCCTTCCGGTGTGCCGGTGAAGAAGATGTCACCCGGCTTGAGCGTGAAGTGCTGCGAGGCGTAACTGATGATGGTGGCGACACTGAAGATCATGTCGGAGGTGTTGCTATGCTGGCGACGCTCGCCGTTTACGTAGCATTCAAGCTTGAGTTTGTTGGGATCGGGGATCTGGTCGGCGGTGACGAGGTAAGGCCCGACCGGTCCGAAGCCGTCGCAGGTCTTGCCGAGCAGGAACTGGCTGGTCTTGCGTTGCAGGTCGCGCGCGGAGAAGTCGTTGCCGGTGCAATAGCCGAACACGTACTTGAGTGCGTCGGCCTCGCTCACGCGATGTGCGGTTTTGCCCATCACCACCACCAGCTCAACTTCGTAATCGAAGTTCTTGCCCACGTGGGTCGGCAAGTTGATGACGCCCTTATGCCCGTTGAGCGCGTTGTTGCACTTGGTAAAGAGCACGGGCGAGGTCGGGATCGGCGTCTTGGTTTCCATCGCGTGCTTGCGATAGTTGAAACCGAGCATGAGGATCTTCTCGGGATTGGTAACGCACGGCCCGAATTCGATCTTGGCCTCGTCGCGGAACGCCGGCTTGGCCTTGTCGCCATCGAGCGCCGCCTTGACGAGCGCCGTGAGGCCCTGGTCGCCGCCCTGAATCAGATCGTCGATCGTCGTCGGCGCCTTCATCGCGAGCAGTGCGCTCGCCGCTTTGACATCGAGCACGCCTTTTTTGGTTTTGACGCCGAGGTTCATCTCGTCGCCCTGCTTGATCGTGAGGAAGGTCATGCCCTTCGGCATCTCGCCGGGAATAATTTTCGCCCCCGCGCCGGCGCCGGCGCCGGCTTCGGAAGGCGCGTTCGCCAGTATGCCGGCGGCGCCCGCCAGCGTTACCGCACCGGCGCTTTTCATAAATGTCCTGCGGTTGTTATCCATTGTGATCTCCTGGTGGTGTCGTTGAACGAAAACAGGTCACACACGGCGGCGACCCGAACAATCAGTAAACGCCCGGATCGGTGTGGTTGTCCAGTGGGGGCCGTCAACGTCCGGATTCCCCGAAGGTGTGTGGCAGGGTGACCTCTCCCTATTTAGGTCACCCCGGCCGTTCTTGCTGCTTTCCGTCAGACCGGGCTCCCCTGCATTGCCGGATAGTCCGTGTACCCTTTGGCGCCCGGCGTATAGAACGTGCCGGAGTCGGGTTCATTCAACGCCGCATTGGCGCGCCAGCGCGCCGGCAGGTCGGGGTTCGCCAGAAAGGCGCGACCCACCGCGAACAGATCCCCGTTGCCGGCCACGAGATCCAGTTCGGCGCGCGCCCGATCGTAGCCACCGGAAAGAATGATCGCACCCTTGAACACGCGGCGCATGGCCTTCTTCATGGATTCCGGTACGGGCGGTGCGCCCATCGGGGAATGGTCGACGATGTGCACGTACACAAGACCCAATGCGTTCAATTTTTCGGTCAGGTAGGTGTAGTCCGCCTCCATCGCATCGTAGAGCGGCATGTCGTTGAACACGCCGAAGGGCGACAAACGGATTCCCACTTTGTCCTTGCCGATGGCGTTCGTCACCGCTGCCGCGACTTCCAGCGCAAAGCGCGCACGGTTCTGGGTCGAGCCGCCGTACTGGTCGGTGCGAAGGTTGGAGTTGGGGCGGAAGAACTGTTCCAGCAGGTAGCCGTTGGCGCCGTGCAGTTCCACGCCGTCGAAACCGGCGGCGATTGCGTTCTTCGCGGCTTGCACGTATTCCTGCACGGCCGCCGCGATGTCCGCCGCACTCATGGCCGTCGGCACCGGATGCGGTTGCAAGCCCTTGGCATCGGTATACATTTCACCGGCCGCGGCGACCGCCGATGGCGCCAGGATGCGCGCCCCGGCCGGCAGGTTGAGCGGGTGCCCGACGCGCCCGGTGTGCATCAACTGCATGAAAATTTTAGCACCCTTGGCGTGCACGGCTTTCGTCACCTTGGCCCAGCCATCGATCTGCGGCTGCGAAAAAAGGCCGGGGATACGCGGATAGCCGAGCCCATTCGGCGAAGGCGATGTGCCTTCGGTGACGATCAGCCCGGCGGACGCGCGCTGCGCGTAGTACTCGGCCATAAGCTCGTTCGGTACGTTGCCAATGGCGCGATTGCGCGTCAGCGGCGACAAGACGATGTGATTTTGCAGTGAATACGAACCAAGCCTGGTTGGACTAAACAGATTGGTCGTTGTTGTTGCAGCGGTCATGTACTTTCTCCTTTATAAGTAACCAGCATAGTTACAATTGAGGGTAAAAAAAATCACATCGCTTTTTCGAGGTCCGCGAGGGAAACCTTTTCCAGCTCGCGTTCGTATACGCTCTGCGCCTTGTGCAAATGCCTGGACAACACGCCGCGTACCTTGCAACTCACCGCGCACACACGGTTCTCTGGATTATCGTGCAGGCCGACCAATTCCTGTTCCCCCATCACCGCGCGATAGATATCGAGCAGCGAAATGCCCCCGGCAGTGCGCGCCAGCGAAAATCCGCCGGTCGCGCCGCGGTCAGCGCGGATTAATCCCGCCTGATTGAGGTCGCCCAGAATGCGACGAACCACCACCGGGTTGGTGTTGACCGTTTCTGACAGTTGTTCCGATGATACCTTTTTATCCAGGTACGCCAGTGTCGTCATGATGTGCACGGCCATGGAAAAGCGCGTGTTCGATGTCATATGTAACCACTATAGTTACATATGAGTTTGATTACAAGCGCCGGAAACACAGTGCCGGAGCAGGCCATTGCATTTGGCCGCACGCCTCGAATCGTCTCACGCGATCCCGGGCAAGTAAGGTAATGTTCACAATCCGTCAGCAGAGGAACCGGCCCATGCGTATCGGTTTTATCGGTCTCGGCAACATGGGCAGCGAGCTGGTGCGGCATCTGCTCGCCGCCGGCCACACGCTTGTTGCTGCGGCGCGCGGCGGGCGTTCGCGCGCCCGCGCCAGCCGCCTTGGGTTGAGCCTGCGCGCCACGCCCGCCGAGGTCGCGCAAGCGAGCGAGGTGGTGTTCACCATGGTCACCGCCGGGAGCGATGTCGAGTCGGTCGCGCTGGGGCCGGAAGGACTCGTTCATGGCGCCTCGCCCGGCCTGATCCACGTGGACATGAGCACGATCTCGCCCGCGATTGCGCGGGACGTGGCCCGGCGCCTGGGCGAGCGCGGCATCGCCATGCTGGATGCGCCGGTTTCGGGCGGGGTGGCGGCCGCCAAAACGGCATCGCTCACCATCTTTGTCGGAGGAGATCAGGCCGTCTTCGAACGCACGCGGCCGCTGCTGGCAAGCCTGGGCAAGACGATCTTCCACATGGGCCCGGCAGGAACGGGGCAGGTGACCAAGCTCGCTAACCAGATCGCCCAACTCGCCTGCCTGCAAGGCGCCGCCGAGGCGTTGCTGTTCGCGCGTGAGCAGGGCGCGGACCCGGGCCGGGTGCGCGAAGCGGTCATGACCGGGTATGGCGCCAGTCGCATGCTCGATGTGCTGGGCAAGAAAATGGTAGAGCGCGATTTTGCCGCCGGCATTGTGGCCGCGTTGCACCACAAGGACATCGGCATTGCGCTTGAGCTCGCGCACGCCGCCGGTTTGTCGCTGCCCGTCACCGCCCAGGTGATGCAACAGCTGAATGCGCTCATGGGCAGCGGCTTTGGCGAGCAGGATTCGAGCTCGCTCCTGCTCGTGCTCGAACAGATGCGGGAGGCGGATAAATCGTTAAATTAGAGATCGATAAAGCTGTTGAACCTGATCGAAAGTTGATAATCCAGGGGAAGAATCGGGATGGAAGTAAAAGCGCTTGTCCCCTTCATTTCCTGCGGATCGGTTAAACGGACTGGTGCCGGAGAGTACTTGGAGGGATAGTCGATAATCATCCATACGATGTAACCCCTTTGTTGAACGGCTTGTTTACCATAAAGACATTAAATTATTATGGCTTGGGCTTCGTGAGCTGGCAGTTTAGCCGACCGCTGCCTAGACTCAATGTGAGTACCTGAACCTGTACCAAACCACCAGGGAGGATGTGTCATGGCCGCCAAGAAGAAAGCCAGGAAGAAAGTGAAGTCGAAGAGCAAGCCGCAGGCAAAGGCTAAAAAGAAAGCCGTCAAAAAACGCAGAGCAGCTAAGAAAACGGTCCGGACGAAAGCTGTCAAAAAGAAATCCGGCGGGAAAACAGCCGCAAAGAAAAAAATCATCGCGAGCAAGCCGGCCGTCAAGCCAGCCGCAGCGGCATCCACGAAACCGGCCGGCGAAACGCATCTCGGCACAATCACGAACTACTATTCTCACCTAATGGTGGCAGTCGTGCGGGTCGAAGCCGGGATACTGCGCGAGGGCGATACTATCCATATCAAGGGTAACACCAGCGATTTCCGCCAACGCGCCGGATCGCTCGAGCTTAACCATGCGCCGGTTACTACGGCGCGTGCCGGTGAGAGCGTAGGCCTCAAGGTGGTCAATCATGCACGCGAAAATGACACCGTTTATCTGGTCGCGGCTCCTTAAGGAGGGAGTATCCGGAAAAACAGCAACAGGCAGGTACTACGACCGGGGCAGATTTATTAAACGAGGGTATCCAGGCAACCCTTGCACCTAAAATACAGGTGTAAATAAATCCACCCCGGTTTCTTCTTGCCGTCGATTTAACTTCTCCCCCTGGCAAATCCGGCCACCGCCAAACCGGCCAAAGTCCAGCCTGCCGCTGTGTCCAGAATCGTGACCAGAATATAGGGCGCAGGGAACCCGAACCAGTTCCAGTAGGGGACATGGCTCACGAAGCCGATGGTCAGGCCAGCGAGCGCCACGAATCCAACTTTCCCCCAATAATTCAAACCGCTGGTTTGGCTCAGCAGCACGAGCACCAGAAAGGCCCCGATGATCTGGGTAATGACAGCGGTGGCCATATGTTTGCCCATGTTCATGTCAGTGCCCTGCGGCAGGACATTCGCAAACGCGCCCACCTGGTTCGGGCCATGGTCCTTTTCCGAGAACGGCAGATAGTAGACGCCTTGTTGTGGCGCGTTTTCTTTAAGGGCCTGCGCCACCGATGCTTCGTTGGTGAACTTGTTCGCGACCATGTTGTGCCAGGGAAGTACTGTCCACGAGATAAACCCCCAGACGAACAACACCACACCGGCCACCACGCTCAACAGCAGATTTTTCTTCACGGTATTTTCCTCCTTTTGATGAATACGGAACTACTCGCACTGCGCCAGAAAATCCTTCAGGGTCCGGCCTTCTATAGAATCGTAACGTGCTTCCAGACTGGCAATGTTACTCATCCGGTCCAGGCGAAAGTGACGAAAGCTGTCTCGCAATTCGCACCACGCCACCAGCGTCCATACTTTTCCCCAGTAAAACAGACCGAGCGGGTGTACGGTGCG
>CAYJBG010000075.1:0-9420 GCA_964368085.1 uncultured Acidiferrobacterales bacterium | reverse complement strand
CGAGGTGTAACCCATGTTCCCGGACTATTTTGTTACCGATGTTTCCGACCGTTCAGCGAACATCACACTTTTACCGCCCTCTTCTAAGGAGAACGACCATGCTGCGACGGATGCTCCCGGTACTGCTGACGACTCTCTGTGCCACCGCCCTCGCGGCCGAACCACGGGTGATCGAGGTCAAGCTCGACAGCTACACCATCAAGCCGGACAAGATTACGGTCAAGGCCGGCCAGCCGGTAACGTTGAAGATCAAGAACGAGGCCAGCTTCATTCCGCACAATCTCGTCATCAAGGCGCCGCAGGCCGGGGTCGAGGTGAAGGTCGATGTCAGCGCCGGCAAGAGCGGCGAGGTCAGCTTCACACCGACGCAGGCGGGCAGCTACGAAATAATTTGCGACAAGTCGCCGCCCATCGGCAAGAGCCACAAGGAAAAAGGCATGCACGGCCTGCTGGTGGTCGAGTAGCCCTGCTTCGATCACAACCCCGTTCGCGCCTCGATAAACTCCAGCGCATCGGCCGCTCATGGGCCTCCAGCCGCTCGCGGCATTGGCGCCTCAATATGCGGCACACTTGTGCGTCCTGACACGCACTCACAGTGTTGCGCACGGCTTTACGTCCGGGCCGGCAGGGATTACCTTACAGACAGCCATGAACACACCACGACCTGCCATCCCGCAAGCGGACTTGCGGGAATCCCTGTTGCCCGCGCTACGCGCCCTGCTGCCCGCGTCGTCGGTGCTTGAAAACGAGGAAGACCAGCGGCCCTACGAGTGCGACGGTCTTTCCGCCTACCGGCAGTTGCCGGGTCTTGTCGTGCTGCCGGAAACCATCGGCGAGGTGCAAAAAATCCTGGCGTTGTGTTCCGAATACCGCGTGCCGGTCGTGGCGCGCGGCGCGGGTACTGGACTTTCCGGCGGCGCGCTGCCGCACGCGGACGGCGTGCTGCTGTCGCTCGCGAAGTTCAATCGCATTCTCGAAATCGACCCGCTCAACCGCACCGCCACCGTGCAACCGGGTGTGCGCAATCTCGCCATTTCCGAGGCGGCCGCACCGCATGGTCTTTATTACGCGCCAGATCCTTCCTCGCAAATCGCCTGCTCGATCGGCGGCAACGTCGCCGAAAATGCCGGCGGTGTGCATTGCCTCAAATACGGCCTGACCGTGCACAACCTGCTCGGCCTCAAGTTCGTCACCATCGACGGCGAGCTGGTCACGCTCGGCGGCAAAACACTCGACAGTCCCGGTTATGACCTGCTGGCGCTGCTGACCGGCTCGGAAGGCCTGCTGGGCGTGATTGTCGAGATCACCGTCAAGCTGCTGCCCAAACCGGAGCGCGCCCAGGTGATGCTGGCGGCATTCGATGACCTCGAGAAGGCCGGCGACGCCGTAGCCGCGATTATCGCCGCCGGTATCATTCCCGCCGGACTCGAAATGATGGACAACCCCGCGATCCGCGCCGCCGAGGATTATGTGCACGCCGGCTACCCGGTTGAGGCCGTGGCGATTCTGCTGTGCGAACTGGACGGCACCAGCGAGGAGGTAACGGAAGGCATTGAGCAGGTGCGCAACCTCCTGCTCACACAGGGCGCGACCGAGGTACGCACCGCGAAAGACGACGCCGAGCGCCACAGAATGTGGGCCGGGCGCAAGGCCGCGTTTCCGGCGGTTGGGCGCATCTCGCCCGACTACTACTGCATGGACGGCACCATTCCGCGCAAGCATCTCGCCACCGTGCTCAGGCGCATCGGCGAACTCTCGGTAGAATACGGCCTGCAGGTCGCGAATGTCTTCCACGCCGGCGACGGCAACCTGCACCCGCTGATTCTCTATGACGCCAACAAGCCGGGTGAACTGGAACGCACCGAGGAATTCGGTGGCGAGATTCTTAAATTGTGCGTCGAAGTCGGCGGCACCATCACCGGCGAGCACGGCGTCGGCATGGAGAAAATTAACCAGATGTGCGTGCAGTTCAATTCCGCCGAGCTCACGCAATTCCACGCCATCAAGGCCGCCTTCGATCCGCACGGCCTGCTCAACCCCGGCAAGGCGGTGCCGACCCTGCGCCGCTGCGCCGAATTCGGACGCATGCATGTGCACGGCGGCAAGCTCGCGTTCCCGGAGCTGGAAAGATTTTGAAATGGTTAACTATAACGAACGCAAGATTCAGCCTGTCACGGCCCGCAACTCTTCCTGATTGTGACGGCGCTGTTCTTCCATCACCAGGTGCGCGAGTTCCTTCTTGATATCGTTGAACGCCACCGACTCCGGATCGCGTTCGCGCGCCAGCGTGATGCGCACGTCACGCTTGATTGTCCCCGGCCGGTAGGTCATCACCACGGTGCGGTCGGCCAGATACACCGACTCCTCGATGCTGTGGGTGACGAAGATGATGGTTTTGCTGAATTCCTGCCAGATGCGCAACAGCTCGTCCTGCAGCGTGCGACGCGTGAGCGCGTCGAGGGCGCCAAACGGTTCGTCCATCAGCATCAACGGTGAGTCGAGCGCCAGCACGCGCGCGATCGCCACGCGCTGGCGCATGCCGCCCGACAGATCCTTCGGGAAGCGGTCACGAAACTCACCGAGCTGCAACTTCGTCAACAGCCGGTCGACCTTGTCGCGGATCTCCTCCTGCGACACGCGTTGGATCTCCAGCCCGAAGGCGATGTTCTTCTCCACCGTCATCCACGGAAACAGGGCATATTCCTGAAACACCACGCCGCGGTCCGGTCCCGGCGCGGTCACGGCCTTGCCGTCCACGTTGATGGTGCCGGATGACGGCAACGCAAAACCGGCGACGGCATTGAGCAGCGTGGACTTGCCACAGCCCGACGGCCCGAGCAGGCAGATGAACTCGCCGCGCTGAATATCGAGGTTGATGTCCTTGAGCGCCACCACATCGCCCTTGTGGGCGTCGTGGAATACCTTGCTGACGTTGTGGATCTGAATGAAAGGCTGCACGATTCGTTTATCCGCCGGTGAGTGGCTCAGTTGTTGCCGATGCCGCGGTGCCACTTGAGGAGATGGTTGTTCAGCCAGCTCATGCCGCTGTCGATGCCAAGCCCAAGCAGGCCGATGCTGATCATGCCGGCGATGATTTTGTCCGGCCAGAAGAACTCGCGCGCCTCGAGAATGCGGTAACCGAGACCGCTGTTGACGGCGATCATCTCCGCGACAATGACGACAATGAAGGCCGTGCCCATGCCGATGCGCGCGCCGGCCAGGATATACGGCGAGGCCGCCGGCAGCATGACGCGCAGAAACAGGGTGCGCTGGCCTGCGCCCAGGCTCTGCGCCGCGCGGATATAAATGACGTCCACATGCCGTACGCCGGCAATCGTATTCATCAGGATCGGAAAGAAGGCGCCGATGGTGATGAGAAACACCGCCGGCGGGTTGCCGAGCCCGAACCACAGGATCGCCAGCGGGATGAAGGCGATCGGCGGAATCGGCCGCAGCACCTGGATCAGCGGATTACAGAGTTTGTAGACGGTGTCATTCGCGCCCATGAACAGCCCGAGCGGCAGCGCCAGCGCGGCGCCAAGGAAAAACCCGGACAACACGCGATGCAGACTGGCGTAGGCATCGCCCAACAACTCGCCGGAGAAGAACCACGCGAAATAACCCGACTTGGCGGCGTCGAAAGGCTCGAAGGGACTCAGGTACTGAATCCACTTTTTGAACACCGCCACCGGCGTGGGCAGAATCAGCGGATTCACCAGCCCACTCACGGCGAGCCACTGCCAGAGCGCCAGCACCGCAAGCGGCACCAGCGCACCCTGCATGATTCTCAGCCAGCGGAAATGCCTGTTCATCGCGCCCACGTCGCGCGTCTCCGGCAGAAAACCCGGCCTCGCTATTTGATCTTGAGATCCTTCTTCGCCTTGGCCAGCAGATCGAGCCGCACCCAATCCTTGGCCACGGGCGGCGCGGTCATCTTGCCGACGCCATACTTGACCATGGCATCGGTCGTGACCTGCACATGCTCGACCGTGATGTCATAGGTGAAGGCGGCGTTGCTCATCGCATCCCGGTAATCGTCGCTCGTGATCTGTCCCTTGAACAGGGTCTCGCGCACGTATTTCTCGGCCAGCTTCGGGTCGGCGATGAAGGTGCGCGTGGCTTCGGCAAACAGCTTTATAAAGCGCTCCGCCACAGCGCGCTTCTCCTTGTACATTTTCTCGGTCATGACCAGCGCGCGGATCGGCTCGCCAATCTCGGTATCGTAGGGCTTGATGATCTCCACGCCCCAGCCCTTGTTGATCGCCTGCGACGACTGCGGCTCGGACTGGCACATGGCGTCGATCTGCTTCTGTTGCAGCGCCTGATTGAGATCGGGGAACGCCATATACAGTATCTGCACGTCGCTGCCCGGCTGATCCGACCAGGTCAGCTTGTACTTGGCGAGCTCGGCGAACAGCAGCATCTCCTGCGCGCCGCCGCGCGCCACACCCACGCGCTTGCCCTTCAGGTCGGCCACCGTCTTGATGCCGGCGTCGGGTCGCGCGACGATGCGCGCGCCGCCCTTGGCAAAACCGGCCACCACAAAGATCGGCGCGCCGCCCGCGCGCCCGGCCACGGCGGCATCCAGCGCGCTCGCCGCGATATCGATCTCACCCGCGAGAATACCGGGGATAATATCGAGCCCCTTGGCGAATACCCGCTCCTCGATCTTGAGATTGTACTTGGACGCAATCTCCTTCATGTACGAGACCGCGCCGTAGTGCGCGAACTTGAGATTGCCGAGCCGCACGACATCGGCCTCGGCATGCACCGCCAGCGCAAACAGCATCAGACAGGCGGATAGGACAATTTTTTGCAGATTCATGGTGACTCTCCCAGTAGTAACTCGGTGGCAATTCGTCTCAACGATAGTCGAACGGTCGACGGCATGCCGCGCCCAACCACAAACGGCGACCTGCGTCGGACGCTAGATTAGTTGCGACCGGGGATTTACGCAATGCGCGCCCGCCGGCTGCGCAAATCGCCCAAGTCCGGTCGTTTGACCCGGCGCGGGCGCTCCAACACAATGGCCGGATGCCATTGGTTGCCGACATCGAACAGACCCTGCAGGAGGCCGTGCGCGCCGCCTTTGCCGCTGGCACACCCCTCGCCATCCGCGGCAGCGGCACGAAACGGTTTTACACCGGCAGCGCAGCCGGTACGCCGCTCGATGTCACCGGTCACCGCGGCATTGTGAGCTACGAACCCACCGAGCTCGTCATCACCGCCCGCGCCGGCACACCGCTGGCCGAGATCGAGGCGACCCTAGCTGGAAAAAACCAGATGCTCGGCTTCGAGCCGCCGCGGTTTGGCCCCGCAGCGACGCTCGGCGGCACCATCGCCTGCAACCTCTCCGGCCCGCGCCGGCCGTATGCCGGCTCGGCACGCGATTTCGTGCTCGGTACGAAGATCATCAACGGCAAAGGTGAGGTTCTGAAGTTCGGCGGACAGGTGATGAAGAACGTCGCCGGCTTCGATGTCTCGCGCCTCATGACCGGCAGCCTCGGCACGCTCGGCGTGCTGCTAGAGATTTCACTGAAAGTCCTGCCGAAACCGGCGCAGGAAATCACGCTGACGTTCCAGATGGGCGCCGACGAGGCGATTCGCCGGATGAACACCTGGGCCGGCCAGCCGCTGCCGCTCTCGGCCGCCGCGCACAGTGGCGACACCTTATATATACGCCTGTCGGGTTCCGCGGCCGGCGTGCGTGCCGCGCGCACAAAACTAGGTGGTGAACTGCTGGAAAAAGGCGCGACATTCTGGGAACAGCTGCGCGAACACCAGCAGTCCTATTTCAAAACGGACACACCGCTCTGGCGCTTGTCTGTCCCGCCCGCGGCGGCGCCGATCAACCTGCCCGGCCAATGGCTGCTCGACTGGGGCGGCGCGCAACGCTGGCTCCTGACCGACACACCCGCCGAGAACATTCATCGCATGGCTGAATCCGCCGGCGGCTACGCAACACTGTTTCGCTCATCGCAAGCAAGCACCACGAGAAACTCCGAACTGCCTGAGCCTGCACGGGCACTGCATAAAAACATCAAGCAGTCTCTGGACCCGGCAGGTATTCTGAATCCGGGATAGCGGTACGGAGACGAGAACAAGTGACGAATGCGAAGCGAATTTCTGCCAACTGCCTCAAGTCCGTAGCAGGCACATTAAGACGTATTGGCAACTTGGTAGCTGCCTACATCCATTGGTTTCTAGGTCCGCGATTGTTCTGGCTCGGTGTCCTGGTAATCAGCAACGCGCTGCTATTTGGTTTCTATACGTTTCGTAGTGAGGTTGCTATTCGTAGTGCGGGTCTCACTTTGGAGTTACTGGGGCTACTCGTAGCACTTGGCGGAATTATTGAGACGCGCACTTTCTTTGGGCTCCCCGACGTCCCCCCACATTTGAGTAGCACCCCGATTTAGAGTCCAATCCCGCAATCAGAAGGAGATTGGACATGAAGAAGCGTTTTTCAGAAGAGCAGATCATCGGTTTCCTGCGCGAGGCTGATGCCGGCATGCCGATCAAGAATCTGTGCCGTCGGCACGGGTTCTCGGAGGCCAGCTATTATCTCTGGCGCGGCAAGTTCGGGGGTCTGAGTGTCTCGGACGCCAGACGATTGAAGGTGCTCGAAGTCCGGTAGGTTGGGCTGAACGGTTTTTGTGAAGCCCAACATCACGGAGGACAACGAAGCCGTGCGATACCGGCGAGTCAATGCAGATGTTGGGCTTCATTTCATTCAGCCCAACCTACCGCGCTCTGCCCGGCCGGTGTACGAACCTACTCCGCGGGCAACGGCAACCGGAACCAGAAGGTCGTCCCGCCGCCGGGGTTGTTGCGCGCGCCGATGTCGCCGCCGTGCAGCGTAACCATCTCACGGCAGATGGACAGACCGAGCCCGGTGCTCGTTTCGTTACCGGTGGGTTTATTGCGCAGGCGCGCATGCTCGACGAACAGCTTGCTCCTGTCCTCATCCGCGATGCCGGGACCCTGGTCGGCGACCTCGCACAGGATATGACTGTCCTCGCGGCGCGTCCGCACCGTAATCTGAGTGGCGGCTGGGCTGAACTTGATGGCGTTGCCGATGAGATTGTCCAGCACTTGCATGAGTCGCAGGTCATCGGCCAGGATCGGCGGCAGCTCGGTAGTGAACTCCATGCGCAGCGCGATGCCCTTGCTCTTGGCATAACCCATGTTACGCGTGACCGCTTGGCGCACAATGGCGCCGAGATCGGTGGGTAAACGCGTCAAACTCATGCGGCCGTTGTGGACGCTGCGCAATTCGAGCAGGCTTTCGATCAACTGCTGCATGTACTGGCCGGCTTCGATGAGCAAGGACAGGGTTGCGTCCAGATCGCCTGCACTCAGTTCCTGGCGCGTATTCGACTGTTGCAGCTGGCGCGCCATATCCAGCATCAGGATCACCGGCTTCTTGAGGTCGTGGCCGGCGATGCGCGAGAACTTGTCGTTGATTTCCTTGAGCTGGCGGAGCGTGAGCTGCGTTTGAATGCGTGCGCGCGCAATGCCCAGATCGATCGGTTTGGTGAGATAGTCGTTGGCGCCGCTTTGCAGCCCGGACACGATGTCGTCGCGGTGTCCGGCGCCGGAAACGATGATGACGGGCAGATCGAGAATCGAGTAGGTCTGGCGCAGTTTTTTGAGCAGGGCAAGACCCGACATGTCGGGCAGCTTCATGTCGAGAAGCACCAGATCGATGCGCTCGGCGGTTAGACGTTCGAGAGCCTGTTGCGCATTCCCGGCCACGGACACCGCATAGCCCTCGCGCCCCAACTGTATGCTGAACAGGTCACGAATGACCTCTTCATCATCAACGACGAGCAGGCGATAGACGCGCGCATGCGCTCGATTACCGCCTTGTGTCATAAAGATATCTCTGTGTCCGTGAACCCGTTCCCACCTCTTGTAGAATATGTGAAATCGGCGGGTTCTCAAGCCCCTACAGGGCCCTGCGCGAGCCAAATGACCGGTAATGGCAACAAATCATCGGGGCGTATTTGCCTGCTCAGCCATCCGCCACGAGATGGAGCCAGTGCACAACGGGGATTCCGGAGTGGCCTTGCAGGTGCAGCAAGCAGCCGATGTTGGCGGTGGCGACCACCTCGGGCCCACCGCTCGCAAGCGTTTCGAGCTTTCTCTTCCGCAGTCTTTGCGAGAGCAAAGGCTGCAACAAGGAATAAGTTCCGGCTGAACCGCAACACAGGTGCGCTTCCGGCACCGGCGTCAACGCGAAGCCGAGATCGCGCAGGATTTTTTCCACGACGCCACCGAGCTTTTGCCCGTGCTGCAAGGTGCACGGCGACTGGAAGGCGACCCTGAGACCCGGTTTCACGTTTAACTTCAGCTTCGATAAATCCTCTTTGGACAGAACCTCGCCGATGTCCCGGGTGAGCACCGCGATGCGGTGCGCCTTGCCGGCATAGGCGGCATCGTCGCGCAAAAGATGGCCGTAGTCCTTCACGTGCACACCGCAACCGCTTGCGGTCATGACGATGGCTTCGGCGCCGGCCTCGACATGCGGCCACCAGGCGTCGATGTTGCGGCGCGCCTGCGCCAAGCCCTGCTCCACCCCGGAGGTGTGATGACAGGCGGCGCCGCAACAACCGGCGCCCTGTGCTTTTATTAAGGTAATGCCGAGACGGTCGAGGACGCGCGTGGCGGCGGCGTTGATGCTGGGGGCGAGTGCCGGTTGGGCGCAGCCTTCGAGCACCAGCATCTTGCGTGCATGTTTTTGAGTTTGGCCCTCACCCTGACCCCGGCCCTCTCCCGCAGGGAGAGGGGGGAAAACTGCCGCGCGCTGGCGTGGCGGGATTTTGCGTTTTAGTGCATGTGGCAGCAGCGGCCTGAAGAACTGCCCGAGCCGCAGCAGCGGGGTGAAGCGTTCTGGATAGGGAAGAATCTGGCGGATCAGCCAGCGCAGTGCGCGTTGCGGCCATGGCCGGCCGACGCGCTGCTCCGCCAGTTCACGACCAATGTCGAGCAGCGCGCCGTAACGCACGCCCGATGGGCAGGTGGTCTCGCAATTGCGGCAGGTGAGGCAGCGGTCGAGATGCGTGAGCGTGTGCACCGTCACCGCATTGCCTTCGAGCATCTGCTTGATGAGGTAGATGCGCCCGCGCGGGCCGTCGAGTTCGTCGCCCAGCAGTTGGTAGGTCGGGCAGGTGGCGTTGCAGAAACCGCAGTGCACGCAGGTGCGCAGTATCCGGTCGGCCTCGATGCCAGCGGGCGTGTCGCGGATGAAGTCAGCGAGTGCGGTTTGCATGCGCTGAAACGATACACGATTCCATGCAGGTATCACACCAGGCCGACTCTGATCGTTGCCTTGAATGTTACTGAACCAGCTCCCGCTCCTGCATCGGCTATTGACACCTGTGTAAGTAATGTCCTATCTTCTGGGCAGGAGGTGCACGA
>CAYJBG010000074.1:0-9428 GCA_964368085.1 uncultured Acidiferrobacterales bacterium | reverse complement strand
TCGTTCTGCATCTGCTCTGGATCGTGTTCCTGATCCTGGGCGCGCTCCCCGGCAGCCGCTGGCAGTGGGTGAAGTGGACGCACCTCGCCGCGCTCGCCTTCTCCATCGCACTGCAAGTCTTCGGCTGGATCTGCCCGCTGACGCATCTTGAGGTCTGGCTGCGCATGCTGGGCGGTGCGCAACCGTACGAAGGCACGTTCATCCGTCACTACGTCGAACGGATCGTGTATGCCGCGATTCCGCGTGGCGCATTGTTCGCCGGCACGCTGATCGTCGTGGCGTTATCCTTGTGGCTGTACCTCCGGCGACGGCCGGGGAAGTAGTGTGGCGCAGGCGCGCCGCATGACCCGTTCCCGTTAACGGATTGCCGCCTCGAAAACTTATGGTAAATCCGTGGACCGTCCTCCGTTTGTCAGCCTCGACACCGGCGGCGGACCTCGATTGACTGTCATTGATACGAGCCACAGAATATCCGACTCGGCCACTATGGCCGCGACGAGTGACCCAAAGAGGAGGAGACAAGATGAACCGACTGCTACCGGTGTGTATTGCGCTCGTCCTGAACGCGGCGAGCACAGGGATGAGTTTCGCCGGGGAACGTACGCCCGAGAGGGTGGAGACCTTCGCCACGCTCCCGGCCGGGGTGCGGTTTCCGGAGGGCATCACCGCGAACCCCGCGACCGGTGATATTTTCGTCGCCACGTTCGATTTCGGGCCCAACGCGAACAAGCTGCTGCGCTATAACCGTCAAGGCCAGCTCACCGCCGAACGCGATTTCGGCGGCACACCCTTGCTGGGGCTCGCTTTCGGACCCAGCGACGCCAAGGTCTACATTACCAATTTCGGCGCGTCGAAAATCCAGCGCATCACGGCAAGTTTTAATGGCGGCACCGCGATCGAGGACGTGGCGACGCTGCCCCAGATCGGGGCACCCGCCGACCGGCTCGAAGGGAACCCGGACGGGAGTTCGGACCGCATCCAGTTCGGCTCCAACAAATTCCCGGCGCCGAATGCAATGGAGTTCGATCGCAGCGGCAACCTGTACGTTTCGGATTCCTTCCAGGGGGCGATCTACCGCATCGACAATGCGCAGGGCTGTTATACGCCTTGCAGTGTGACCACCGTGGTACAACACCCGCTGCTCGCCACGCCCGGCTTTCCGCCGTTCGGCGCGAACGGTCTCGCGCTCAGTCGCGACGGCTCGACGCTGTTCGTCTCGAATACGGGCGACGACCGCGTGCTGAAGATGGATCTCGCCACGAACGCCATCACGGTGTTTACTGAAAGCATCAATGGCGCTGACGGCATCGCATTTGACGATCGTGGTGTTCTGTGGGCTGCGGCCAACCAGTCCGACGAGATCGTGGCGCTCAACGCGAACGGTCGCGTGATCGCGCGGGTCGGTGCGTTCGAGAGAATCGGCTACGACGGCGCACCGGTCGGTCTGCTGTTCCCGGCAAGCATCGTCTTCGTCCGCGGGGACATGTTCGTGACGAACCTCGCAATCGCGCTCACGCCCGCGGTCGGCGACGAAACCGAAGAGGATGTCATGCGCTGGACGATATCGCGCATCCGGATGAGAGGGCATTGACCCGCACGAGTGTGGCCGATCGCGGCGCGTCACCCTCGCTCGCCACGGCGGGTGAACCGGAATGATCTTGCTCTGTGAGCAGTGGGCGGGCGCTTCCTGCTCCCGCAGCGGTAAGTTCCAGGAAAAGGATGTTTTCCTGCAACCTGCTAACGCAGCATTTTTCCGAGCGATACTCCGATGTATGTCGCGCTCACATGACCGAGCGCGGCACACAGGATCCCGGCGGGAACATACTGATACCAACGTCTGGCGGCCGCCAGGGCCGCAACCATGCTCGCATCACCCACTCCGGCGTTCGAGCCAATTATAATTTGCGTAAGGCTGAGGTTGACATTGAATTTCTTCCCGAGCAGGTTCCAGGCCACGAGGAGGACGGCGAGGTGAACCACGAGAATGATCGTCGCGAACAAAAGCAGCACGGGCGCATTCTTGAACACCGCACCGATATTACCGCTCGCGCCGATGGTGGCGAAGAAGACCAGCATCAGGAGCATGCCCATTTCATTCGTGCTCTGAAGCATCGCCATGTGGCGCGGCAACGCGGCGGCGAGCGCCACCGTCAAGACCGCGATGATCAGGATCGCGAACCCTTTCCAGCCAAATTGCGTTTCAATGAAAAAACCCACGGCGCAAATCACGGCGCTCAAAGCAAGCGCAAAGGCCATGCTCGGCAGATGAATGCTCGCGCTCCCAGTTGCTTCAGTTGCGCTACCACGGTCAGTGCCACCCCGGAACAGATTCCACAACACCGGCAGCGCGAAAAGAATCAGGAGATAAATCGCCATGATGAAGTCGATGGCGGCCCGGCCGCCGACCAACAGATCGCGCGTGCGCAACCCGACCGCCTGTGCCGTCGCCGTATAGTCCGTGGGGCCGCCGATATAGGTGGCGCTGAACACCGCGGCGAGCTGCCAGGCGTTCTTCCCCAGCGGTACCAGATAGAACGCGACCACGGTGCCCAGGATCGTGCCGACCACGCCGATACCAAACGCGACGAGGATGAACCCGGCGTCGCGCGGGATGCGGCGTACGTCGGTGTTAAATAGAAGCAGCGGTATCGCAAGCGGAACCAGGTACAGCCAGACCGTTGTATAAACCGGCGCGGCCGACGGTATGATGCCGAAGTTTGAAAGCAGAAAGGCGATGGCCAGGGTAAACGCGGCGCCGGACAGGCGCGCGCCCCAGGCGGTGCGTTCCATCCACAATCCGAACGCGGCGCTCCCAAACAGGACCGCCCAGAGCGCCCAAGTAGCTTTGAGTGTGATCAGTGAGTCCATGAATTTTATCCAATTGAATTGGCGTTAGCACATCTCCGGAGCATGGGCAGTATAAAACCCCTTTTTACCGGGAACCATTGTCCGTGGTCGGGTCCGGTAAACCGGCTGGCGATTTTTGTTGGTGTCATGGCACCCGCCTGACTGTGGCAGTGACCGCGAGAGCGCCCGTGCCGATGCCCCGTGAAGCATAGCTTCCGTGCTTTGAGCATGATGCCGCAGGCCTAATCCTTCAGACCCGACTCGCCGCCCGGTGGCGGCGCCCGCGCCGCAGGTATCATGGCCAGTGGCTGTTGAGCGCGGCGTTCCAGATGCGCGGGGATCTGTTTGGGGAGCAAAGGTAGCGCCCCCTTTATCGGCAACTATACCTTCCACTGGGTGATCCGGGCGGGGTGGACATCGAACTGGGTGGCCAGCTCCGAAAGTGTCTTGTCGCCCTTGAGGGCGGCCAGCGCGACCCTGGCCCGGAAGGCCGGTGAATGGTTACGGCGGGATCGTCTGCTCATGTGGTTCTCCATATTGCCGGGGCGTATCATGCCCCGATTAAACAGGAAATCCACTTATCCGGTTGTTCAGGTTGGTGGGGCCAGCTCTGGGGCAAGCTTACCGACGGTCAATTGGATGTGATTGCAGGTAAGCGCGAACATCTTTCCGGAAAGATTCAGGAAATCCACGGCATCGCAAAAAAGACGAAACAGAAAGGCAGATTTCCGATTGGCAGGCCCACTATTGCCAACCGGCCTCAGATTGCCTTATGTGCAATACCGCACGGAAGTGTCTGGGCAAGGACGTGCAGTATACGAGAGCATAGCGTTGACGCCACATTCCGTTGACGACCATTGTTCCAACCTTGGTCATCGAACTGAGGGCCGCAAAATGCTCAAAATTCGCCACGCCATCATTGTGCTGGGGATGCTGTTGTACCCGGTGACTTCTCCAGCTCAGGTGAGCATCGGTATCGGGCTTCCAAACGTGAACATCGGCATCAATTTGCCGATCTATCCGGAACTCGTGGTCGTGCCAGGTTACCCGGTCTACTACGCGCCACGACTGGAAGCGAACTACTTTTTTTACGACGGTATGTATTGGGTTTACCAGGATGATAATTGGTACGCGAGTTCCTGGTACGACGGGCCCTGGTGGTTTATGGGTCCAGAGGTTGTGCCGGTGTTCATCCTGCGAATCCCGGTGCGCTACTACCGCCGGCCTCCCGTGCACTTCCACGGGTGGCGGCATGATGCGCCGCCACGTTGGGGTAATCACTGGGGCCATGATTGGGAACGGCGCAGAAGCGGTTGGGACAAATGGAACCACGGTGCCGTCCCGTTGCCCGCCCCGCTGCCTGTCTACCAGCGGCAGTATTCAAAGGATCAGTATCCCCGGCATGTAGAGCAGCAGCAGGAGATTCAAAAGCAGAAATACCGTTACCAGCCGCGTGACCCCGTTGTGCGGCAACACTACAAGGAGCAGGCGGCGCCAAAAGCGCCTGCTCAGCAGGGAAAACCTCGGCAGGAAAAACAGGGGGCGCCTGAAGAGAGTGGTTCCAGGCAGCAGAATATCCCGCGTTCGGAGCCACGCATGCAGGGTGGCCCAGTCACCCCGCGCCCACCGTCGCCACAAAGGGCGGGCGAAGACGTTCAGAGGCCGGCCCCGGCCTCACCACAACAGCGGCGCCCGGAAGCTCAAGACCACAGGCAGCCGCCACAGCCAGGGTTGGAGCGGCGTGAGCAGCAGTCGCCAAGATCGCAGGGCCGGGAAGAAAAACAGCAGGGCGAGGACGCCACGCGCGCGCCAAAACGGAGACCAGGGCAAGAGCAGGAACAGGAACAGGAGCGGGAGCGGGAGCGGGAGCGAGGCCGGGATCGCCGTGAGTGACAGAAGCTGAGCCGATTTCCGTCTTCACAAGGTCTTCGGCGCATGTCTTCGTAAATTAACCAGGAACCATCAGCAACAGGAGATTCGACATGAAGCGTTTTCTGATAGCAGCGGCGCTAGCCACCACCACCATTACCACTCCGGCACTCGCTGCCGACGTTGGAGTTTCGGTCAACATCGGTCAACCCGGCTTCTATGGCCGACTCGACATCGGCGGCTTTCCGCAGCCACCAGTGATCTATAGTCAGCCAAGAGTAATCGAGCGGGTGTCGATTGACCGCCCGCCGATCTATCTGCACGTACCTCCGGGCCACGCCAAAGATTGGCGCAAACACTGCCGCCAGTACAACGCCTGCGGCGAGCGGGTCTTCTTTGTGCATAACAACTGGTACGACCGCGAGTACGTTCCGCGTTACCAGGAGCGGCATCGTCATGGCCGGGATGACCGCCGTGACGAACACAGGGAGGATCATCGCGGGGACCATAAGAAGGACCGCCACGATAGCGATCACGAGCGTGGCCGTGGTCACTAGGGCATTAGCGTAACCTCTACTTCGGCTCATACCTCCGCAATGTCGCGAGGGTATTTTTGCCCATCTGTTAGGAGAGGGAAAATCGAATCAATCCAGATACCGCGCCTGCCACTTCAGGTAGAGGTTGTAGACATGCTGGTTATATTCTTCCTTGTTGGTGAATTGCTTCGGGTCTATCGCGTCGTAGACGTAATAATTGGCGCGATTGTTCCGGGTCGTCATAAAGTGCCAGAATTTGTGCAACAGGGTCTGGGGGCTGCGCCACTCGAAATCGTCCTGGGATTCGTAGTGCAGGAACACCGGCAGAATCGGAATGCCGGTGCGCAACGAGGCTTCGAACGCGCCGTGCCGGAATGAACTGAAAATGCGCCGCCCCTTGCAGCCGCCTTCCGGGTAGAGCGCGACGTTGTGGCCCTTGTTCAACTCGTCGACCAGGCGCTCGGCCGCGGCGCGGCGCGACGACGCCGACGCACGCTGCACGAACAGGGTGCCGGCGGCGATATTGATGCGCCCCGTCCACCACCAGTCCTTCATCTCCTCCTTGGCGAGCGAATACACCGGAAACAGCGTCGGGATTCCGACGTCTTCAAGCGCCGACGGGTGATTGGCGATGAGAATGTAGTGCTTCGGCAAGGCTTGAGTGTTCTTCTGGTGCAGGCGCAGATCCACACCCAGCGCGCGCGTGAAAAGCCGGCACCACAGGCGGAACAGCGGGAAATACCAGGGCCGCAGCCAGACCCTGGGCAGCCAGGACAACAGATAAAGAATGGTCGTTAACACCGCAAGCTCGACCCAACACCAGCCGAACCAGACGACGCGCGCCAGAAAATGAATCACACGGCCTCCCGCATTTTTCTAAAACCCCTTCCTCTTTCCCAAGTATATGACGGAATCCGCGCCGTCTGCCGTCCCAGGGCACGGACCCGGTATACCGATATAATAGTTGCCATGACCCGGACCTGGAATTGGCCGGAACACTGCTCCTGCGTTTGTCCCCGGAGGGACGGCTTCGCGCCCGGCACTTCTGCCCTCCATGGATGGAGTAATGCCGCGCGAGGGCAGGAGCCCGAAGCGGCCGCCATCCATGGCGGTCGGCCAAAAACTGCTCCTGCGTTTCCGGCACTTCCGCCATCCATGGCGGTCGCAGGTTGCAGTGCATGTGAAAAGCGATTAATTTTACGCGATAATTAACAACCCAAACTCATGGCACACAACCCTCCGCCACGGACACAGGCCCGGATGACTCGGTCGTTTCTCGCGTTGCTCCTCATCGTCCCCCTTGCTGGCTGCGCCAGTATTGTATCCTCGGTGACCGCGGGGCTCGCCACAGACCTGTCCGCCTCGATCCTCGAACAAAACGACCCGGAAACCGTGGAGGCCGGCGCACCGGCCTACCTGCTGCTCATCGACGGACTCATCCGCGACAATCCGAAGAGCAAGGATTTACTGCTCTCGGGCGCGAAACTTTATGGCGCCTATGCCGGTGTGTTCGTGAAGGATGCAGAGCGCGCCCAACGCCTGACCAGCAAGTCGCGCGACTACGCGGAGCGCGCCCTGTGCCGCCACCGTACAGCACTGTGTGGCCTCGGCAATCGCCCGTATGACATTTACCATGCTGCGCTGGCCGGTCTGAGCAAGGACGATGTGCCGGCGTTCTACACCTTCGCGTCCACCTGGGCCGGATGGATCCAGGCACACAGCAACGACTGGAATGCGGTCGCTGACCTGGCCAAGGTACGCGCTGGCATGGAGCGCGTGATTGAACTTGAAGAAACCTACGAACACGGCAGCGCACATCTCTACCTCGGCGTCCTCGCCACCCTGCTGCCGCCTGCGCTGGGCGGCAAACCGGAAGAAGGACGCAGTCACTTTGAGCGCGCCGTCGTCCTGTCACAGGGGCGCGATCTCATGGCCAAGGTGGAGTACGCGCGCCGCTATGCGCGCCTGGTGTTCGACCGGCCGCTGCACGACCGGCTGCTCAACGAGGTGCTGCAGGCGCCGGTCTCCGCGCCCGGACTTACGCTCAGCAACACGCTTGCACAGCGCGCTGCGCGCGACCTGCTGAAAAGCGCCGACAGTTACTTCTAGAGGAACCCAAAACATGCGTAACACCATTCCCCACTGGCGACTGCGAGTCCTGCTGCTCGCGGGCTTGTTGCTTGGCGTCGCACCGAGCCAGGCGATCGACATCAAAATTGCCACGCTTGCCCCGGATGGCACGCTCTGGATGCAGGAGATGCGCAAGGGCGCCGAGGAAATCGCGCGCCGCACCGACGGGCGCGTGGTGTTCAAGTTTTACCCGGGCGGCAGCATGGGCAGTGACCGCAACGTGCTGCGCAAGATCCGCGCTGGACAATTACACGGCGGCGTGCTCACCGGCGGCGCACTCAGCGATATTTACAAGGATGCCCAGCTGTACGGCCTGCCGTTCCTGTTCCGCTCTTATGACGACCTGGACTATGTACGCGCGCGTATGGACAAGACCATCGTGCAAGGCATTGAGAAGAACGGCTTTGTGACGTTCGGTATTACCGACGGCGGTTTTGCCTACATCATGTCGAGCGTTCCGAACCGGCGCGTGGAAGACCTGAAAGGCCAGAAAGTCTGGGCGCCGGAGGGCGACGACATTACACGCGCCATGTTCGAGGCCCTGGGTGTTTCGCCCATCCCGTTGCCGCTCACGGACGTGCTGACCGGACTGCAGACCGGACTCATCACCACGCTCGGTTCCTCGGAGGTCGGCGCCATCGCCCTGCAGTGGCACACCAAAGTCAAATTCATTGCGGATACGCCGGCCATGTATCTCTTTGGCGCGCTCGCCGTAGACAAGAAAGCCTTCAGCCGCCTGAGCGTTGCCGACCAGTCGGTGGTGCATGAAGTGATGGAACGCGCGTTTGCCAGCCTGAACAGCCAGGCGCGCATCGATGACCGCGGCGCGCGCGATGCCCTGCGCAAACAAGGCATCGAGTATCTCCCGCTTGCGCCCGAGGAACTGGCCAAGCTGCGCGACGCGGCGGATCAGACCATCGAGCGTCTCGGCAAGAAAGGCCTCTACACTCCGGCGCTGCTCAAAACCTTGCAGGCTCACCTCGACACCTATCGCCGCGGGCACGCGGCGCCGGCGCGCTGACCGGTATGCAGACGCGCTTCCTGCCGCCAGCGCTTGTGCGCCTGATCCGCATCATCACCTGGGTTGAGAACGGCCTGCTCATCACACTGCTCGCCCTGATGGTCTCGCTGGCCGGCATCCAGATCCTGTTTCGCAATCTGCTGGACATGAGCATTCTCGACGTGGATCAGTTGTTGCGCCTGCTGGTCCTGTGGGTCGCCCTGCTCGGCGCGGTGGCCGCGAGCCGCGAGGGCAAACATATCCGCGTGGATGTGATCACGCGCATGTTCCCGGGGCGCGTGAGCGCCGGCGTGCAGGCGCTGACCGATCTTTTCACCATCGGCGTGTGCGTGCTGCTCGCGTGGCAGGCGGTGCGCTTCATCCGGTCGGAAACCGGCATCAAGGCATTCGGCGCGCTGCCCGGGTGGGTGGCCGAACTCATTTTGCCCGTCGCGTTTGCGCTCATCGCGCTGCGCTACGGCCTGATGCTCGCGCACCATGTGCGCCAGAGCCTGGGCCGCGAGGAAATTCCATGATCCTCACCGGCCTTGCGATCGTTCTTCTGGTGTTGCTCGGCGCGCCGCTGTTCGCCGTGATCGCGGCCAGCACGCTGCTTGGATTCTCGCGCACCGACGCAGACCTGACCGTGGTCATCATCGAAATCTACCGGCTGGCGGAAATGCCGGTGCTGCTCGCCATCCCGCTGTTCACGTTCGCCGGCTACCTGCTCGCCGAATCGCGCGCGCCGCAACGTCTGGTGCGCATCACCAACGCCCTGCTCGGCTGGCTGCCCGGCGGACTGGCGGCGGTCGTGCTGGTGGTGTGTGCGCTGTTTACCGCGTTCACCGGCGCCTCCGGCATCACCATCGTGGCGCTCGGCGCCCTGCTCTATCCGGCCCTCAAGCAGGCCGGTTATCCGGAACGCTTCAGCCTGGGACTCATCACCACCTCGGGAAGCATCGGCCTGCTGTTCGCGCCGTCACTGCCGCTCATTCTGTACAGCGTGGTGGCGCAGCAACTCAACATCGGTCAGCCGGTGGCGATCG
>CAYJBG010000073.1:0-9548 GCA_964368085.1 uncultured Acidiferrobacterales bacterium | reverse complement strand
ATAGCGGCGCGCGATACCCTTATAGGTCTCACCGCCCCGGTCATCCGGGTCCTTCGCGTAGCCACCTTCGTGGGCCAGGGTCAGTTCGAATGCTTCCTTGAAATCGGCCATGTCTGCCTCCTTGCCGGACAGGAGTTAATGCGGGACTCGTGTTGGGTTGGACATGATGATAGGGACGGTAACCACCGCGATCTCCGACGCCATGCCAAGAAAACCATGCACCGAGAGCGCTTCGCCGGGCGTGGAACGCGCCGCGCCGCCGTCGCCGCGCAACCTGCCGGCGGCGACCCGCGCTCCGGCAAGCCGCGGCTGGCGGAAAGCGCGGGTCCCGATCATTTCTTGCCGGAACGGCCGTCGTACTTCTGGACCACCTTCGGCGTGAGGTCCATGCCGTCCTCGGCATAGAGCACGGACATTTCGGTCTTGCCGAGCACCAGGCTCAACTTTTCTTCTTTGGCGGTCGCGGCGATGATCTTGCGGATCTCTTCCAGCGCCTTGTTGGTGTAGTCCGCGTCTTTCTGACGCAGCTCGCGCTCCGCTTCCTGGGCCGTCTTCTGCAGGGCCTGCACCTTCTCCTGGAAGCCGCGCTGCTTGTCCTGCTTCTGGGCGTCGGTGAGGGTCAGCACTTCCTTTTCCAGTGTCTGTTGCAGAGACTTCAGCCTCTCCTCTTCCTTCTTGAGCGCGGCCTGCTTGTCCTTGACAAACTTGTCCATCTCCGCCTTGTGCAGTTTGCCGGCCTTGCTCTCCACGAGCACGGCGCGCACGTCCACATAACCGATCGCCGGTTTATCGGCGGCGCCGGCCACCGTGTTGCCCAACAAGCCGGCTACGGCCACTATCGTTGCAATGCGATTCATCGTCGAAATCCTCGTGGTTGTGTTTTGCCTAACCGGATTTTCGTGCAAAACGGCTGCCGTTGTCCACCACGTGTCGCGCCCCGCGCAACGTCATCATGCCGTCGGGTGACAAAAATACAGCGATCGCCGGCGCTAGAGCTTGCCAACGCCCGTAAAAAGCTCCAATGTAAGTCTCGAACGGCCATACATCTAATGTGAATTGCCATTGATACAACGATGGGTCGCAAACCCCTGCCTCTGCAAGACCTCAAGGTCATCGAGCTTGGAACGCTGATCGCCGGGCCGTTCGCCGCGCGCCTGTTGGCGGAATTCGGCGCGCAGGTGATCAAGATCGAATCGCCC
Source organism: uncultured Acidiferrobacterales bacterium (assembly GCA_964368085.1). GTDB lineage: Bacteria > Pseudomonadota > Gammaproteobacteria > Acidiferrobacterales > UBA6901 > UBA6901. Next base: position 8,349 of record CAYJBG010000073.1, on the reverse strand, counting down.
GAGGGCGGCGATCCGCTGCGTACCTGGCGCAAGCTGCACCAGGGCACTTCGCTGTGGTGGTACGCGCAGGCGCGCAACAAAAAATCGGTGACGGTCAACCTCAAGGAGCCGCAGGGCCAGGAGATCGTGCGCCGCTTGGCGACGGACGCCGATATCGTGATCGAAAATTTCCGGCCGGGGACGCTGGAGAAATGGAATCTCGATTGGGAGGCGCTCTCGGCGCTCAATCCAAAACTCGTCATGGTGCGCCTGTCCGGTTACGGCCAGACCGGTCCGTATCGCGATCGCACCGGCTTCGGCGCCATCGGCGAGGCGATGGGCGGCATACGCTACGTGACCGGTTACCCGGATCGCGCCCCGGTGCGCGTCGGTGTCAGCCTCGGCGATTCGCTCGCCGCCATGTACGGCGTCATCGGCGCTCTCATGGCGATTCACGCTCGTACGCTCAACGGCGGCAAGGGACAATATATAGATGTCGCGCTCTACGAGGCGGTGTTCGGCATGATGGAAAGCCTGCTGCCGGAATACGCGCTGGGCGGCTTCGTGCGCGAGCGCAGCGGCGCCGCGCTACCGGGGATCGCGCCATCCAACACCTATCAATGCGGCGACGGCAAGTACATCGTCATCGGCGCCAATAGCGACAGCATTTACAAGCGCTTCATGCACGCCATCGGCCGCGACGACCTGGCGAACGATCCCGGGTTGGCGGGCAATGCCGGCCGCGCGCAACGCGCCGAGGAGCTGGATCGGGCGATCGGCGCCTGGACCGGGCAGCACGACATCGACTACGTGTTAGACGCGCTCGATCGGGCGCAGGTACCGGGCGGCAAAATTTACAGCGCCAAGGATATCGTCGAAGACGTCCACTATCAGGCACGCGAGATGATTCAGGAGTTCACGCTCAAGAGCGGCGCCAAGATCAAGCTGCCGGGCATCGTGCCCAAACTCTCCGCGACGCCGGGCGACACGAAGTGGCTCGGGCCGGAGCTGGGCGAGCATACCGCCGAGATCCTGACGCAGTTGGGTTATGACGCGGCGCAGCAGGCGGCGCTGAAACAAAAAGGCGTGATCTGATGGCGACGCGTCTTTATGTCCAGGAGGTCGCGGTGCGCGACGGATTTCAGATCGAACCAGCGTTCGTGCCGACCGCGAAAAAGATCGCCTTGATAGATGAGTTGAGCGCCTGCGGGTTGGCCAAGATCGAGGTCACCGCGTTTGTATCGCCCAAGGCCGTACCCAATCTGCGCGACGCGGAAGAAGTCATGCGCGGCATCCGGCGCGCGCCGGGAGTGATCTACAGCGCCCTGGTTCCGAACGTCAGAGGCGCGCAGCGCGCGCTCGACGGCGGCGTGGATGAGATCAATCTGGTCATGTCCGCGAGCGAGTCGCACAACCGCGCCAACGTCAACCGCAGCACCGAGGAATCCTTGAATGGCTTTGGCGAGGTGATGCAAGCTGTCCAGGGCCGCGATGTCGCGGTAAACGGCAGTCTGAGTACCAGCTTCGGTTGTCCGTTCGAAGGCGCGGTGCCGACCGAACGCGTGCTGCGTTTTGTCGAGCGCTATCTGGAGTTCGGCATGGATGGCGTGACGCTCGCCGACACCACCGGCATGGCACATCCCGGGCAGGTGCGGGAGCTGACGCACGCCGTCCTGGCGCGTTTCCCCGGGATCGACCTGACCTTGCATTTTCACAATACGCGCGGCATGGGTCTGGCGAACGTGCTGGCGGGGCTGGAGGCGGGAGCGCTGCGATTCGACGCCTCCCTCGGCGGCCTTGGCGGTTGTCCGTTCGCGCCCGGCGCCACCGGGAATATCTGCACCGAAGACCTGGTGCATATGCTGCACGCGATGGGCTATGTAACCGGCGTGGACTTGGATAGACTCTTGCGCGCGGCCAGAAAGCTGCCCGACATCGTCGCGCACGAGGTGCCGGGGCAGGTGGCCAAAGCCGGAAAGATCACCGATCTCCACCCGCTGCCGGCGACAGCGCGAAAAGAATCTGCCCAATCGTAGCTCGAGGGGGAATTATGCTTAAGCAATCTGTCCGTCTGGTTGTCTGCACTCTCTTATTCACGTTTTGGGGCGCGAGTGTCCCGCTCGCGCACGCGGCAACACTGGAAAAACCTAAGATCACGTTGGCCGTCGGCGGTAAAAACTTGTTCTATTATTTGCCGCTCACCATCGCCGAGCAGCGCGGTTATTTCAAGGACGAGGGACTCGAGGTCGAGATCGCGGATTTTCCGGGCGGGTCGAAGGCCTTGCAGGCCATGGTCGGCGGTAGCGCTGACGTCGTCTCCGGCGCCTTCGAGCATACGATTAATATGCAGGCCAAGGGCATCGCGATAACCGCCGTGGTGCTGCAGGGACGCTACTCCGGCATCGTTCTCGGGTTGCCCAAGGCGAAAGCGGCGGCATACAAATCCGCCAAAGACCTGAAGGGCCTGAAGATCGGCGTCACCGCCCCCGGTTCCAGCACCAACATGATGGTCAACAGTCTGCTGGCGAAGGAGGGACTGAAGCCGGACGCGGTGATCATCGTCGGCGTCGGCACGACCAGCGGCGCGGTGGCGGCGATGAGCAAAGGCGAGATTGACGCCATCTCCAATCTCGATCCGGCCATCACCCGGCTGGAAAGCGCCGGCGACATCGTGGCCGTGGTCGATACCCGCACGGCCAAGGACATGCAGACGGTTTACGGCGGCGCCTACGGCGCCGGCTGCCTCTATCTCCCGATCGAGTTTACGAAAAAATACCCGAACACCACCCAGGCCATCGTGAACGCCATGGTGCGCGCGCTGTTTTGGATCCAGAAGGCAACACCGGACGAAATCGTGACGGCGGTACCGGCGGAGTACTACACCGGGGACAAAGCGGTGTACAAAGCGGCACTGGAAAAGAACCTGGAGGGTTATTCGCCGGATGGGCGCATGACCATGGCCGGCGCGCGGAACGTATACAAGGTATTGAACCAGTTCGAACCGTCGGTGATGGCGGCCAGGATCGATCTCGACAAGACCTTCGATAATCGCTTCGTCGAGCAGGCGTTGAAAAAATATAAGAAGTAGCCATGACTGGACCGCGCGCGCCGCTGCCGCTCAGCCCGGCATTGGCGCTGGAAGGTGTTACTTGTGCATTCGCCGCCAAGGCGCGCGGCGCGCCTCCCTATACCGCCGTCAAAGATGTCACCTTGAGCGTGGCACGGGGCGAATTCGTTTCCGTCGTGGGCCCCACCGGCTGCGGAAAGTCAACGCTCCTGAATGTCGCCGCCGGTTTGCTGACACCGTCCGCCGGGAAGGTGACGGTGTTCGGGCAAGCGCTCACGGGGCTGAACCGCCGCGCCGGCTATTTATTTCAGACCGAGGCGCTGATGCCGTGGCGCAATGCCCTGGACAACATCGCCGCCGGTCTGGTCTTTCGCGGGATGGCGCAAGCGGCGGCGCGCGCGCAGGCACAAGACTGGTTGCAACGCGTGGGATTGAGCGGATGCGGCGATCGCTATCCGCATCAGCTCTCGGGCGGCATGCGCAGGCGGGTCGCACTGGCGCAGACCCTGGTTCTCGATCCGCAAATACTCCTCATGGACGAGCCGTTCAGCGCGCTCGACATTCAAACGCGACAGTTGATGGAGAACGAGTTGCTGGAGTTGTGGTCGGCGAACAAGAAATCCGTCGTATTCATTACGCACGACCTGGAGGAGGCGATCGCGCTTTCCGATCGCGTGGTCATCTTGTCGGCCGGACCGGGGACGCGACCGATCGGCACGTTTGCCGTCGACCTGCCGCGGCCACGGGACGTGGCGGAGATCCGGCTTACGCCTCAATTCCTGCAACTGCATCGTAATATCTGGGACACCTTGAAAGCGGAGGTCGTAAAAGGCTATGTCCAAAGTCAACGGCATTAGCGGACGCGCGCAGCCCCGCGGCCTGTTCGTTTATCAGGCGCTGCTGTTACTGGGATCCTTTGCGTTGTGGCACGTCCTGACCGAGACCGAAATCCTGCCGCCGTTCTTTTTCGGAAAACCGCTCATCGTGTTGCAGCGGGTGTGGGAATGGTTCGCCTCGGGCAAGATCTATCGGCACCTGGGTATTACCTTGTTGGAAACCGTGCTGGCCTTTTCAGTGGGTACCTTGCTCGGTCTGGCCGTGGGGTTGTGGCTGGCGCTGAGCCCGATCGCGTCCGCGCTGCTCGATCCCTACGTCAAGGCCGCCAACGCCATGCCGCGGGTTATCCTGGCGCCGATCTTCTCCGTGTGGTTCGGACTGGGTATCTGGTCGAAGGTGGCGCTCGGCGTGACGCTGGTATTCTTCATTGTATTTTTCAACGTTTATCAGGGCGTCAAGGAAGTGAGCCCGGTCGTTTTATCCAACGCGCGCATGCTGGGCGCCGCTCCGCGGCAACTGCTGCGCTACGTCTATCTTCCGTCCGCGACCAGCTGGGTTTTCTCCAGTCTCCATACAGCCGTGGGGATGGCGTTCGTGGGCGCGGTGGTGGGTGAGTACCTCGGCTCCGCCGCCGGCATCGGCTATCTCATCTTGCAGGCGGAAGGGGCGTTCGACATCAACACGGTACTGGCCGGTATCCTGGTGTTGACCGCATTCGCCTTGTTGCTGGATTTCGTGGTGACGCGAGTGGAAAGGCGCCTGTTGACGTGGCGGCCGGTCCAAGGTGAAACCGAGCCGCTGTAGGAACACGATTCGAGTACCTGGAAACCACCGTCTATTGCCTGGGTTCATATCCCTGTGATCGCGCTCATCTCGGCCTGCACGCCCCCGGGTTTCAGTAAATGTGCGTGGGTAAATCGAAAAAACGGATCAGGCCGCGCAGAAAATCCTCAAGCGGCGGGTAATCGCCAAACGGCACTGTAGTGCCGCGGCCCTCCGTAAACACTTGGCACGTCCGTGTGCCAAGTGCCGCAGGTTGCTGCGGCGGCCTTCTTTGGCCCCAACCGCCGTGCGGCCGGGAAGCGCCACAATGGCTCTACGCTTAAGTCCCTGCCCGGCTATTGGGGGTTTCTTGCCATTGTTTTGCTCTCCCTGGCTCGGCGACGGTGGTAGTCCGAAAAGTGAAGAATGACGCTCGCAGGGCACCGTTCTTTGTCATCAAGCCGCGTTCTTAATTCTTACAGGCCGGCCGCCTTAAGGCCGGCCATCGCGGCCTGCGCGTCTTGATCCGAGTTCGCGCCACTGACGCCGACCCCGCCGATAACCTTTCCACCGACCATGATCGGCACTCCGCCCTCGATCGGCGTCGCTCCGGTCAGGCCGAGCAGGGCAACCCGTCCCTTGGCGATGCCTTCCTCGAACGCCTTGGTCGGCCGGCGGAACATGGCCGCCGCCTTTGCCTTGTCAAGCGCGACCTGGACGCTCCCGGTCTGAGTATCGTCCATGCGCTCGTAATAGACGAGGAAGCCGTGATTGTCGGTGATCGCGATCGCCATGCGCCAGCCGTTCTTCTTCGACTCCGCGGCCGCGCCGGCGGCGATTTTCTTGGCCTGCGCCAGCCCGATTTCCTGGCCGTAGGGCGGGCGATCCTGCGCCACGGCGCCGGCGACGAACAGCGTGAACCCCAAGCCCAATATGAATTTGCACACAGACATTTTCTTTCTCCTTGTGATTGAGTGGCGATAACCGTTGATACAGCCCGAAAACTCGTGTAGGAGCCTGCGAAGAATAAACGCCTCTTTTCTGAAAAGCCAGCCGTGCTCAGCAGGCCGTTCACTCCGCCATCGCCGCAAATCATTGCCTGGTTCGGCGGTCCGGGGCCGGCAAAAAACCGGCACTGCCTTGGCGTTTTCTGGCCAATTCCGGCCTTTAGACCGGGAGAGAACGGCAGAAAAGCCTCCCCAATGCGGCTTGCGCTCTCAGCGCAAACCGGCCAGATACCAGGCGATGTCGGCGATGTCCTTTTCCGACAAGGGCTGGGCGGAACTCGCCATGGTGCCGTCGATGTCCTGGCGTGCGCCGGTCTTGAAGCCACGCAGCTGCGTGACCAGGTAGTCGTACTGCAGTCCGGCAATTCGCGGAATATGATTCTGCCCGGTGAAAGCGGGCGTGTGGCACGAGCCGCAATGGTAACGCGCTGCGATGACCTTGCCCGATTCGGACTTGGCCTCGTCCACCGGCTGGCCCGTCCCCAGCGCTTTCTGCGCCGAGAAATAGGCAGCGATGTCCTTCATGTCGTTGTCGCTAAGCTTGGCCGCGAAAGGGCTCATCTGTTCGTTCACGCGGCGCCGTTCGCGAAACTGAAGCAGCTGGTAATAAATATACAGCGGTGTCTGCGCCGCCAACGACGGATTGGTCGGGATTGCGGAATTGCCATCGGCGCCGTGGCATGCGAAACAGGCCCCAGCCTTGTTCCGCCCTGCGGCAGCATCCGCTGCACTGGCGGCAGCTGCGGGCACGAGCGTGAGTGCAGTGCATGCAATCAGACCTCGCCGGACAGCGATTCGGCCGAAGCATTTCATACGGGCTCCCTAATCAAAAAAACCCCCGCTGCCCGGATGACACGGCAGCGGGGGTTGGAGGGGTCGTATTATTTCTTGTAGGCGATACGATAGATGGCGCCGGCCACGTCATCGGACACCAGCAGCGAGCCATCGGGCATTACCTGCACGTCGGCAGGCCGGCCCCAGAAGGTTTCGCCCTGCAGGAAGCCGGTGGCAAAGGGTTCGTATTTCACGGCCTTTCCGTTGGCATCGAGCACCACGCGGCTCACGTTGAAGCCGGTCTTCTTGACGCGGTTCCAGGAACCGTGTTCTGCGATAAAGATATTGTTCTTGTACTCTGCCGGGAACTGTTGGCCGGTGTAGAAGCGCATGCCGAGCGCCGCAACGTGCGGGCCGAGCTTGAGCGTGGGCGCATCGAATTCCTTGCACGAACGGCCCTTGCCGTATTCGTTGTCGAGGAGATCGCCCTGGTGGCAGAACGGGAAGCCGAAGTTCATGCCCTTGCGCGTCACGCGGTGCAACGTATCGTTGGGGAGATCGTCGTTCACCCAGTCGCGGCCGTTGTTGGTGAACCACAGTTGCCTGGTCACGGGATGGAAGGCCATGCCTACGCTATTGCGGATGCCCGCGGCGACGGTCTCGAGGACCGCATTGTCGGGATCGACACGCACGATCTGCGCGTGCGTGACCGGCGGCATGGTGATGTTGCCCGGCGAGCCGATCTGGAAATACAGCCAGCCGTCGGGTCCCAGAGTCATGAATTTCCAGCCGTGCGGCTCATCCTTCGGCAGCGCGTCGAACACCACGACCGGCTTGGGCGGGTTATCCAGATTGGCTTCGATGTTGTCGTAGCGGATGATGCGCGACAGCTCGGCGACATACAGCGAGCCGTTCTTGAAGGCCACGCCGTTGGGGCGGTGCAGGCCCTTGGCGATGGTCTTCACTTCGCGCTTGCCATCTTTTTCGACGACGGCGTAGACGTTGCCGACAAAACGCGTGCCGACAAACAAAGTGCCATTCTTGCCAAATACCATGGAACGCGCATTCGGAATGCCACTGGCCCAGACGCTGATCTCGAAACCTTTCGGCAGCTTGATCTTGTCGAGCGGGATTTCCGCGACCGGCAGGGAGGAGAGTCCCGGCGGATGCGGCGCCAGGTTGGCGGCTTCCTGCGCCGCTGTGCGTCCCTGCGCCCAGGTGGGCGGGATCGCCGGCACGGCCGGCGCAGCAGCCGGGGTCGGCGCGGGCTGTTGCGCGATGGCGGCCGAAAAGGCAAGCAATGCAGCGACTGCCGATAGCAACGAAATACCTGATCTGGAATTCAACATAGCTCCCCCTGGAAAAGTATTGGCAACTTACAGACCTGCTTTGCGCATATTTCTGCCTGTGGTTCGGCTCGTGGCGCTTGCGGCATTTGCTTTAACACAGTGCGCAGTACGAGAAGAATAAACGCCTCTTTTCTGAAAAGCCAGCCGTGCTCAGCAGGCCGTTCACTCCGCCATCGCCACAAATCATTGCCCGATTCAGCGGTCCGGCCGGGAAAAACCGGCACTGCCTCGGCGTTTTCTGGCCAATTCCGGCGACACGGTCTTACTCCGACTGGCGCCGCGCAGCCAGACCCCCATAAATAAGGACGCCCAGTATCAGCAAAATCACCGGCAGATTCCCGGTCCGCACATAGGGGGTGGCGCCGGCGTAGGGCACGGCTTCACCAGTAAGCACGTGGGTTTCGAACTGTGGCGAGCGGGCGCGGATTTTGCCGTGCTGGTCGATAATGGCCGAGACGCCGTTGGTGGTGACGCGCAGCATGTAACGCCCGGTCTCGAGCGCGCGCAGGCGCGACATCTCGAGGTGCTGGTGCGGTGCGAAGGAGTTTCCGTACCAGGCGTTGTTGGTGGCGTT
>CAYJBG010000072.1:0-9826 GCA_964368085.1 uncultured Acidiferrobacterales bacterium | reverse complement strand
CCTGCAAGCCCAGATCAAGACCCTGCTGCACGCCAAGCTCGATGCGCGCCAGTTCCTCGCCGCGTTCATCGGCGGTCGGCGCGTCCGCATAACGGCCGGTATGGAGTTCGATCACCGGCGCGCCGCTGCGCAGGGCGGCATCGATCTGCGCGGCCTCGGCGTCGACGAACAGCGACACGCGCACCCCGGCGTCCATCAGGCGCGCGCAGGCCGCGCTGATTTTCTTCTCCTGTGTGACCACGTCCAGCCCGCCCTCCGTGGTCAACTCCTGGCGACGCTCCGGAACCAGACAGCATTCCTCGGGGCGCATGCGCACTGCATAAGCGATGATCTCGTCGGTGACGGCCAACTCCAGATTCATGTGCGTTTGCAGGATGGATTTCAGCAGCTCCACATCGCGCTCCTGAATATGGCGCCGGTCCTCGCGCAGGTGCAGGGTGATGGCGTCGGCGCCGGCCTGCTCGGCCTCGATCCCGGCCTGCACCGGGTCGGGATAGCGCGCGCCGCGCGCCTGCCGCAGCGTTGCTACATGGTCGATATTGACGCCTAACTTGATCACGCCGGGTGCCCTTTACTGGCTGCTGACTCTTACGTGGAACGATTATTCTAGCGCATTCGGCATACGCTGCGGGCGAAACAGATCGCGGCTCCCGAGCGGGCGTTCGCCGAGTTGGCGCGCCAGCAAGGCGCGCATCAGCCGTTTCGCCTCGCCCAGGACGGTCTCGCCCTCAAGGCAGTCGCAGGCCAGCGCCAGCAAGCAGGCGCCATGCACGGCGATGCCCTCGCCGTTTGCGGCGGCGGCGATCATCGGCCCGCGCTCTGGAAGATAACGATACAGCTGTCCGGGCTGCAACGCCGATCCATCGTGTACGTCGTGATCGAGCACTAGGCCGAAACCGATGTCTTCAAGCAGGCGTTTCTCGAACACGCGCAGCAGTGCTTCCGGGTTTTGCCCCGCGCCCAGCCGGCTGAGGGCTTCCGCGTAGCTTTGAAACAGGCGTTCATGCGGGTCGTGCCGGTGCAACAGGCGTAACAGCAATTCATTGAGATACAAACCGCAGTAGAGAGCCGCGCCGGCAATCGCCGGGGCGCTGCCGGCCGGTTCGGCGATGGTGAGTGTTGGCAGTTCACCACGTCCGCTGAAACTCACGGCCAGCGGTTGAAACGGGATCAGCGTGGCACGCAGCGGCGAGCGTGCACGGCGCGCGCCTTTGGCGATCAACCCCAGACGTCCATGCTGGCGAGTGAATATTTCGATCAGCAGACTGGTCTCGCCATAGTCACGATGATGCAGGACGTAGGCCGGTTCCTGACTGACGCGCATCAGCCTTCCTCGTTGTAGCCGAGACTCTTCAGAGCGCGCGCGTCGTTCGACCAGCCTTCGCGTACCTTGACCCAGAGCCCGAGGTACACCTTGCGGCCGAAGGACTTTTGCATTTCAAGGCGTGCGCGCTTGCCGATTTCTTTCAGACTCACGCCGCCTTTGCCGATCAGGATGGCCTTCTGGCCCTCTTTCTCTACCCAGATCACGGCTTCTATGTGTTGATGTTTCGGCTCCTCCCGGAATTCGGCGATCTCGACGGCCACCGCGTACGGAATTTCCTCACCGAAGCTGCGAAACACCTGTTCGCGCACAAACTCCGCGGCCTGAAACCGGTCGCTGCGATCGGTAATCTGCTCGGCATCGAAATAGGCGGGATGTTCGGGCAGCAGCCGCAGCAGAACTTTCTCCAGCGCCGGCACGTTATCGCCGTCTTGCGCCGACAGCGGCACGATTTCCGCGAAAGCATGGCGCTGCTGCATCGCTTCCATCAACGGCAGCAGGCGTTCACGGACCTTCATGCGATCCACTTTGTTGATCGCCAGAATCACCGGGCTGTTCGCCTGCCGCGCCAGTTCGAGCGCCGGCTCATCGCGTTCCGTCCAGCCGTCCGCGGTCATGACCAGCACCACCGCGTCGACCCCCTCCAGGCTCACGCGTGCCTCGCGGTTCATGAGACGACTGAGCTGTTTGTCGCTTTCGCCACGGTGCAGCCCGGGGGTATCCACGTAGATAATCTGCGCCTGCGGCGCGTTGTGAATACCGAGAATACGGTGGCGCGTGGTTTGGGCGCGCTGCGAGGTGATGCTGACCTTTTGCCCGACCAGGCGATTAAGCAGCGTGGACTTGCCGACATTCGGCCGGCCGATAATAACGACGAACCCGCTGCGGAACACGTCGTCAGTCTGGGTCATGGCAGATGTGATGAAGGAAGGCCTGCACAAAAATAACTGTATCGTTAGTCATCGGCGTCGCAATTCAGAATCTCGCAGGCACGCGCCGCCGCCGCCTGCTCGGCATGGCGGCGGCTGTTGCCCTCGCCACGTATTGCCTCGGCCAGTCCCGGAACCCGGCATTCGACTACGAAATGCTGCTGATGGGCCTCGCCAATAACTTCAAGTATATTATAGATAGGTGTTTCAAGTGATTGCTTCTGTAGGTATTCTTGCAGACGTGTCTTGGGGTCTTTGAGTATGCTGTGCGGATCGACACGGTTAAGGAGCGGGAGATAGAGATGCAGCACGACGCCACGCGCCGCTGCGAAGTCGCGGTCCTTGTAGACCGCACCGAACACGGCCTCCAGGGCATCGGCGAGAATGGAATCGCGGTCGAAGCCGCCGCTCTTGAGTTCACCGCTGCCGAGTTCGAGACAGTCGCCGAGGTTTAAGCCCCGCGCCAGCCCCGCCAGGGTCTCACGCCGCACCAGCGTTGCGCGCAGGCGCGTCAGTTCGCCCTCGCTGAGTTGCGGAAAACGATCATAGAGTGCGTCGGCAATCACGAAGCCCAGGATGCTGTCACCCAGAAATTCGAGGCGTTCGTAATTCTGGCTGCTGTGACTGCGGTGGGTCAGTGCGCGCGCAAGCAGCGCCGCGTCACGGAAGACATATCCCAGGCGTTTGGTGAGTTCGTCGTGGGCACCGCTCAACGGGCCGTGACCTGCACGCTGTCATTGAAATCGAGCAAAATGGTAACGTTGTAGGCGAGCGGCACACGCCGCTCGTAGGTGATGCGTATGATCGTGACGCCCGGCTTTTTCTCTACAAACAGGCTCTTGCTCAAATCGACATCGTTCACGTCGTCGATGTCTAAACGCCGCTGGAGTGCCGCCTTGATCTCATTCTTTTCCATGTTTATGGCATTCGGCTGGTGCGATATACCCTCGATCGCCGTCTTGACCTTGGCGTGCTCGATATACGACGGCAGCAGCTTGAAGAATATAAGAATGAAGAATATGGACACCGCTGCAACCACCAACAGGCCCCAGAAACTTATGCCGTTCTGTTTCGTTCTTGCCAGCATCGTGCGCCTCCGATAAAAGATTTCATTCATTGAATTGAGTTACCGATCCGGTTCCAGGACACACCGCCCGCCACCATGTCCCAGCTAAACCAGATCAAGAACGCCCGGCCAACCACGTTTGTGTCCGGGACCGTGCCCCAGTAACGGCTGTCGTTGCTGCGGTCGCGGTTATCGCCCATGACGAAATAATGCCCTGCGGGCACGGAGAATTCCAGCGTACCGGAACCGGCGCCCTCGCTCAGCAGGATATCGTGCTCCATCCCGTCGATCCGCTCCTTGAGACGCCGGGCGAGAAGCAGATGGTCGCCGGACTCGGTGTAAGTGTAATCGCCGGCCGATTCCTGCGGCATGGGCTGGTTGTTAATAAAGAGTTTCTTGTCGCGGTAGACAATGCGGTCGCCGGGAAGGCCGATGACACGCTTAATGTAGTTGACTGCAGGGTCGGCGGGGAAACGGAATACCATGACATCGCCACGTTTGGGTGCGTTGATATCCACCGCTTTTCGGTTGATCACCGGCAGGCGCAGGCCATAGGTGTATTTGTTGACCAGGATGAAGTCGCCGGCCAACAGGCCCGGCATCATCGAGCCCGACGGAATGCGGAACGGCTCGACCAGGAAGGAGCGCAGCAGAAATACCAGCAGGATCACCGGGAAGAACGCGCGTGCGTATTCGACGATAAGCGGTTCGTGGCGCGCCTTGCGCACGGCCGCTTCCGGTTCGCCGGCCTTCTGCAGGGTCGCGGCGGCGCGTCCGCGCACCGGCGCCCAGATGAAATGGTCGGCGGCCCAGATGATGCCGGTTGCCAGGAGCGCCATAAACATGATGAGCGCGAAGTCCATGGCCTATTTCTCGCCCACGCGCAGCACCGCCAGAAACGCTTCTTGCGGAATTTCCACCGAACCGACCTGCTTCATGCGTTTTTTACCTTCTTTCTGTTTTTCGAGGAGCTTGCGCTTGCGCGAGATGTCGCCCCCGTAGCACTTGGCAATGACGTTCTTGCGCAACGCCTTCACGGTTTCGCGCGCAATGATATGCGAACCGATGGCCGCCTGAATAGCGACGTCGAACATCTGGCGCGGGATCAGCCCGCGCAGCCGGGTGACGAGGTCGCGCCCGCGGTACTGGGCCTGCGCGCGGTGCACCATGCTGGACAGGGCGTCCACCCGGTCACCGTTGATAAGCACCTCGAGCTTGATGACGTCGGTCGGCCGGAACTCGAGGAAATCGTAATCGAGCGATGCGTAGCCGCGCGACACCGATTTCAATCGATCGAAGAAGTCCATCACCACTTCACCCAACGGCATTTCGTAAGTCAGCATCACCTGCCGGCCGACGTACAGCATGTTCTTCTGGATGCCGCGCTTCTCCACGCACAGGGCTATCACCGGTCCGATATACTCGGACGGCAACAATATCTTGGCGCGAATAATCGGCTCGCGGATTTCTTCAATCTGCGTCGGCTCGGGCAGCTTGGCCGGGTTTTCAACCTGCAGCACCTCGCCTTTGACAGTCAATACTTCGTAGACGACGGTCGGCGCGGTGGTGATGAGATTCAGATTGTACTCGCGCTCCAGGCGCTCCTGGACGATCTCCATGTGCAGCATGCCGAGGAAGCCGCAACGGTATCCGAAGCCCAGCGCCTGCGAGGTCTCGGGTTCGTAGTGCAGCGAGGCATCGTTGAGCGTGAGTTTCAGCAGGGCGTCGCGCAAGGCTTCGTAATCGCTCGCCTCGACTGGATACAGGCCGGCGAATACACGCGGCTTGATTTCTTTGAATCCGGGCAAGGGCACGGCGGCCGGTTTGTCGGCGCGCGTAACGGTGTCGCCGACGCGCGCGCTGCGCACGTCCTTGATACCGGCGATAATAAAGCCCACCTCGCCGACACCCAGTGATTCGGTCGGCGTGCGCTTCGGAGTAAACACCCCGACCTGATCGACCGGAAACTCGTCGCCCGTGGCCATGAGCCGGATTTTCTGTTTCGGCGCCAGCGTGCCCTGCATGACACGCACCAGCACCACGGTACCGAGGTAATTGTCGAACCAGGAATCGATGATCAGTGCCTGCAGCGGCGCCTGCGTATCGCCCCGCGGCGCCGGAATGTGTTCGATGATGGCTTCGAGAATCTCGGGTATGCCGACACCGGTCTTGGCGCTGCACATCAGGGAGTGGGTGGCGTCGATACCGATGATGTCTTCGATTTCCTTGATCACGCGCTCCGAATCGGCCTGCGGCAAGTCGATCTTGTTCAGCACCGGCAGGATCACCAGATGCAATTCAGACGCGGTGTAACAGTTGGCCACGGTCTGGGCCTGCACGCCCTGCGAGGCGTCCACCACCAGCAGCGCGCCCTCGCACGCAGTAAGCGAGCGCGACACCTCGTAGGAGAAGTCCACGTGTCCAGGCGTGTCAATCAGGTTCAGGCGATATGCCTGGCCGTCCTGCGCCTTGTAATCGAGCGCCACGGTCTGAGCCTTGATGGTGATACCGCGCTCGCGTTCGATGTCCATCGAATCGAGCACCTGCGCCTGCATCTCGCGCTCCGCGAGGCCGCCGCAAAACTGGATAAAGCGGTCGGCAAGCGTCGACTTGCCGTGATCGATATGCGCGATAATGGAAAAATTGCGGATACGCTGCGGATCCCAGCCACTCATGCAGGCACCTCAGGCGACGCGCCGGGATGCGCCGCTCCGGACATCCTGTCCTCCCGCGGCATACACTCCATCCCTGGAGATTAAGACAAAGGGCGCCCGGGGCGCCCTGCTCTTACCGCTCCGAAGGAACAGAACCATGCACATCAAGCGGGTTACTGCAGATTGACTGCGCCCATCATACCCGGTTTCGGGCGCGCGCGGGTACCGGCCTATTCCGCTACACGCAGCGCCAGAAACAGCGCTGCCGCCTCGCGCCGCACCAGCACCGGCACAGACTTGTTGCGCGGCAGTAGCAAAGCCAGAGCGCGCAACTCGGCGGCCGAATGCATCGGCTTGCCCTGGATCTGCAGGATCACGTCGCCTACGCGCAAACCGGCCTTACGCGCCGGTCCTTCGACCAGCTTTTCTACCAGCACGCCATGGCTTAAGGCCAGCTGTATGCGTTGCGCGGGCGTCAGGTCCTTAAGCTGCATACCGAGTACACCCGGCTCAAGCGGTCCGGACGGAACGGCGGGGCGTGGCTCGCCGGTCTCTTCCGGCAATTCCGCAATCGCGACCGAGAGCGTCTGGGCCTTGCCGGCGCGGATGATGTCGAGCTTGGCGCGCCCCCCGGGCGTTGTCTGGCCCACGTGCGGTGGCAGATCGGCGGAAAGATTAATCCGATGACCATCGTATCCCACCACCACGTCGCCCACGCGCAGGCCGGATCTGGCGGCCGGGCCCTCCGGCAGGACATCCGCCACCAGGGCGCCATACGGGCGCGTCATGCCAAACGATTCGCCCAACTCACGCGTGACATCCTGAATCGTCACCCCGATCCAGCCGCGCTGCACGCGCCCGCTGAGCTTGAGTTGTTTCGTCACCTGCATGGCGATGTCGATCGGTACCGCGAACGACAGCCCCATGAACCCGCCGGTGCGGCTGTAAATCTGCGAGTTGATACCGATCACCTCGCCGCGCAGATTGAACAGCGGTCCGCCGGAGTTGCCGGGGTTGATGGCCACGTCGGTCTGGATGAACGGCACGTAGTTCTCGCGCGGCAGGTTGCGGCCCTTGGCCGAGACGATGCCGACGGTGGCGGAGTTTTCAAAACCGAAGGGCGAGCCGATCGCCAGCACCCACTCGCCGACGCGTACTTTTTCCGGGTCGCCGATTTTCACCTGCGGCAGGTTGCCGGCGTTGATCTTCAGCAACGCCACGTCGCTGCGCCGGTCGGCGCCGATTATCCTGGCGGTGAATTCG
The DNA here is from genome assembly GCA_964368085.1 of uncultured Acidiferrobacterales bacterium. GTDB lineage: Bacteria > Pseudomonadota > Gammaproteobacteria > Acidiferrobacterales > UBA6901 > UBA6901. Next base: position 2,590 of record CAYJBG010000072.1, on the reverse strand, counting down.
CGCCGGTCGGTGAGGCGCACCAGAATCTCGGTGGCGTTCTCCACCACATGCGCACAGGTGAGAAGGTAGCCGTCCGGGGAAATGATGAAGCCGGAACCGAGCGATTTGTTGTCGAAAAATTCAGGCGGTGCTTCGTCCTCGCCAAAATAGCGGCGCAGGAAATCATTGAACGGAGCGCCTTCCGGAATTTCGGCTGGACCGTCGCCGCCCGGCTGGGCCGGACGTTTCAGCAACTGCGTGGTACTGATGTTCACCACCGCCGGCCCGTTGCTTTCCACGAGCGGAATAAAATCGGGCAGCGCGCGCAGACCGGCGGCCGGTACCGGCAGGAACAGGCCAGGCACCCAGAGCCCCAGTGCAACGGCCGCCTGTGCAGCACGCAGGGATTTCATCACGGTGGCGGCGCCACCGATGCGCCGATCATGTTCACGGTCATGGCCGGTGCTTCACCCAGTACGGTGACCTGATGGCCGTCCGTCACTTTGCCGAAGGCGTGCACCGCGCCCATGTGGGTGAGACCGGAGAGCGCGCCGCGCGCCGCGTCATCAACCGGTTCGATGAAGACTGAAACTACCGCCAGGCCGTCGCTGTACACCAGATGTTCAACCGGCTGCCGACGCGGCGACAGCTTGCGCATCATGCGTCGCTTAAGCGCGTACCCGGCCGGCAACTGTGTGGCCGCCCACCGGCCGGTAGACGCCGACGGCGATGCATCGGCGCGGCGACTGGCGATGATTCCCTTTGATGGATGCTGCGGCACAAGCTCGGATTCCGGGATGGGTTTGCCGATCGACACCTGCGTGAACATGTATTGCTCGATCACCTTGCCGTGCGCATCGAGCAGGCCAGCCTTGAGCAGGAGGCCAGTGGCCTGGTCGGCCCACAGATGATAACCATAGCGATAGGCGTCGCGCGGCGTAATCAGCGCCGACTGGGCGACGCGCCCGGCTACCCGTCCACCCGCGCCCGCGCGTATCTGATAATTCTTTTTGAGCACAGACAGAGAGTCGGGCAACAGCGCCGGAAAGTTGCGGCTGTCGGCGCGCCGGAGTTCGATCAGCACCGCATTCTCGTCCGGCAGATAACAGCGTACCTCGCTGCCGGTGCGAACAATTTCGCGCGGCGCACCGTTAAGCGAGATCAGGCGTTCGCGCATAACGCCTTCGCTGGTCTTGTGAACGATGCGCAGACTCTCGAGCTGGTCGCCACGCTGAAAGACGAAGGTGCCATCGTAGTCGAGGCTGCCAGCAGCCTGCTGCATGCGCGCCAGCAATGCCTGGGGGTCGGCAGCCTGCGCCAGCGGGGCCGCAAGGCCCGGCAGCAGGAGGATCCAGTGACGGAAGACAGCCCTGCTCATTCGGCGTTGGCGTTATCCATAAAATGGCTATTTTTGTGCAGGCGTGCCTTCACTAATGGCGCTGTTGCGCCCCACCACACGCACGTACGACAGCATGCCATTCATGCCGGCGGCCGGCGTGAACTCACCATGCTGCATGAGATACGGATTCAGGGCGTTCTGCTGCTCGGGACGCGCCTGCCGGGCATCTGCCACGGCCGTGTCGGGGGAACGCTTGGCCACCGGCACATCGGCCGGGCTCAGAACCGGTGGAAGATTGAGAATGGCGACGGCGGCGACCGAGGCGGCAATGGCAAGACCGGTGCCAAGTTTCAGTGTACGACGTAACCGGAGAAAACCGGCGACCCCGGCGTACTCCGGGCGTTCATGCCGCAGACGCTCCTGGATACGATCCGCGAGGTCCGGGCTCACCATGACCTCTAGTTCGCGGCGGATGGCGGTACCGGCCAGGTGATAGCGTTCCCACACCGCGCCGAGCGCCGGGTCGCTGCTCAGCGCGCGCAGTGCGCGCTCGTGTTCCAGGTCGTTGACTTCGCCGTCCAGTAAAGCCGAAATTTTTTCTCTCATGGGGATTCGATCCTGCCTGAAAATCGTGGGTGTACGCTTCTAGGGAAAGCACGCTTGCACAAAAATAGCCATTCTAGCCTTCGAGGAGCGGCCGCAGTTCCTTGTCGATCGCCTCGCGCGCCCGGAAGATGCGCGAACGCACGGTACCGATCGGGCAATCCATGACGTCGGCAATCTCCTCGTAACTCAGCCCCTCAATCTCGCGCAGCGTGATGGCGGTGCGCAGGTCTTCGGGCAGCGCCGCCAACGAGCGTTCCACCGTGCGTCCGATTTCGTCCGCCAGTAAATGGCGTTCCGGTGTGGCGGCATCGCGCAGGTTGTTGACCATGCTGCCCGATTCTGCCTCTTCCGTTTCCAGATCCGCGCTCAGCGGCCGGCGGCCCAGCGCCACGAGATAATTCTTGGCCGTGTTGATCGCGATGCGGTAGAGCCAGGTATAAAAGGCGCTATCGCCGCGGAAGCCCTTGATCGCCCGATAGGCCTTGATAAAGGCCTCCTGGGTCACGTCATCGACCTCCGCCCGGTCGGACACATAGCGCGCCACCAGCTTCGCAATCCGGTGCTGGTATTTTCGCACCAGCAGGTCGAAGGCGGCCTTGTCGCCCTTCTGGACCCGCACCACCAGTTGTTGATCGACACTGCGCTCGACGACCATCCGGGCCCTTC
>CAYJBG010000071.1:7477-9878 GCA_964368085.1 uncultured Acidiferrobacterales bacterium | reverse complement strand
ACGCTGCTGCGCCAGTTGCCGAACAAGACCGAGGTGCCGAACCTGCTGGTGGACATCACCCAGGCGGGCCTCGGGCGGGGCTTGAGTTTCGTGCTGTTCAAGCCGGACAAGGAGAAGCCGCAGGAGTTCTACGCCGAGCTGCCGATCAACATCAAGGTCACCGGCGGATATCATGAACTCGGCCAATTCGTGAGCGATCTGGCGGCGTTGCCGCGCATCGTGACAATCGGCAATATCGATATCGTTACCGACGCCAAGACCGGTCTGCTCAGCATGGCGGCGGTGGCGCGCACCTACCGTTACCTCGAACCCGAGGAAATCGAGGCGCTCAAGCCGAAGAAGGCCAAACCGGCCGCCAAACCGGCCGCCCCGGCAGGAGCCGCCAAGTGAGGCGCGCCCTGTTGCCGCTCGCGCTCGGCTGCGGCCTGCTCGCGGGATGCAGCAGCGACGGACTCGACGATCTGCGTGAGTTCGTGAAGACCGCACACGCCGACCGCAAACCGAAGATCGAGCCGCTGCCGGAGATCAAACCGTACGAGGCGTTTGCATACGCGGCGGCCGATCTCATCAATCCATTCTCGCCCGCCAATCTCAGGCCGCAATCCGTGTCGGGACGGGCGGGCGGCCCACGGCCGGACATGAACCGGCGCAAGGAACCGCTCGAGGATACCCCGCTCGACGGTCTCAAAATGGTCGGCACGCTCAGCCGCGGCAAGCAGTCCTGGGGCATCATTCAGGCCACCGACGGGGCCGTGTACCGGGTACAGCGGGGCAACTACATGGGACAAAACTTCGGCCGAATCACGCGTGTCACCGATGAAAAAATCGAGCTTGTCGAGCTTATCCAGGGCGCGCTCGGCGAATGGGTGGAGCGCGAGGCAAGCCTCGCCATACAGGAATAAGAGGGCGTTACCATGAATCAGATCAGGACGTACAAACGTATTCTCCGCGCCAGGCCGTTCCGGCAAATGCTGGTGCGCGGCCTGTCCGCATTTCTGTTCCTGTTCAGCGCAGCGGCGTTCGCCGGCGAACTGACCGCGTTGTCGTGGGAAGAGGACAGTGTCGCCCCCACGCTGCAGGTGCGGGTGAGCGGTACGCCGGCCTACACGATCGAAGCCCTCGACGGCGGTCAGCGTCTGCGGCTGCATCTGCCCGGCACGGTGTTGCGCGACGTGACCGATGTCGATGGCCGCGGCGCGGTGAAGGGTGTTTATCCCTATCTGTCCGACGACGGCACCGGCGTGAATGTTGACATTCTGATGAACCAGGCGGGTGAACTCAAGATCGAACCCACCGGCTACGGTTATCGCGTGGTTGCGTTGCTCGGCGCCGAAACGCCGAAAGCCGCCGCCGCAAAGCAAGGACCCAAAATCATCCCGCCGGCGGAAGCGCTCGCTCCCGCGCCCGAGGCCCCGGTCAAGCCGGCGGAGCCGCACAACGCCATCGAGGACATCGTCTACGCGAAGCTCCCGGGCGACCGCATCCAGGTTCAGATACGCATGACCGGCACACCCACCAAACCGGTGGTGTTCACGACCAGCAATCCGGCGCGTATCGCGCTCGACTTTCCGAACACGCGCGTCACCATGTCCCGGACCAGCGTCAAGGTGGGCACGGGCGCCGTCACCAGCGTCCACGCCGTCGAGGCGCAGAACCGCACGCGCATCGTGCTGAACCTGGTGAAGCCGGCCGCCTACACCAGCACGGTCGATAACCGCAGCTATACGATCACGGTGGATAACCCGGTGGGCGGGGTGGCCGGCGCGCAGGCGCCCAGGACCACGCGTTTCGCGAGCGCTGTGCGTCCCGGCAAGCACAATCTAAAGGGCATCGATTTCCGCCGCGGCCCGCAGGGCGATGGCAAAATCATCATTGGCCTGTCCGATACCGGTGTCGGCATCGATATCCGCGAGCAGGCCGGCGAGATCATTGTCGATTTCCACGACACCGGAATTCCCGCGGAACTGCAACGCCGGCTGGATGTGACCGACTTCGGCACGCCGGTGCACAACATCGACACCTTCGTGCAGGGCAAGAACGTGCGCATGGTGATCGTCGCGCGCGGCAAGTACGAGCACCTGGCCTACCAGGCGGGCGAGGTGTTCACGGTGAACGTGAAGCCGATCGTGGAGAAAGCGGGCGAGAAGAAAAAAGACGAGTTCGGTTACTCCGGTGAAAAGCTGTCGCTCAACTTCCAGAACATCGACGTGCGCGCCGCGTTGCAGGTGATCGCCGATTTCACCAATCTTAATTTCGTGACCAGCGACTCGGTCAAGGGCAATCTCACGCTGCGCCTCAAGGACGTGCCGTGGGATCAGGCGCTCGACATCATCGCCACCGCCAAGAATCTGGCGGTGCGCAAGAGCGGCAACGTGGTCACGGTCGGCCCGGCCGACGAGGT
>CAYJBG010000071.1:0-7377 GCA_964368085.1 uncultured Acidiferrobacterales bacterium | reverse complement strand
ACGAGGTGGCGGCCAAGGAGAAGGCCGCGCTCGAAGCCGGCAAGAGCGTCATGGAGCTAGAGGCGCTGGTGTCGGAGCTGATTCAGGTCAATTACTCCAAGGCCGAGGACATCGCCAAGCTGCTCAAGTCCATCAAAGCGATCGAACCGGCCGGCCGGGCGACGCCGGGCGGCGGATTGACCGTGTCGTCGCCGCCCAGCAATGTGAGAGTGGAGAAACTCGAAACCGAGTCCAACACACTGCTGTCGCCGCGCGGCCAGGTGACCGTGGATGAACGCACCAACACCCTGCTCATCCAGGACACGCCGAGCAAGATCAGGGAGGTACGCAAGCTCATCGCCGCGCTCGACCAGCCGGTCCGGCAGGTGATGATCGAGACCCGGCTGGTCGAGGCGCGCGACACCTTCGCCAAAAACCTGGGCGTCAAATGGGGTGTGTCCGCGCAAAGTCCGCTTGGGAATATCGCGGCGGGCACCGTCTGCGGAACCTTGGGTTGCGCATCAAATATGGTCAGTGGGTTGCCCATCGCGCCCGGCAGCGACCTGAGCGTTAATCTGGGCGCAGGCGGCATCGGTACCAGCGGTCCGGCGTCGATTGCAACGATTCTCCAACTGCCGGCCGGCAATCTCCTGAGCCTGGAGCTGTCCGCGCTGGAGGAAGAGGGTCTGGGCAAGGTGATTTCCAGCCCGCGTCTCATTACCGCCAACCAGAAGAAGGCGCGCATCGAGCAGGGTCAGGAGCGCGTGTTCCAGGTGGTCACCGCGCAAGGGGTGACCGCATTGATCAAAAAGGCGGTGCTGGCCCTGGAAGTGACGCCGCGCATCACGCCCGATGACAAGGTGATTCTGGATGTCCTGATCACCAAGGACGCCTTCGCCTCGGCCGATCCGGAAAACAGCACGATCAACAAAAAGGAAATCACCACCCAGGTGCTGCTGGACAACGGCCAGACCGTGGTCATCGGCGGCATCTACGAGCAGGAGCTGATCAGCACCGTCACCAAGGTGCCGTTCCTGTCAGACGTGCCGGTGCTGGGCTGGTTGTTCAACAAGAAAAGCAAGCTCGACAATAAAACCGAGTTGTTGATATTCCTGACGCCGCGCATTCTTTCGGATACTCTCAGTCTCCGGTAATGTTATGCCGCCCGGCCGCGTAGCGCTGCCGGGCTTCGCGGTCCGGAAGCGGTACCTTGATTTCACCACGCGCACCTGACATATGCCCGGCATGACTGTGCCGGGCAACGTTTTCCTGATCGGCCCGATGGGCGCCGGCAAGACCACCATCGGCCGGCATCTGGCGGCGCTGCTGCACAAACGGTTTGTCGACGCCGACCAGGAGATCGAGAGGCGCACGGGTGTAACCATCCCGGTTATTTTCGAGATCGAAGGCGAGGCCGGGTTCCGCCAGCGCGAAAGCGCCGTGATCGGGGTGCTCACCCAGGAGCTGGACATTGTTCTGGCGACCGGCGGCGGCGTGGTGCTTCTGGAAGAAAACCGTCAGGCGCTCAAACAACATGGAACCGTGGTCTACTTGCGGGCCGATATTGAGACACTCGTCGCGCGCACGCGCCGCGATCGCAACCGGCCGCTGCTGCAGACCGGCGACCCGCGTGGCAAAATAGAGGAGCTTCTGCGCCAGCGTGAGCCGATCTACCGGCAGATCGCGGATGTCGTCGTCGACACCGGTCAGCGCGCGCCGGCGAACGTCGCGCGCGACATCGCCGCGCGCCTCAAAGGCCTGGATACGACGGATGAAAACCCTGAACGTTGAACTTGGCGAACGCCGTTACCCGATCCACATCGGTAGCGGCCTGCTGCGTCGTCCGGAATTGCTGAAGCCCTGCGTCGTTGGTAACCGTGTGGCGGTGGTGACGAACGCGACTGTCGGCGCGCTTTACCTCGATACCCTGCTGAAGCAACTTGCGCCGTGGAGCCCGGTCAGTGTAGTGCTCCCGGACGGCGAGGCGTACAAGACCGTCGATGTACTGAACAACATTTTCACTGCGCTGCTTGAAAATCGCTGCGACCGCAAGACGACCCTGATTGCATTGGGCGGCGGGGTGGTCGGCGACATGACCGGCTTCGCGGCGGCCACCTACCTGCGCGGCGTGCCTTTTATCCAGATCCCGACCACGCTGCTCGCGCAGGTGGATTCGTCGGTCGGCGGCAAGACCGGTGTGAATCATCCGCTCGGCAAGAACATGATCGGCGCCTTCCACCAGCCGCAGTGCGTGATCGTCGACACCGACACGCTCAACACCCTGCCGGACAAGGAACTGTCCGCCGGTCTGGCCGAGGTCATCAAATACGGTTTGATCGGAAATCCCGGGTTCTTCGTCTGGCTGGAGCAGAACCTGGACAAGCTGCTGGCGCGCGATCCGTCGGCGCTTAGCTATGCCATCGAGCGCTCCTGTGCCGACAAGGCCAGGGTGGTGGCGGCCGACGAGCGCGAAGCAGGAAGCCGTGCGTTGCTTAATCTCGGCCACACCTTCGGGCATGCGATTGAGACCGGCGCCGGCTATGGCGTGTGGCTGCATGGCGAGGCGGTCGCGGCCGGCATGTGCATGGCCGCCGACCTGTCGCGCCGCCTCGGCTGGCTCAAGCCGCAGGAGGTCGCGCGCATCGAAAAACTCATTCAACGCGCACGCTTGCCGACGCGCGCGCCGCAATCGCTTTCCGGCGCGCAGCTGCGCGAACTCATGCGCGTGGACAAGAAGATCGAGGCCGGCAAGCTGCGCCTGGTATTGCCCCGCGGTCTCGGCCACGCAGTCATCACCTCGGACGTTCCGCCGACGCTACTCGCGGAAACCCTGGAACAGTGCCGGGAGGCGGCGTGAGCGTCGCGCTCAGTGCTTGTGCGGCGAGCGACGCCAACTCGCGCGGCCGCCGGAAGCCAGAGGCCGCGCCCGCCTACCGCAGCGAATACCAGCGCGACCGCGACCGCATCGTGCATTGCGGCGCGTTCCGCCGCCTCGAATACAAGACCCAGGTGTTTGTGAACCACGAGGGCGATCTGTTCCGCACCCGACTCACGCACTCCATCGAAGTGGCCCAAATCGGCCGCTCGATGGCGCGCACCTTAAGCCTGAACGAAGATCTGACCGAAGCCATCGCGCTCGCCCACGACCTCGGCCACACGCCGTTCGGCCACTCCGGGCAGGACGCGCTCAACGCCTGCATGCGCGACTACGGCGGTTTCGAGCACAATCTGCAATCGCTGCGCACCGTCGATGTGCTTGAGGAACGCTATGCCGAGTTCCCGGGACTGAACCTTACATTCGAGACGCGCGAAGGTATTCTCAAGCATTGTTCGTCGAAGAATGCCGCTGAGCTGGGTGACGTCGGCCGGCGCTTCATCGAAAACAAGCAACCCAGTCTCGAAGCGCAGGTCGCGAACCTGGCCGATGAAATCGCCTACAACAATCATGATGTCGATGACGGCCTGCGCTCCGGCCTCATTCGCGTCGAGCCGCTGCGTGATGTGCGCCTGTTCGGCGCGCAGTACACCGAGGTTGCGCACCGTCACCCGGATATTCCGGAGCGCGTGCGCATTCACGAGATCGTGCGGCGCATGATTAATTATCTGGTGGTGGACCTGGTGGAGAACAGCCGCCGCCAGCTGGCCGCCGCCGAGGTGCATTCCATCGAGGCCGTGCGCAACGCCGGCCGGCCGCTCATCGGTTTCAGCGAGCCGGTGCGCGCGCAGAGCATTGAACTAAAACACTTCCTGCGCGAGCAGCTCTATAACCACTACCGGGTGCGGCGCATGACGCGCAAGGCCGAGCAGGTTGTCTCCGGCCTGTTCGGCGTGTTCATGGACGATCCGCGCATGCTTCCCCCCCAGTACCACGACAAGGTCCGCTCGCTGCCTGCCGACAAGGCCGCCTGCGCCCGGGTGGTGGCCGACTACATTGCCGGCATGACCGACCGCTACGCCATCCGCGAGCACCAGCGCCTGCACGACCCGGCCGAACTCACCTGATTTTCCGGCCAACCGCCATGGATGGCGGCCGCTTCGGGCTCCTGCCCTCTCGCGGCATTACTCCATCCATGGAGGGCAGAAGTGCCTGGCGCGCAGCCATCCCTACGGGGATAAACGCAGGAGCAGCTTTTCCGCCAAAATCGCCGTTCCCCGCCGTTGCCGGGACGCGGCGCTCTAGGTAGACTGAATGCCCATTTTCGCCGGAATTTTCGCGGTTTTTGCGGTATTCCCGGGTTTTACGCCTGGAATTGCGCGAAATCTGCTTAAGGCCTGCAAGAGGAGTCAGTGTGAGTCATCCGGGATTGCCGCAGCGCCAGGGCCTGTACGCCCCCGAGCAGGAGCACGATGCCTGCGGCGTCGGCTTCATTGCCCACATCAAGGGCGCACGCTCCCATGCGATCGTCGAGCAGGGCCTGCAAATCCTGAAGAACTTGAGCCATCGCGGCGCCACCGGCGCCGACCCGCTGGCCGGCGACGGCGCGGGCATTCTGATCCAGATACCGGATGGCTTCCTGCGACGTGAGCTCGGCACGCGCAACATTACGCTGCCGGCGGCCGGGCAGTATGCGGTCGGCATGCTGTTCTTGCCGCGCGCTACGATCCCGCGCGTCGAGTGCGAGCAGATCATCGCCGCCGTGGTGAAGGAAGAAGGTCAAGAGCTGCTTGGCTGGCGCGACGTGCCCACCAACAACGCGCGTCTCGGCAAGGGTGTGCGGCTGGTCGAGCCGCTGGTACGTCAAGTGTTCATCGGCTGTGACGATTACGATGCGGCGGCCTTCGAGCGCAAACTGTTCGTGATCCGCAAGGTCGTCGAGCATCGAGTGCGCGCGCTCACGCTCCCGGGTATCGAAGCGTTCTACATTCCTTCCCTGTCGGCGCGCACCCTCGTGTACAAGGGCATGCTGCTCGCCGACCAGGTCGGTGAATATTACCCGGATCTGCGCGACGCGCAGTTCGCGTCGGCACTCGCGCTCGTGCACCAGCGCTTCTCGACCAACACCTTTCCGACCTGGGATCTCGCGCACCCGTTCCGCATGATCGCGCACAACGGTGAGATCAACACCCTGCGCGGCAACGTCAACTGGATGGCGGCGCGCCGCTATTCGATGTCCTCGGCGCTGCTTGGGCAGGACCTCGAAAAGCTCTGGCCGCTGATCAATGAGGGCCAGTCGGACTCGGCCTGTTTCGACAACGCGCTCGAACTTCTGGTCGCCGGCGGTTACTCGCTGGCGCACGCCATGATGCTGCTGATTCCCGAAGCCTGGGCCAACAAGCAGTTGCTGATGGACGCGAAGCGCAAAGCATTCTACGAATACCACGCCGCGCTCATGGAACCGTGGGACGGACCGGCGGCCGTGGCCTTTACCGACGGCCGCCAGATTGGCGCGACCCTCGACCGCAACGGCTTGCGTCCGGCGCGCTACCTGATCACCGATGACGATCACGTGGTCATGGCCTCGGAGATGGGCGTGCTCGACATCCCGCAGCACAAGATCGTGAAGAAGTGGCGCCTGCAGCCGGGCAAGATGTTTCTCATCGATCTTGAAGCCGGGCGCATCGTCGATGACGCCGAGCTCAAGACCCAGCTCGCCGATTCGCGGCCGTACCGCGACTGGCTGAACAAGTCCCAGATTCATCTCGAAGACCTGCGACCAGTGAATGAAGCCTCATTCACTATGGCGGAAGTGCCGGAAGCGCAGGAGCAGTCTTCCGGCCGACCACCAGGGATGGTGGAAGTGCCGCAGCGCGAAGCCGTCCCCACGGGGACAACGCAGGAGCAGCTTTGCGGCCCGGCCGCGGGCAGCGTGCCCGCCGCCACGAACGGCGCCTTGCTCGACCGCCAGCAGACGTTCGGTTACACCCAGGAAGATATAAAGTTTCTTATGACGCCGATGGCGGTCACCGGCCAGGAGGCGATCGGCTCCATGGGCAACGACACGCCGCTCGCGGTGTTGTCGAATCGCGCCAAGCCGCTGTACGCCTACTTCAAGCAGTTGTTCGCGCAGGTCACCAACCCGCCCATCGATCCGATCCGCGAGGAGATGGTGATGTCGCTGGTGTCGTTCATCGGCCCGCGTCCGAACCTGATGAGCCTGGACGCCGACGAACCGCAGTTGCGTCTCGCGGTGAGTCAGCCGGTCTTGTCGTCCGTCGACATGGAGAAGATCCGCGCCATCGGCGCCTTGACGCAGAACAAGTTCCGTTCGGCGACACTCGGCGTCTGTTACCCCGCCGCGCACGGCGCGGCCGGCATGGGCGCGGCGCTCGATGGGCTGTGCGCCGGCGCGGAAAAGGCGGTGCACGATGGCGCCAACATTCTGATACTTTCCGACCGCGAGACCGGCGCCGCGCACATGCCGATTCCGACGCTGCTCGCCACCAGCGCCGTACACCATCATCTGATCCGCGCGGGGCTGCGCACCAAGGTCGGCCTGGTGGTCGAGACCGGCTCGGCGCGCGAGGTGCACCACTTCGCCATGCTCGCCGGTTACGGCGCCGAGGCGTTCCATCCGTACCTCGCGTTCGAGACCCTCGCGGCAATAAAGGATCAATTGCCCGCCGACCTCACGCACGCCGAGGCCTGCAAGCGCTTCACCAAGAGTGTTGCCAAGGGCCTGCTCAAGGTGATGTCCAAGATGGGCATCTCTACCTACCAGTCGTACTGCGGCGCGCAGATCTTCGAAGCCGTCGGTCTCAACAGCGCGTTCGTGGACAAGTACTTCACCGGCACGCCGACGCGCGTCGAAGGCGCCGGCCTCGCCGAAATCGCGGAGGAAGCGGTGCGCTGGCACCGGCAGGCGTACAGCGACGCGCCCGACTATCGCGACGCGCTCGACGCCGGCGGCGAGTACGCCTACCGCGTACGCGGCGAGGAACACATGTGGACGCCGCAGAGCATCGCCAAGCTGCAACACGCCACGCGCACCAACAGCTATCAAACTTTCAAAGAATATGCCGCGCTCATCAATGACCAGAACGAGCGCCTGATGACGCTGCGCGGCCTGTTCGAGATCAATAAGGCCGGCCGGCCCATACCGCTGGAAGACGTCGAGCCAGCCAAGGAGATTGTCAAACGCTTCGCCACCGGCGCCATGTCGCTCGGCTCGATCTCGACCGAGGCGCACACCACGCTCGCGATCGCCATGAATCGCATCGGCGGCAAGTCCAACACCGGCGAGGGCGGCGAGGACGCCATGCGCTTCAAACCGGTGAAGGACGGCGAGTCGCTCCGCTCGCGCATCCCGAGTGTGGTCCGTGACCTGCATCTCAAGGCCGGCGACTCGCTGCGTTCCAAGATCAAGCAGGTCGCGGCCGGGCGCTTCGGCGCCACCACCGAGTATCTGATGAGCGCCGACCAGATCCAGATCAAGATGGCGCAGGGCGCCAAGCCCGGCG
>CAYJBG010000070.1:0-9930 GCA_964368085.1 uncultured Acidiferrobacterales bacterium | reverse complement strand
TCAACTACGCCGACATCAACAACCTCAAGGTGACCAGCATCGGCACCGAGCGCTTCCTGCATGACGGTGGCTGGGATTCCAGCAAGCGCTACTTCATGGTCGCCGCCAACCAGCGCAATACGATCGCGGTGGTGGATGCCAAGGAAGGCAAGCTCGTCAAACTGGTGAAGGACGGCGTGGGCAAGATTCCGCACCCCGGCCGCGGCGCCAACTTCGTCGATCCGAAGTTCGGTCCGGTGTGGGCCACCAGCCATCTCGGTGACGAGACCGTGGCGCTGATCGGCACCGACCCGGAGAAGAACCCGGCCAACGCCTGGAAGGTGGTGCGCACGCTCAAGGCCCAGGGCGGCGGCTCGCTGTTCCTCAAGACCCATCCGAAGTCGAAGAACCTGTGGGTGGACACGCCGCTCAACCCGGATGCCGCTGTCAGCCAGTCGGTCGCGGTGTTCGACATCGGCAACCTCGACAAACCGTATGAGGTGGTGAAGGTGGCCGAGTTGGCCAAGCTGGGCGAAGGCCCGAAGCGCGTCGTGCAGCCGGAGTACAACAAGGCCGGCGACGAGGTCTGGTTCTCGGTGTGGAACGGCAAGACCCAGGAGTCGGCGATCGTAGTGATCGACGACAAGACCCGCAAGCTGAAGGCCGTCATCAAGGACAAGCGTCTGGTGACGCCGACCGGCAAGTTCAACGTGTACAACACGCAGCACGACGTGTACTGAGCAAGATCTTCCAGTGGGTCATTCACGGGGCGGGCGACCGCCCCGTTGTTTACAGGGGGCAAGGCATGACAGGCAACACGCGGCACAGTTTGAGTTGCGGCTCACCCTATGAAGCCTGATTGGGCGAGGCTCGCGGGGGCCGCGCTGTTTCTCCTGCCGCTCGCGGCGCAGGCGGAACTCACGCCGGCACGCCAGCAGCAGTTGCTGCATTTACTCAGGCAGGACTGCGGGTCGTGTCACGGCCTGACCCTGCAAGGCGGGCTCGGTCCGGCGCTCACGCCACAGGCGCTCAGCGGCAAGTCTGCGGACATGCTGCGCGCGGTGATTCTGCACGGCCGCCCCGGCACGCCAATGCCGCCGTGGCGGCCATTCATGAACGAGATCGAGGCGGCGTGGCTGGTGAAGCAACTTCAGACAGGCGTGACAAATGCTCAGCAATAGCAACAACAGGCAGGTCCAGGTGCACCCATTTCAGATGAAAGGGGCGCGGGGCAGTATTCGTAAGGCAGCGCTGATTGTAGCCGGGTTGCTGCTTTCCGCCTGCGCCACCACATCCCTGCGCGGCACTGGTGGTCTGGGTGTGGTGATCGAACGCTCCACCGGCAGCGTGCAGGTGGTCGAGACCACGACCCGCACGACACTGACGCGTGTGAAAGGTCTCGGTGACCTGTCGCACGCCTCGCTGGTGTATTCACGCGATGCACGTTTTGCCTACGTGTTCGGGCGTGACGGCGGACTCACCAAGCTGGACCTGCTGCGCGGAACCATCGAGAAGCGCGTGCTGCAGGCCGGCAATGCCATCGGCGGCGCAATCTCGCAGGACGGGCGGCTGATCGCGGTTTCCAACTACGAGCCGGGCGGGGTGCGGGTATTCGATGCCGCCACTCTCGAACCGCTTGCCGACATCCCGGCGGCCTGGGGCGACAACAAGCGCTCCAAGGTCGTGGGGCTGGTGGACGCACCCGGCAACCGCTTCGTGTTCTCGCTCTACGACGCCGGCGAAATCTGGATCGCCGACCTGCGCGACCCGAAGAGGCCTGTGCTCACGAAGTTTACGAATGTCGGCAAGCAGCCGTACGACGGCACGGTGACCCCGGACGGGCGTTATTACATCGCCGGTCTGTTCGGCGAAGATGGCCTGGCGTTGCTCGACCTGTGGCGGCCGGACCAGGGCGTGCGCCGCGTGCTGCAAGGTTACGGACGCGGCGAGCAGCCGTTGCCGGTGTACAAGATGCCGCACATGGACTTTTGGGCCATGGCCGGCGATAGCGCCTACGTCCCCGCCGTCGGCCGGCATGAGGTGCTGGTCATTGATCAGCGTTCCTGGAAAGAGACCGGGCGCGTGGCGGTTGCCGGCCAGCCGATCTTTGTCGTGGCGCGTCCGGACGGACGCCAGGTGTGGGTCAACTTCGCGCCGCCGCACAACGACACCGTGCAGGTCATTGACACGCTCACCGGCAAAATTGTGCAGACCCTCAAGCCCGGCAAGGCAGTGTTGCACATGGAGTTCACGGCACGCGGCGGGAACGTCTGGATCTCGGTGCGCGACGACAATCGCGTGGACGTGTACGACACCGAGACCTATGCAAAAATCGCGACGCTGCCGGCGCACAACCCGAGCGGCATCTTCTTCACTGCGCGCGCGCACCGCATCGGACAGTGACCATTATTATATGTAGGGTGGGTTAGGCGCCCATATTAATATCGCCGTATCGCCAACTCCCCCTCTCCCGCGCAAGCGGGAGAGGGCAAGGGGTGAGGGGCGCGCCGTAACCCGCCGATCGACAAAGCGACGCCACAAGACGATAAGACCAATATGCAAACGAACGAAGCGGTGTTGAATAACCTGGAACGCCGCCTGCTGAACGACTTTCAGCACGACTTCCCGTTGTCACTGACACCCTACGCCGACATCGCGCACGCGCTGGGCGTGAGCGAGACCGAGGTGCTGGAAGCGCTGATACGCCTCAAGAAGCAGGGTGCGGTGTCGCGCGTCGGCGCCGTGCTGCGCCCGAACACCGTCGGCGTGAGCACGCTCGCCGCCATGGCCGTGCCAGCGGAGCGACTGGAAGAAGTGGCGCAGCTCGTGAACAGCTACACGGAAGTGAACCACAACTACGAACGCGAGCACCGCCTCAATCTGTGGTTCGTGGCGACCACGCCGCACAGCACGCGCCTTCAGGCGGTGCTCGACGACATCGGTGCGCGCAGCGGGCTCGAGGTACTGGCGTTCCCGTTGCTCGAGGATTACCACATTGACCTGGGGTTTGACCTGAAATGGACCTGAGCCTCGCACCGCAGGCGCGCGCCACCTTGGCGCCGCTCGACGACGCGGACCGGCAGTTGCTGGCCGTGCTCCAGCCGGGCCTGCCGCTGGTGTCGCGTCCCTATGCCGAGCTCGGCGCGCGCCTTGGCATGCCGGAAGAGGAAGTGCTCGCGCGCCTCGCGCGCCTCAAGCAGGCCGGCGTGGTGCGGCGCTTCGGCGTGGTGGTGCGGCACCACGAGGTCGGCTATGGCGCGAACGCCATGGTGGTGTGGGACGTGCCGGATGTGCAGGTGCGCGAACTCGGGCAATGCCTCGCCGGTTTCGACTTCATCACGCTCTGCTACCGCCGCCCGCGCCGTCTGCCGCAGTGGCGCTACAATCTGTATTGCATGATTCATGGGAAGACCCGTGAGAGCGTGCTGTCGAACCTCGACTGGATGGTGAACCGTTGCGGCCTGCAGGGCCTGCCACACGACGTGCTGTTCAGCCGCCGGCGCTTCAAGCAGTGCGGCGCCATGTACTTTGATGTACAGGGAAGTACGAATGCCGGCTCCGCGCTGGATGCACGGCTGGAGCCGGCTGCCGAGCCGGCGGCGAGTGGCAGCGGAGAATAATCATGGATGCACTCGACCGCGTCATTATCAACACCCTGCAGGGCGGCTTTCCGATCAGCGAGCGGCCGTATGCGGAAGTGGCGGCGCGTCTCGGCACGACCGAGGACGATCTCATCCGCCGCGTGGAGGTCTTGCTGGCCGACGGCGTGTTGTCGCGCTTCGGGCCGATGTACCACGCCGAGCGTCTCGGCGGGGCGCTGACGCTTGCAGCCATGAAGGTTTCGGCGGAAGATTTCGAGCGTGTAACGGCGCTGGTCAACGCCCACCCCGAAGTGGCGCACAACTACCAGCGCGAGCACGAGTTCAACATGTGGTTCGTGCTGGCCACCGAGACACCGGAACGCATTAATGACGTCATCGCCGCCATCGAAGAGGAAACCGGGTGCAAGGTTTTCAACCTGCCGAAGCAGGAAGAGTTCTTCGTCGGTTTGAGGTTCGAGGCATGAGCCTGAAGACCGCGACCGCCGCGCACCGCCCGCCACCCGCGGACGCGATCGACGCTGTCGATCGCCGCATCATTCTGGCCACCCAGGCCGGCTTGCCGCGCGTGGCGCGGCCGTATCACGCCATCGCCGGGCAGGCCGGGGTCAGCGCGGAGGAGGTCATGCAACGTCTGCGCCGCATGCTGCAAACCGGTGTCGTCCGGCGCATCGGCGCGGTGCCCAACCACTACAAACTCGGTTACAAGGCGAACGGCATGACGGTCTGGAACGTGCCGGATGAACGCCTGCACAAGCTTGGCATGCAGGTCGGCGCGCTCGAGTTCGTGAGCCACTGCTATCACCGCCCGCGCATCCTGCCGGAGTGGCCGTACAACCTGTTTGCCATGGTGCACGGCCACGACCGCATCGAAGTCGACGCCAAGGTCGCGCGCATCGCCGTGCTGCTCGGCCCGGACGACCGCGGGCATGCGGTGCTGTACAGCACGCGCATCCTCAAGAAAACCGGCTTGCGCATCGGTACCTGAATGATGCTCCGCATCTTGTCGCAGGATGTAGGTTGGGCTGAACACAGTGAAGCCCAACGTGCGTTTGCGTTGGGGTTCGCGATGCTCACCCCAACCTACGGTAACTGATCCGTGTTCCGCATCTCGCAATACATGCAGGAAATCGCGCAGCCGACACCGCCCGGCCCGAAGCGCAATCCGCCTGGCCCGGTGGTGATCTGGAACCTGATCCGGCGCTGCAACCTGGCCTGCAAGCACTGCTACTCGATTTCGGCCGACACCGATTTTCCCGGCGAGCTGTCCACCGCCGAGGTCTTCAAGGTGATGGATGATCTAAAGGCCTTCCACGTACCGGTGCTGATCCTTTCCGGCGGCGAGCCGCTGCTGCGACCCGATATCTTCGACATCTCGCAGCGCGCCAAACAGATGGGTTTCTACGTCGGCCTGTCGACCAATGGCACGTTGATCGACGAGTCCAATATCGACCGCATCGCTGCAGTCGGCTACGACTACGTCGGCATCAGTATCGACGGCATCCAGGAAACGCATGACCGCTTCCGCCGCATGCCGGGCGCGTTCGACGCCTCGATGCACGGCATCCGCCTGTGCCATCAGCGCGGTATCAAGATCGGCATGCGCTTTACCATGACCCAGGACAACGCCACCGAACTGCCAGAGCTTTTGAAGCTCATGGAAGACGAAGGCATCGACAAGTTCTATCTCTCGCACCTCAACTATGCGGGACGTGGCAACATCAACCGCAAGGACGACGTGATCCTCAAGACCACACGCTGGGCGATGGACCTGTTGTTCGATACCTGCTGGGACTACACGCAGCGTGGACTGCATAAAGAGTTCGTCACCGGCAACAATGACGCTGACGGTGTCTATCTGTTGTTCTGGGTACGCAAGAATTTCCCGCAACTTGAAGCGCATATGCGCGCCAAGCTCGCGCAGTGGGGCGGCAACTCCTCGGGCGTGAATATCGCCAACATCGACAACCTTGGCCAGGTCCACCCTGACACCTTCTGGTGGCACTACAGCCTCGGCAACGTGAAGCAACGTCCGTTCTCGCAGATCTGGCCGGACACAAGCGATCCGCTCATGGCTGGGCTCAAGGCCAACCCGCGCAAGATCAAGGGGCGCTGCGGCGAGTGCAAGTACTTCGATATCTGCGGCGGTAACACCCGCGTGCGCGCGCATCAGCTTACCAATGACCCCTGGGCGGAAGACCCGGCTTGTTATTTGACCGACGCAGAGATCGGCGTTGAAGGGCAGGGCGAGCGCCTGGCGAACCGTCCATACAGCCGTATCCCCATCGCGCAAACAAAATCACATGTGTAGGTTGGGGTGAGCGTAGCGAACCCCAACATGACCACTACGTCCATGCTGAGCCGTTGGGGTTCGCTACGCTCACCCCAACCTACAAAACTCGTAACGTCG
The DNA here is from genome assembly GCA_964368085.1 of uncultured Acidiferrobacterales bacterium. Classification (GTDB taxonomy): domain Bacteria; phylum Pseudomonadota; class Gammaproteobacteria; order Acidiferrobacterales; family UBA6901; genus UBA6901. The sequence continues at coordinate 3,942 of CAYJBG010000070.1, read as the reverse complement.
CCATGATTTTAAAACGCTGTTCCCGAATTCTTGTCGTCACACTCTTCGTGTTGCCCGCGATGCACGCCGTGGCAGTCGAGGCACCATCCGTCGCCAGTCTTTACTCCGATCACTGCGCGCCGTGCCACGGCGCCGACCGTCTCGGCGCCATGGGCCCGGCGCTGCTGCCGGAAAATCTCGGGCGGCTGAAGCGCGACGAGGCGTTGGACGTTATCCGCGACGGGCGGCTGGCCACGCAGATGCCGGCATTTCGCGAAAAGCTGTCGGATGTGCAAATCAAACAACTTGCAGAATTGATCTATACGCCACTGGCGCAGGTGCCGCGCTGGGATGTCGAGCAGATGCGTGCTTCGCACGTGCTACACGTGAAACCGGGCGAGAGGCTTTCCGACAAGCCGGTGTTCAAGGTCCAGGACCCGCTGAATCTGTTCATCGTGGTCGAGCTCGGCGATCACCATGCAACGCTGCTGGATGGCGATCGCCTCGTGCCGGTCATGCGTTTCCCGACGCGCTTCGCGCTGCACGGCGGGCCGAAGTTCTCACCGGAAGGGCGTTATGTGTACTTCGTGTCGCGCGATGGCTGGGTCTCGAAGTTCGACATTTACAACCTGAAATACATCGCCGAGATACGCGCCGGCATCAACACCCGCAACCTGGCGGTATCGGGCGACGGGCGCTTCGTGCTGGTCGGAAATTATCTGCCGCATACGCTGGTGGTGCTGGACGCCCGGGACCTCGCGCCGCTCAAGGCGATCGTGGTGCAGGACGACACCGGCAAGAGTTCGCGCGTCTCGGCGGTGTACGACGCCGGCCCGCGCAGGAGCTTCATTGCCGCGCTCAAGGATATCCCCGAGGTGTGGGAGATTCCGTGGGACGAGAAGGCCGCACCGGTATTTCCAGGGCTGGTGCACGACTACCGCATGGGCGAGGCGCTCGCCGCCAAGGGGCCGTTTCCGGTGCGGCGCATCAAGCTGGACGACTACCTCGACGACTTCTTCTTCGATCCGCCCTACAACCACCTGATCGGCGCGGCGCGCGACGCACAGGGATGTGCCGGTCCGGGCGCGCGCGGGAAGCGCGATTGCGCCTCGGGAAATGGCAAGAATGGCCAGGTGGTGAACCTGCTGGTGGGCCGCAAGATTGCGGACGTGGAACTGCCGGGTCTGCCGCACCTCGGCAGCGGCATCAGCTGGCAACGCGAAGGGGCCACGGTGCTCGCCACCCCCAACCTCAGGGAAGGCGCCATCTCGATCATCGATCTCAATACCTGGAAGGTTATCAAGCGCATCGACACGCTCGGCCCCGGATTTTTTCTGCGCTCGCACGAAGACACACGCTATGCCTGGGCCGACAACATGATGAGCCCGAAGAAGGACACAATCGAGATCATCGACAAGCAGAAGCTCGAAGTCGTGAAGCGCCTCACGCCGTCGCCCGGCATGACTGCGGCGCACACCGAGTTCACGCGCGACGGCAAGTATGCATTGGTGAGTATCTGGGAAATGGACGGCGCGCTGGTCGTGTACGACGCCGCGACCTTCAAGGAGGTGAAGCGCCTGCCGATGAAGAAACCTTCCGGAAAGTACAACATCTATAACAAGATCACGCGCTCTTCCGGGACAAGCCATTAAACTGTTTGTCCGCGTCGGCGTGCATCCGCCGGGGGACGTGGCATACTAAAACGGTATGTCATGTCCCCCGGTCATGAGCCGCGGAAGGAGGTGTCCCATGCGCGCCGCTGTCCAGTCCCCGCTGTATCCCGAGTTCGACGAAGACGGCCTGTTGCGCGATCCCGCGCAATGGAACGAGACGTTGGCGCAGACTATCGCACACCGCGAGGGCGTCGGTGAGCTGGGCGAGGCGCATTGGAAGGTGATCCACTCCCTGCGCCAGCATTACGCACGTTTCGGCGCCGCCCCGGCAATGACCCAGATCTGCCGCCTGCACGGTCAACACAAGTTCTGGGTGCACGACCTGTTCAATACATGTCTCAATGCCTGGCGGGTGGCCGGCCTGCCCAACCCCGGCGAAGAGGCCAAGACCTACCTGAGCGACACCTGAAATGCGGACTCGCTGTGTTCGTCCTGTCATTAGTATTGGTTGAAATTGCCAACCGAATCGCCGAGCATGCCGCACACCACTTTCCGGACGCCGACCCATGAGCGAAGCATTCGAGCCGCGCAACGAGCTGGAGAAAAGCCTGCTGGCCGCCCAGGAAGAAAAAATCAGCAGCGACGATCTGCTCAACATCCTCTTGAACTCCCAGGTGTTCATGCCGGTACAGGACGACAAGCCGTCGCTGCTCAATATCCAGCGTTCGGCGCGCGCCCAGCCGCTGGTGCTTACCGCCGAGGACGGCACGCCGATTCTGGTGCTGTTTTCGAGCCCGGAACGCGCCAAGGAATTTATCAGTGACTACCCCGGCTTCGGCGGCGGCATGCTCACCGAGTTCACCTGGGTGCTGGAGAGGATGGGCCGCGACTTCGGCATCGCCCTCAACCCGGGGCTCGATGTCGGTTTCGACATGGAGCCTTCGACCGTCAACGAACTCGTCGATGGTTTGGGGCAGAAAGCCCGTCATTGACCCCGGTTGTTTTCTGGCCGGTTAGACTGGCGGCATGCTGCGACTCACCGAAATCAAACTCCCTCTCGACCACGATGCGGGCGCGCTGCGCGCGCTGATCCTGCGCACTCTGGGCATTCCGGAAACGGATTTGCGCGGGTTTCGCGTGCGCCGGCGCGGCCACGACGCGCGCAAGCCGGGAGTGATCGCCTTCGTCTACACCCTTGATGTCGAGGCGCGCGACGAAGGCGCGTTGCTGAAAAAATTCCACGGCAGCCCGCACATCCATCCGGCGCCGGATGAAACCTATCGCTATCCGGTGCACGCCGCCACACCGCCGGCCGTGCGCCCGGTGGTGATCGGCAGCGGCCCGTGCGGCGTGTTCGCCGGCCTGGCGCTCGCGCGCATGGGCCTTGCGCCGTTGATTCTGGAACGCGGCCGTGACGTGCGCCGGCGTACCCAGGATGTGTGGGGCTTCTGGCGCGAACGTGACTTCAAGCCGGAGTCGAACGTGCAGTTCGGCGAAGGCGGGGCCGGAACCTTCTCGGACGGCAAGCTGTACTCCGGCATCAAGGACCGTGGGCATCACATCCGCCAGGTGCTTCAAGACTTCGTGGAGTGCGGCGCGCCCGAGGAGATTCTTTACATCAGCAAACCGCACATCGGCACGCTGCGGCTGGTGAAGGTGGTGGAGAAACTGCGTCAGCAGATCATCGCGGCCGGCGGCGAGTTCCGTTTCGAGTCGCAGGTTAAAGAGGTCATAATCGAAAACAATGTCGTGCGCGGCATCGCGCTCGCCGGCGGCGAGCAGATCGATTGCGCGCACGTCGTGCTCGCGATCGGCCACAGCGCGCGCGACACTTTTGAGATGCTATATGACAAGGGCGTGCGCATCGACGCCAAGCCGTTCTCGATCGGTTTCCGCATCGAGCATCCGCAACGCCTGATCGATGTCGCGCGCCTCGGGCGTTACGCCGGCAACCCGCAGCTCGGCGCGGCCGACTACAAGCTTGTGCACCACTGCCGCAACGGCCGCTCGGTGTACAGTTTTTGCATGTGCCCGGGCGGCCAGGTGGTGGCCGCGACCTCGGAAGCAGGGCGCGTGGTCGTGAACGGCATGAGCCACTATTCGCGCACCGACCGCAACGCCAACGCCGGTATCGTGGTCGGCATTACACCGGCGGACTTCGGCAGCGACCGTCCACTCGCCGGTATTGTCTTGCAGCGCGAGCTGGAAACGCGCGCCTTCGCGCTCGGCGGCGGCAACTACAATGCGCCGGTACAGCGGGTGGAGGACTTCCTCGCCGCGCGCCCATCCACAACCCTCGGTTCGGTTATGCCTTCGTATACGCCGGGCGTGACGCCCACCGATTTGGCGG
>CAYJBG010000069.1:0-9954 GCA_964368085.1 uncultured Acidiferrobacterales bacterium | reverse complement strand
GACGCCGCTCCTGCGCATCCTGCGCCCGCGGCATTCGTACGTCCCTGTACAGCAGGGCTGGCCGCATGAAAGAGCATCACCCGCGCAAAGGCCCGCTCGCGACCTGCGTAAAGGCTGCGATTGAGCGTTACTTCAACGATCTCGACGGAGAGAAGCCGGCCGGCGATCTGTACGACATGGTGGTCCACGAGGTGGAGCGTCCGCTGCTCGAAATCGTCATGAAGCACGTCAAGAGCAACCAGTGCAAGGCGGCCGAGATGCTCGGCATCAACCGCAATACCCTGCGCAAGAAGCTCAAGCTGCACGGGCTGGATAAATAATATTATCGTCAAGTAGGGTGGGGCCTGCCCCACCATTCGCTAATTTGGCGCTGCTGGCCCTCACCCCAACCCTCTCCCGCAGGGAGAGGGAGAAAAAAGAACGACCCTTTTACATCGAGAGACAACATGTCCCGCATCCAGCGCGCTTTAATCAGTGTTTCCGACAAGAACGGTGTGGTCGAATTCGTCCGTGCCCTCAAGAGTTTCAATATTGAAATTCTCTCGACCGGCGGCACCGCCAAGTTGCTCGCCGACAACGGCATTGCCGTCACCGAGGTGTCGGCCTACACCGGCTTTCCGGAAATTCTCGATGGGCGCGTAAAGACCCTGCATCCGAAAATCCACGGCGGCCTGCTCGGCCGACGCGACCTGCCGGCGCATGTCACGGCCATGGAAAAGCATGGCATCCCGCCGATTGATCTGCTGGTGGTGAATCTTTATCCATTCGAGCAGACCATCGCCAAGGCGGATTGCACGCTCGAAGACGCGATCGAGAACATCGACATCGGCGGCCCGGCCCTGCTGCGCGCCGCCGCCAAGAACCACGGCTCGGTGACGGTGGTGGTGGACAGCGCCGACTACGAACGCGTGCTCATCGAGATCAAGGCGAGCAACGGGCAGGTGAGTGACGCCACGCGCTTCGCGCTCGCGGTGAAGGCGTTCGAGCACACCGCGCGCTACGACGGCGCGATCGCCAATTACCTCGGCCGCGTCCAGCCGGACGGTACGCGCACTGCGTTCCCGCACACCTACAACGCCCAGTACCGCAAGGCTCAGGATATGCGCTATGGCGAGAACCCGCATCAGAAGGCGGCGTTCTACGTGGAAACTGAATCGGCCGAGGCCTGTGTCGCCACCGCCCGCCAGGTGCAGGGCAAGGAACTCTCCTTCAATAATGTCGCCGACACCGACGCCGCGCTCGAATGCGTGAAGACCTTTGACGAACCGGCTTGTGTGATCGTAAAGCACGCCAACCCGTGCGGCGTGGCGGTCGCCGGCAGTATTCTCGATGCCTACAAGCACGCCTACGTTACCGATCCGACCTCGGCGTTCGGCGGCATCATCGCCTTCAACCGGCCGCTCGATGCCGCCACCGCTAAGGACATTCTGGAGAGGCAGTTCGTTGAGGTAATTATCGCCCCGGAAGTGAATGAGGACGCCAAACCGATTCTCGCCGCCAAGGCGAACATCCGCGTGCTCGCCTGTGGCACCTGGGGCACAAAGCGCCCGGGCGGACTCGACTACAAGCGTGTCACCGGCGGCCTGCTGGTCCAGGAACGCGACATCGGCATGATCGGCAAGAAAGACCTCAAGATCGTCACCCAACGCGCGCCCTCGCCGCGTGAACTCGCCGACCTGCTGTTCGCCTGGAAGGTGGTGAAGTTCGTAAAATCCAACGCGATTGTCTATTGCAAAGAAGGCCGCACCATCGGCATCGGCGCCGGCCAGATGAGCCGCGTGTACAGCGCGCGCATCGCCTCCCTCAAGGCGACCGACGCCGGCCTCGACGTGCATGGCAGCGTCATGGCCTCGGATGCGTTCTTCCCTTTTCGCGACGGCCTCGACCAAGCCGCGGAAGTCGGCGTCACCGCCGTGATCCAGCCGGGCGGGTCAATGCGCGACAACGAAGTCATCGACGCGGCCAACGAGCATGGCATCGCCATGGTGTTCACCGGCATGCGGCATTTCCGGCACTGATCAACACCCGCCGCAAAGACGCAAAGGGCGCAAAGAAATGCCTGGTAAAACCAAGACCAAGAAGTTTTCTGTTTTTATTAAAATACTCTTTGCGCCCTTTGCGTCTTTGCGGCGGGTGTTCACATGAACGTTTTGATCATCGGCGGCGGCGGGCGCGAGCACGCGCTGGCGTGGAAGACGGCGCAATCGATGCGTGTCCGGAAGGTCTACGTCGCACCCGGCAACGCCGGCACGGCGCGCGAGGCCAAGTGTGAGAATGTCGCGATTGCCGCCGAGGATGTGGATGGCCTGTTGAATTTCGCGCGGGGCAACAAGATCGATCTCACCATCGTCGGACCCGAGGCGCCGCTGGTGCTGGGCGTGGTGGATCGTTTTCGCGCCGCCGGACTGCGTTGCTTCGGGCCAACCAAGGCCTCGGCACAGCTCGAAGGCTCCAAGGCCTTCGCCAAGGACTTCCTCGCGCGCCATAAAATTCCGACCGCGGCCTACGGCAATTTCACCGACGTGGCGGCGGCCGAGACCTATATCAGGAAAGTGGGCGCACCGATCGTGGTCAAGGCCGACGGACTGGCCGCCGGCAAGGGCGTGATTATCGCCGCGAGCGTGGATGAGGCAATCACGGCGGTGCGCGACATGCTGGCCGGCAACGCCTTCGGCGAGGCCGGGCAGCGCGTTGTGGTTGAGGAATTTCTTAAGGGCGAGGAGGCGAGTTTCATTGTCATGGCCGACGGCGCGCATGTGCTGGCGCTCGCCACCTCCCAGGACCACAAGCGCATCGGCGACGGCGACACCGGCCCGAACACCGGCGGCATGGGCGCCTATTCGCCGGCGCCGGTCGTAACGCCGGAGATTCACGCGCGCGTCATGCGCGAGGTGATCGAACCGACCATCCGCGGCATGCAGGCCGAGGGAAACCCATATACCGGCTTTCTGTACGCCGGGCTCATGATCGATGCGCACGGCAAACCCAAGGTAATCGAATTTAACTGCCGTCTCGGTGACCCTGAGACCCAACCATTGGTGATGCGCCTGAAGTCCGATCTCCCAACGCTCTTCGAGGCCGCGCTCGACGGCCGGCTCGACCGAGTTTCCGCCGAGTGGGACGCGCGCGCCGCGCTCGGCGTGGTCATGGCGGCGGGCGGTTATCCCGGTACTTATAACAAGGGTGACGTCATCGAGGGCCTGCCGCCGGTCACGGACGCGCCCGATGCGAAGGTGTTTCACGCCGGCACGGCGCTCAAAGACGACAAGGTCGTCACCAGCGGCGGGCGCGTGTTGTGCGTAACCGCACTCGGTGGCACAGTGGCGGCAGCGCAGAAACACGCTTATGAAATCGTGCGGCAGATTCGCTGGAAGGGCGCGCAGTACCGGCACGACATCGGCTATCGGGCGATAGCGCGTGAAAAAGGCAATTAACCGCTTAATATTATATTAACCGGAGGTCAGCATGCGTCCCGCTGTAACTATCGCCATTGTTCTTTCCTTCGTCAGCATGGCGCTCGTCGCCTGTGTGACCAAACCCACTTACATCATCGACACACAAGCACCGCTGCGCGGCACGGTCTCGGATACCGCGATCGCCGTCGTTGACAAGCGCCCGGCGAACGATCGGGAATCGAGCATGGGATCATTGCTCATCAGCAGCAGCAACTACGGAATCTACACTCTCGGCGATGAACGTTTCGTACCGGCGCCGGTTGCCGCGCTCAGCCTGCGGCTGCAGCGCGCCACCGCTGGCTGGCCATCGCGTCCCCAGTCCATCACCCTCACGGTTAATCGTTTCAACATCCAGAACAACATCCAGGCCGCCGCACGCCACAGCGCCGCCACCTCCACCGGCCTGACCTCGCTGGGCATGGACCTTGGCGAGCTCATACTGGGAAAGATGCGCGAACAGAATATCAATATGCGAAAGCCATTCGTGCTTTGCGTGATCGAGGCCAATGCCGACATGCTCTGGAGCAACGGCCGCCGCGAACCACGCAAGATCAGCGTGATCAAGGCGCAGAACTATGACGAGATGGCTCCCCAGGACCAGATCGGCAAAATCATCGCCGCGACCGTGTCCAGCGCCCTGGATGCGGCCAGCGCGGCATTGGCTAAATAAATCCGGCTGCGGTATGGCCATGTAACGCGTTTAGAGAGCTGACTACGATGAACAAACCCTTTGTCGCCATCCTGATGGGCTCAGACTCCGACCTCGATACCATGAAAGCGTGCATCGACACGCTCGACACGCTCGGCATCGGGCGCGAGGTGAACGTGCTGTCCGCGCACCGCACACCCGCCGCCACCCATGCCTATGTGCAGGATGCCGATAAACGCGGCTGCGCCGTGTTCATAGCCGCCGCCGGCATGGCCGCACACCTCGCCGGCACCGTGGCGGCGCTCACCGTCAAACCAGTAATCGGCGTGCCCATGGAGGGCGGGCCGCTCAAGGGCGAGGACGCGTTGTTGTCCACGGCCATGATGCCGGGCGGCATACCCGTCGCCTGTGTCGCCATCGGCAAGGCCGGAGCCATGAACGCCGCACTGCTGGCTGCGCAAATCCTGGCGTTGTCCGACGCCACCCTCGCCCAGCGTCTCGCCGATGACCGCAAGAGCAATGCCGCGTCGGTGCTTGCCAGGAACGAGGCGGTACGCAAGCAGTTCAACAAGTAGATGCACTCCGGCGAGCTGCAGCACGCGGCACGCATCCTGAGGCAGGGCGGCATCGTTGCCTACGCCACCGAATACTGCTTCGGCCTCGGTTGCGACCCGTTCAACCGGAACGCCGTGCTCCGGCTCCTGCGCCTCAAGCGCCGGCCGGTGAAGAAGGGCCTGATTATTCTGGCCGCCGATACCGGCCAACTCGCGCCCTTTATTAACGACATCCCTTCACAGGTGACCGCCAGTTGGCCCGGACCACATACCTGGTTGTTAGTCCCCGCGCCCGGCGTGCCCGGCTGGATCACCGGCCGGCATGCCAAGATCGCTGTGCGCGTCACTGCCCATGCGCAGGCGGCGGCACTGTGCCATGCCTCCGGCATGGCGATCGTCTCGACCAGCGCCAACCGCGCCGGTCAAGTTCCTGCGCGCAGCTACCGCGAGGTAGCGCGGCGTTTCGGCAAACTGGTCGATCACATTCTGCCCGGTTATATTGGCAACGCACCGGCGCCGACCCCGATCCGCGATGCGGTGACCGGCAAGCTGACACGTGCGGGATAATATGCGCTACTGATTCAGTTCCGGCCGGCAACGGGGCAAGGTAGCCCGGATGGAGTGAAACGGAATCCGGGGTTGTAATCGTGTTCGGAATGCCCCGCGTTACGCTACGCTCCAGGCGGTCTACATGTTCGGACCCGTTTACTTTTTTCACCACGCACTGACCCCATGAACACACCTGACATTCTCGCCGTCAAGAATTACCTCCTTGGCCTGCAAGACCGGATCTGTATCGCGCTGGAAAAAGAGGATGGCACACAGAAATTCAAGGAGGACGCCTGGGAACGACCCGAAGGCGGCGGTGGCCGCTCGCGCGTGCTGGCCGAGGGCGCGGTGTTCGAACAGGCGGGCGTGAATTTCTCGCACGTGTTCGGTACAGCATTGCCGCTATCGGCGACTGCGCACCGCCCGGAGCTTGCCGGGCGTACGTGGCAGGCGCTGGGCGTGTCGCTCGTCATTCACCCGCGCAACCCGTACGTGCCGACCTCACACATGAACGTGCGCTTCTTTATCGCCGAAAAAGAAGGTGCGGAGGCCGCTCCCGACATCCTGTCTCCCGCGGCACTCGCACATCCATGTGCAGCGCCGGTATGGTGGTTCGGCGGCGGCTTCGACCTCACGCCGTATTACGGCTTCGAGGAAGACTGCATGCACTGGCACCGCACCGCCAAGACCGCCTGCGATCCGTTCGGTGCGGATTACTACCCGCGTTTCAAGAAATGGTGCGACGAATATTTTTATCTGAAACACCGCAATGAATCGCGCGGCATCGGCGGGCTGTTCTTCGACGATCTGAACGAAAGGAACTTCGTGCACTGTTTCAGCTTCATGCGCAGCGTCGGCGACTGCTACATCGACGCCTACCTGCCGATTGTGCGCAGGCGCAAAGACATGTCCCATGGCGAGCGCGAGCGCGACTTTCAACTCTACCGGCGCGGGCGTTACGTGGAGTTCAACCTGGTGTACGACCGCGGCACGCTGTTCGGCCTGCAGAGCGGCGGACGCACCGAGTCCATTCTCATGTCACTGCCGCCGCTGGTGAAATGGCGCTACAACTGGCGCCCGAAGCCGGGCACGCCGGAAGCGCGGCTGTACGACGAGTTTCTGAAAGCCCGTGACTGGCTCTGACTACGGCGCCGCCACCAGCATGACCTCGACGCGCTGGTTGGAACGCGCGATCCGGTTCCAGTCGCCCGCGGTCTGCACACTTGCGAGATCCGGGTAGGTCACCAGCGGGCGATTCGTGCCGTGTGACACGACCGTGATCTGGATCTGGTTGCCGGGGCGCCGTTCGGCGAGATAGCGCGCAAACGCCGGCGACTGACGCTGACCGAGCTGCACCGCCTGCGCCGGCGGATAGGACACCACTTCGCAACGGCTGAAAACGAGACTATCGCCGGGCAGATGCAGGTCGCCTTGCTCGTCACGCACCAGACAGAATTCCCCGGTGTGGGTCTCCAGCCGCATCGTGCCTTGAAAGCCGGCGGCGGTGAGACGCGCTATCAGTTCACGCACCTGGGCGAGGCGTTCGTCGCCGAGCGGTTCATCGCTGAATCCGTATGGCCCGTGCCGGTTGAACGCCCAGGAAACAGTATCGAGCAGGCCGCGCGTCACCGGCTGACCGCGGCGTTGCGGATTGTCGGGTTCGTTACGCCGGCTATTCGCCGCCGCTTCGGCGTTTTCGCGCGCGCCGCGCAGTTCGTCGCGCAGTTCCTGGTTCTCGCGTTCAATCTGCGCGCGCGTTTTTTCCACCTGCTGGTAACGCTCGAAATACCACGCGCCCGGCGACAGCAGAACAATCACCAGCAAGGCGCGCCAAACGGGTAAACCATCGAGCCACGATGTGGATGATTCTGTGCTTGCGGTGGCCGGCGTATTGTCCGCGGCGCGCGTGTTGGAATCGGCTACGCTGACGGGCCGAGAGTGAAACTCAGGCGCAACGTGATCAACCCCGGTGACATCGGCGCTCGGCCGGGACGGCATTAGGCCCGGCGGCTTGTCCGCCACCCGCAGGGCCGGATCGGACGCCGTGCGCGCCGCTGCGGGCGATGTGTCTTGCGCCGGCCTGCGCAGCCGGTCCACGCGCTGGAGCAGCTTTTCAAGTTCCATGGTGTTCGCCGGCATTTGCAACACACCGTAGGCGCCGAGCAGCAGCGCCCGCTCCATATTGGCATCGCCTTCCTTGGAGGTGTACATCACCACCGGAATGCCGGCAGTGCGCGCATCCGCCTTGAGCGCGGCGAGCGTCTCGAAACCATCCATGCCGGGCATCATGTGATCCAGAAAGATCACGCCCGGTGTATTGCTGCGCAGATAGTCGAGCGCCTCGGGGCCGGATTCAACCGCATCCACGATCGCGCAGCGCTCCTTGAGCAGACGGCTCAACAAGGACAGTGCGGTGCGCGAGTCATCGACGATCAGGGCAGACCGGGGCATGCCGTCTCCACAAATTCCGGCAGTCGCCGGGCTTCTGCGACCGCCATGGATGGCGGCCGCTTCGGGCTCCTGCCCTCTCGCGGCATTACTCCATCCCTGGAGGGCAGAAGTGCCGGAAACGCAGGAGCAGTTTTCCGGCCGACATTCATAGTACCTCAGCGCCTCGGGGATGGCGCGGGCGTCGCACTGATGACCACCTTTCCCCGGCCTGGTCCCCCGCTGCCGAAGGGGCGGGCAGGCGGCGCTTCAGGATTTCGGATCGAGTTTCTGCTTGAGGCGCAGCAGGCTGGCCTCGAAATCGCTGCCGATCCGGTATCCCAGAACCAGCGCGAAGTAGCGGGCCACCGGGTGGCGGCCGGTCGCGCCGGTCGCGCCCCACACCACGCGCGTCCCCTCGCCTTCGGGCACAAGCATCAGCATACCGTTGACGCGGGTCGCGCCGGCGTCGAACAGGATCTGGTAGTCGATGCGCTGATCGGCGTCGGTGCGCATGATTTTCATCACGCCGCGCCCGTTTTCGTCGCGCCAGCGGCTGGTCGCGCCCACACCCGCATCCGGGCCGCTGTACTCGGTCGGCATGTCCGGGTGTTGCTGGTACCAGACCGTCCACTCGCGCCAGTTCTTGAGGTTGTTCAGGTACGCGAAGACCGTGGGCGCCGGCGCGCGAATCAGCACCGAACGCTCGGCATGCCAGGCGACCGGCAACAGGTACCCGGCGGCAAAAACCAGTGCCAGGATCGCGGCGACAGCGACCAGGATGCGAAACAGTCTTTGCACGCGAATTTCCATGTCCGGTTACGGTCAGCGCACGCGCTGGCGCGCCACATAGCCTAGAATAAACTCCAGGCACTCAAAACGGTTGTAGGCCTGTTGCAGGCCGGAGCCCCAGACTGTAGCGCCGTGGCCGCGCACCATGAGCGCGCTCAACGCCGGCGTATTTTTTCCAAAGCGCCTGTCGATCTCGGCGGCGATCTTCGCGACATCCAGATGATTCTCGAACAACGGCAGATCGACCTTCGGTTTTTGTTGCCGGATATCGAAACCCTTGAGCATCTCAATCACCGGCAGACGCAGCGCCTTGGCCGCGCGCGCGACGCGCTCCGACACCAGACAACCGTCCACGCTGTGACCGTGCAACACCGCGCGCGCTTCGTTGAAGCGTGCATAGACAACGCGATGGATCGCCGTTTCGGCCGAGGGTTTGTTCCCGCCCGCCGCCCGTTCGGCCACTTCACCATCGGCAATGCGCACCAGCAGGAAATCGTTCTCTTCCAGCCGACCCTTCGGCCGGCCGCTGGCCGTGATCCAGAAGTGCGCATCGTCCGCGCGCGCCGAAAGATTCCCGGCGCTGCCGGGCATCCAGCCGCGCGCGTGAAAATCGCGCGCGATTTCCACAAGCGCGGCGCGCGGCGGGAGGCCATCGAGTGAGGTTGCCATGGTTAGAGTGTATACCGCATGCGGATGCCGGGCTCGTGCGTCGGAAGATTATGCGTTTTGTGCGTCACCAGCAGGTTAGCGGCAACCCGGGCAGCGGTCAGAATGAGGGCGTCCGGCGATGATGTCCGATGCGCGCACCGCAGTGTTATCACTCCTTTGGCCACGGTTTCAGTCACCGGCTTAATTTCCATGGCCTTTGTCTCCGGCCGCACATCTGTTAGCCAAGATACAACCAGACCGAGCGACGCACCGCCTTGAGAGCGTTCTTGGGCAGGTCATAGATGTTTCGCAGGAGCGATATCATAGAGTGTCAGCATGGACCGGGTACACCGGGCGAGTGCAGCGGAATCGTGTCATATCCGATCCAAGGGACTACGCACGCCACGACCGCCGCGCTGCAGGACGTGTGTATAAATCATGGTGGTCTTTACATCGGAATGCCCAAGTAACTCTTGCACGGTTCGAATATCCGAGCCGCTTTCAAGCAGATGGGTAGCGAAGGAGTGCCGGAATGTGTGCGTTGTGACTTTTCCAGAAAAACCCAACTGCATGGCCACTTCTTTTATAGCCCGTTGAAGGTTTCGTTCATCGAGATGATGTCGACGTATCTCCCGCGAAACCGGATCGGCCGAACGCTTGTGTGACGGGAAGACGTATTGCCAACCCCATTCGCGGCTGGCGTTCTTGTATTTGCGCTCCAGGGCGTATGGTAAATAGACACGGCCATACCCTTCTTCTGTATCCTGTTTGTGCAGGCTACGAACCCGAGTCAGATGAACCTGCAATGGGTTTATCAGTGAGTCGGGCAATATGGTAACGCGGTCTTTCTCACCCTTGCCACTGCGCACGGTGATCTGGC
>CAYJBG010000068.1:0-10439 GCA_964368085.1 uncultured Acidiferrobacterales bacterium | reverse complement strand
GCCGGCCGTCGCCCACGGCCAGAAAGTTATGCGCGCCCTTGCCGGTTGGCAATTTCTTTACGGTCTGCGGGGCGCGCCAGTCGATGACCTCGACATAATCTTCGCCGGTGATGCCGACCAGCAGGTGTTTGTCATCGGGTGTCATCCAGATGCCGGCCGGCTGATGTCCGACCTTGTGTTTCCAGACAACCTCGTGGGTCTTGAGACTGATGGCCGCCACCTCGTCGCTCTCCTGCAGGGTGATGAAGGTGAGCGAACTGTCGCGGTTGAAGGCGATGTGGCTCGGCACTTTGGGCAGTGCGATGCGCCTGGCCGGTTTGAAATCGGCGGCGTGGTAGATATCCACCCGGTCGAGGCGGTTGGAGGCCGACACGAACCATTTCTTGTCCGGGCTGTAGCCGATCTGGTAGGGGTCGCTGATGCGCGGCAGGCGGCGCAGAATTTCACCCGTCAGCGGGCTGACGAACACCAGGTCGTTGCCGCCGGCGTTGGCCACGATCAGCTCCCGGTCGTCCGGCGTGGCCATGAGGTGGTGCGGCTCCTTGCCGATCGGGATGCGCGCGGTCTCCTGGTACGTAACCGTGTCGATCAGACTCAGCGATTCGTCACCGGAGTTGAGAACGATGGCGATCTCGGCGCCGGCCGGTGCGCCACCGAGGCCGGCGATGAACAGCAACAAGAGGGTTGAAATGGAATGCCAAAAGCCGCGCATGAGAAATTACCGTGGCGATGTTCCTTGAAAACATATTACTCCACGAAAGAAAATGCTGCCAGACAATCAAGGACTTGTCGCACTTTTCAGACAGCCGGGCGATGCTTGCATGCGGCTGGGGCTTTACGTACCATGTTCCGCGGTTCGCCCGGTTGGGCGGGCTGGTGTTGAAGCGGCGACATTTCTTCGGTACCGCTTCAGCGAATTTATCAATATGGGCCAGGCCCGGCCCCATTTTGTTGCTCCAAGAGCTGAGGTTGCCATGCAGAGTGGTACTGTAAAGTGGTTCAACGACGCCAAGGGTTTCGGTTTTGTCACTCCGGCGGATGGCAGTGCCGACGTGTTCGTGCATTTCTCGACCATCCAGGGAGAAGGATTCAAGAGCCTGCAGGAAGGCCAGCAGGTGGAATTTGAAGCCAGCAAAGGCCCCAAGGGCATGCAGGCGACCAAGGTCGTGCCGCGCTAGTATTGTCTGGAAATGCCCTGCCCCGCAGGGCATTTCGCTGTCTGTGGCCAGTGGGTTGAATTCGGTCAGCCGGCCGGAACACGTCGTTATTGTCATTCAACACAATCATTGTGCCGGTCTGCATATTCATGCTGTATTTGTCCATAATTCACCGCGTCTGGAATCGTCGTGGTCCGGGCGCTTGCGTAACAATGCCCACCGCAGAAGTTTCCAGTACCGCCAGCCCTGCTTCTTCCACCGACTCTGACTCGAGCCATTCGCCGGCCGGCACGCATGTTCACAGCACCCGCCAGGCAGGGTGCGGGCGCCGTCGCCCCTCGTGCCTGGCGTCCGCCGCATGAGCCAGTCCGCCGGTCAATCCCGCCAGGGTCTCGCGGCACTCTCCGTCGCCGCCATCGGTGTCGTGTACGGCGATATTGGCACCAGCCCGCTCTATACCATCAAGATCGCCTTCGGCGGTCCGCACGCGTTTCCGATCACCCCGGGTAACGTGCTCGGCGTGCTGTCGCTCATTTTCTGGGCGCTCATCCTGGTGGTGTCGGTCAAATACATCGCCTTCATCATGCGTGCCGACAACAAGGGCGAGGGCGGCATCATGGCGCTGATGGCGCTCACCCAGCGCGTGGTCGGCGCCGGGACCCGCAGACGCTGGGTGTTGATGACGCTCGGCCTGATTGGCGCGGCACTGTTCTACGGCGATGGCATGATCACGCCGGCAATTTCCGTACTGTCCGCTGTTGAAGGCCTGCACATCGCGACGCCGGCGTTCGATCCGTATGTCATTCCGATCGCACTGGTAATCCTGGTAGGGCTGTTTCTCTTTCAGCGGCATGGCACGGCGCGCGTGGGCGCACTGTTCGGGCCGGTCATGCTGGTCTGGTTCGCGGTGCTCGCCATTCTCGGTGTGCACGGCATTCTCATGAACCCGCAGGTGCTGGCGGCGCTCAATCCGGTGTATGGCGCGGCGTTCTTCGCGGAGAACGGCCTCGCCGGGTTCGTCATCCTCGGCGCGGTGGTACTGGCGGTGACCGGCACCGAGGCGTTGTACGCGGACATGGGTCACTTCGGCCGTCGACCGCTGCGCATGGTGTGGTTTGGTTATGTGTTGCCGGCGCTGGTGCTCAACTACTTCGGGCAAGGCGCCTTGCTGCTCGCCAATCCGGAGGCGATCGCCAACCCGTTTTATCTGCTCGCCCCGTCGTGGGCGCTGTACCCGATGGTTGGGCTTGCCACGGTCGCGACCGTGATCGCTTCGCAGGCCATGATCACGGGTGCGTTCTCCATTACACGCCAGGCCATTCAGCTCGGTTATGCGCCGCGTATGGATGTCAGCCATACCTCGGAACGCGAGATCGGTCAGATCTATATCCCGTTCATCAACTGGACGCTGCTGGCCGGCGTGGTGGCGCTGGTACTCGGTTTCCAGACGTCCGGCAATCTGGCGGCCGCCTATGGCATCGCGGTGACCGCCACCATGACGATCGACAGTGTGCTGTTGTTCTTTATCGCACGCGGCTTGTGGAGCTGGCGCTGGCCGGTGGCGCTGGCCGTCAGCGGCGGTTTCTTCCTGGTGGATCTGGCGTTCTTCAGCGCCAACCTGCCGAAGATACTGCACGGCGGCTGGTTCCCGATCGCGATGGCGGTGGCCATCTTTATTCTGCTTTCCACGTGGAAGCGCGGACGGGCGTTGTTGTCCGAGCGGCTTACGGCGCTGGCCATTGCCATCGAGCCGTTCCTCGACAGTGTCACCCGGCACCCGCCGACGCGTGTGCCCGGCACCGCCGTGTTTCTCACCACCAAATTCGAAGGCGTGCCGCATGCGCTGATGCACAACCTCAAGCACAACAAGGTGCTGCACGAGCGCGTCGTGTTCCTTACGGTCGTTTTCCAGGATATCCCGCATATCGGCGCCGGCGAGCGTATCGAAATCCGGCCGCTCGGTAATAACTTCTACAAGTTGTTTGCGAACTACGGGTTCAAGGACGTAACCAATATCCCCATGGCTCTGGAGTTGTGCGCGCCGCTCGGGCTCGAATTCAACATGCTCGATACCTCGTTCTTCCTGAGCCGCGAAACTCTGATCTGCACGAACCGCCCGGGCATGGCGCTGTGGCGCGAAAAGCTGTTCGTCAGCATGCAGCGCAACGCCGGCAGCGTCACTGCCTATTTCAGGATTCCCACCAATCGCGTGATCGAACTCGGTACGCAGGTGGAGCTGTAGTCAGAACTGGCGTGCGCTCATCGCCTTGCCCGCCAGCCACCGCTCCTGTTCCATAAAATAGTGGACCATCCAATGATTATCCTGAAACAAGTGGTTCTCAAAGTCGGTGTCCTCATCGCGCTCATGGCGGTACTCGGCCTTGGTGGCTGGACCTGGTTCACGCTGACCTACGACTATTCAGACGGCGAGCGCGCCGGCTACATCCAGAAGTTCTCGCACAAGGGCTGGGTATGCAAAACCTGGGAAGGCGAGATGTCCATGATTAACTACCCGGGCGCGGCGCCCGAGATTTTCCGATTCAGCGTCCGCGACGATAAAACCGCAGAGGAGATCGAGGCCGTGGTCGGCAAGCGCGTGGCGCTGCACTACGAGCAGCATATTAACGTGCCGACCAGCTGCTTCGGCGAAACGGAGTACTTTATTACAAGCCTGCGGGTGATCGAGTAGCGGCGAGGGCGGTTGAATTACAACGTCTTCATCATGTAATGCTCAACGAATTCGTCCGGAGGGAGCGATGCGGTCCGCGGAAGCATAAGCAGGCGGCCCCATCGTGCACGGTGCGCGCCGCCTATCGGGCCGCAGTCAGACCATTTCCGACGGCTCGTTGCGGATCTCTTCTTCTTCCTGTTCCTGAAGCTGCAGATTCCAGAGATGCGCATACACGCCGGCGTGCGCCAGCAGCTCGGCGTGCGTGCCGCGCTCGACGATGCGCCCATGATCCAGCACGACGATCTGGTCGGCGTCCATGATGGTCGAGAGCCGGTGGGCGATCACCAGGGTAGTGTGGTTGGCGGCGATCTCCAGCAGCTCGGCCTGGATGGCCTTCTCGGTTTTGGAGTCGAGCGCCGAGGTGGCCTCGTCGAATACCAGGATCGGCGGGTTCTTGAGCAGGGTGCGGGCGATGGCGACGCGCTGTTTCTCGCCGCCGGACAGTTTTAATCCGCGTTCGCCGACCAGCGATTCGTACTTGTCCGGCAGGGACTCGACAAACTTGTGGATGTGCGCGGCCTGGGCGGCCTGGATGATTTCCTCGTGACCGGCGTCCGGCTGGCCATAGGCAATGTTGTAATAGATTGTGTCGTTGAACAACACCGTGTCCTGCGGCACGATGCCGATGGCCTTGCGCAGGCTCTGCTGGGTGACGTCGCGGATGTCCTGGCCGTTGATGGTGATGCGCCCGCCATTGACGTCGTAGAAGCGGAACAGCAGACGCGACAGCGTGGATTTGCCGCCACCACTTGCACCGACTACCGCCACCTTGTGCCCGGCCGGAATGTCGAAGCTCACATCGGCGAGAATCTGGCGCTTTCCGTCATAGCTGAAATCCACGTGTTCGAAGCGGATCGCGCCCGGGCCGACAACCAGCCCGGCCGCATCCGCCTTGTCCATGACTTCTTCATGCTGGTTGAGCAGGCTGAACATGCGCTCCATGTCGGCAAGCGAGTGGCGGATCTCGCGGTACACGAAGCCGAGGAAGTGCAGCGGCATGTACAGCTGGATCAGGAAGGCGTTGACCAGCACCAGATCGCCGATGGACATCTTGCCGGTGACGACGCCGTTGCTCGCCATGAGCATGAGGGTGGTGACGCCGATGGCGATGATGGTGGATTGGCCGGCATTCAGCGCCGACAGCGAGGTCTGGTTGTGTACCGCGGCCTTCTCCCACTTCTGCAGGGTTTCGTCGTAGCGCCGTGCCTCCCAGCCCTCGTTGTTGAAGTACTTGACGGTCTCGTAGTTCAACAGGCTGTCGATCGCCTTGGTGTTGGCCTTGGAGTCCATTTCGTTCATGGTGCGGCGGAACACCATGCGCCACTCGGTAATGAACAGTGTGAAGGTGATGTACACCAGCAGTGTGGCGAGTGTGACGATCGCGTACCAGACGTCGTAGCGCACCAGCAGGATGATGGTGACCAGCGCCATCTCGAACAGCGTCGGCAGGATGTTGAACAACATGAAATTCAGCAGAAAACGGATGCCGGCCGTACCACGTTCGATGTCGCGCGACACGCCGCCGGTCTGGCGTTCCAGATGAAAGCGCAGCGCCAGATGATGCAGGTGCTCGAACACTTGCAGGGCCACGCGCCGGATCGAGCGCTGCATGGTCTTGGCGAACACCACGTCGCGCAGTTCGCTGAACAGCGAGTTGGACAGGCGCAGCGCGCCATAGCCGACCAGCAACAGCACCGGCAGGGTGAGCAGCGCCTGCGGGCCGCTGAGTGCGTCGACCACTTCCTTGAGCAGCAACGGCACGCCGACGTTCGCCACCTTGGCGGCGATCAGCAATGCCATGGCCAGCAGTACCCGTCCGCGGAACTCCCACAGGTAAGGGATCAGCGACTTGATGGTCTGCCAGTCGTTGCGGTTTACGGGGGGCTTTCCGTAGTGGCGGGTGCGCATGCTGAACCTGACGATGAAAGCCGGACATTCTAGCGGTAAGCGAGGGCAGTGGCCAAACCACAGGTCATTCCGTCCATGCGTCCATGCGCTGTCGCGGTCGAGAATGAGGGCCGCCCGTTACGCGGCTTGGCCCTCATCTCCTCTCTGCCCGGTTACCTCTTCGGACTTTGAGTTTTTCGAGGGGTTCACCGGTCACGGCAACAGGATTGTCGAGCCCGTCGTCTTGCGCGCCTCCAGGTCGCGGTGGGCTTGCGCCGCTTCTCTTAAAGGATAGGTCTGATTGACGGCGATCTTGACCGCCCCTTTCTTCACGACCGCAAAAAGCGCGCGCGCGCTTTGCACCAGGTCTTGGCGTTTGGCGACGTAGGTCATCAGCGTCGGGCGCGTCAGAAACAGCGAGCCCTTTTGACTCAGAATCCCGATATTGAGCGGCGCCACCGCGCCTGAGGCATTGCCATAACTCACCATCAACCCCAACGGCGCCAGGCAATCGAGCGAATCCGTGAACGTATCCTTGCCGATGCCGTCATAGACCACCGGCACGCCGGCCCCTTTGGTGATTTCCTTTACTCGCTGCAAAAAATTTTCCCTCGATGTGACGATGACATGCCTGCACCCCAGTTTCCTGGCGAGCACGGCCTTTTCATCGCTGCCCACGGTGCCGATGACAATCGCACCGAGATATTTCGCCCACTGACACAGAATTTGACCCACACCGCCGGCCGCGGCGTGCACCAGTATCGTGTCGCCCTTCTTTACCTTATAGGTGCGCCGTAGAAGATAATGCGCCGTCATGCCCTTGAGCATCATGGCTGCGGCAGTCTTGTCATCAATGCCGTTCGGAATCTTCACCAGGCGTTCGGCCGGGCGCATCGCAATCTCCGCATAGGCTCCGATCGGGTGCGCGTAAGCGACGCGGTCGCCGACCTTGAGTTCTCTGACTTTCGGTCCGACGGCCTCAATTACGCCCGCACCTTCCATACCGAGCGTGCATGGGAGTGGCACGGGATACAATCCGGTACGATGGTAGGTATCCAGAAAGTTGACGCCGATGGCTGTGTTGCGCACGCGCGCTTCGCCGGGGCCGGGGTTACCGACCTCGACTTGTTCCCAACGCAGCTTTTCGGGACCGCCCGTTTCGTGAATGCGAATTGCGTAAGACATTTAACGTTCTCCTTTTATTTCAAACACTGCGCCGCTCTTTTAGAATGAAATTCGATTACCGCGATGAGTAACCCCGATTCCACGGGCTCCCAGATCGGCATATAATGCCTGAGGAGGCGTCCGTTGCCAAAAAAGAAATATGCGCATACGGGATCAGGACCTGCAAGATTACAACCGCATGCACTCATTCAGCGAGTAATATGATTGTGCAAGACCTGGCCCGGCACTTTGTTATATGTTAGGAGTCATCGCATGAAGGTATTATCAAAATTAATCTTGACGTTGGCCTTGAGCTGTTTCGGGGTATTTCTGACATTGAACGTACTTGCAGCACCGCAGAAGGTCGGCATCGTGATCATGCATGGAAAAGGCGGCTCGCCATCCAAACATGTCTCAGACTTGGCGGGTTTCCTCGAAAACAAAGGGTATCTCGTCGTCAATCTTGAAATGCCCTGGTCTGGAAGGCGTGACTATGACGTAAACGTCAGCGCCGCGGAACAAGAGGTCGAGGTCGCGCTGTCCTCGCTGCGCAGTAAGGGGGCACAAAAGGTGTTCGTCGCCGGCCACAGCCAGGGCGGTGTGTTCACCCTCCATTTTGCCGGCAAACATGCCGTCGACGGCATCATTTGCATCACGCCGGGCGGCAACGTCGGAAACAATGTGTTCCGCGAGAAACTGGGTGACTCGTTGGCACGTGCGAAACAACTTGTGGCAGAAGGCAAGGGCGATGAGAAAACCAAACTCGAAGACTACGAGGGCAAGAAGGGAACCTATCCAGTTGTGACGACTCCCGCCTTGTACCTGGCTTGGTTTGATCCCGATGGCGCCATGAATTCAGACCGGGCTGTTCGCGTCGTCAGCCCGCAGATTCCCATACTCTGGATCGTTGCAGAACGCGACTATCCAGGTCTCAGAAAAGTGAACATTCCGATGTTTGAAACCCTCCCCAGGAATTCGCACACACGTCTATACGAACCAAAGTCGGATCATCTTGGCGCGCCGTCCGCGTCGCGCGATGAAATCGCACGCTGGATATCAGAGGTTGTTAGTACCGGGCGCTGACACCGTGTAATTACCAGCCGTTTTTCCGGCATTTCGCTGAGTTTCATGCGGGTTACTTGCTGACCCATTGTTCCGTTGCAGAACGAGGTTGCGTGAACACGAACCAGCGCGTAGGTTGGGCTGAACGAAGTGAAGCCCAACAATATCGGCAATTAAGTCATGTTGGGCTTCGCGTTGCTCAGCCCAACCTACAGTTCTCTTCGAGCGGCGCTCGATCCTGGGTAGCGGGCGGGAGAAGGCGGCCTTGAGCTTCTTCCGGCGGGTGGAGGAATCCGCATCGCTCGGCGGCCGAATCGCCCTTGCCGTTTGTAATGCCTGGCATTACAATATAATCCATGATCGTGCGCTTCCGGCATAAGGGCCTGCAACGCTTCTTCGAGACCGGAGATCATCGAGGCATCGATACCAAACACGCACCGCGTATTCGCCGCCTGCTTGATCGGTTGGATGCCTCTACGGAACCGCAGGATATGAACCTGCCGGGCCTTGGGTTTCACCCACTCAAGGGCGACCGGAAAGGCGTCTACGCGGTCGAAGTGTCTGGAAACTGGCGTATCACTTTCCGGTATGGGCCGGATGGCGCCTACGACGTGAACCTGGAGGATTATCACTGATGAACACGCTACGCGACTCCAAGCGGCGACCGACGCACCCGGGCGAAATCCTGCGCGAGGACGTGCTGCCGTCGCTCGACATTACCCAGGGCGAGCTTGCCAAGCGGCTGGGTGTCTCGCGCCTGACTGTCTCCGAGCTGCTGCGCGAAAAGCGTTCGGTCTCGCCCGACATGGCGCTGCGGCTGGCACGGCTCCTCAACACCTCGCCGGAAAGCTGGCTCAACATGCAGCAGGCCGTGGACCTCTGGGAACTCGGTCGTGCCCGCACTGGTCGCTACGCGCGCATCAAGCCGGTGAAGGTGGCCGCCTGACCAGTCGGCGTAGCCCGCGTAGGTTGGGCTGAATGAAATGAAGCCCAACAAACCGCTGGTAGGGAAGCACCACAGCCAAGACCAGTCTCTTCAGCGTTTACCAGTACCTATTTCCCTCCAACAACCCCAAGACCAACCGCTCCGCCGCCGTCCGCTCCGGCGAGAAGAACAATTCCACTACCTTCACCCCCAACACCCGCGCAATCTTTTCCAGATCGTCGAGTATTAATACTCCTATACAGCTCTCGGCCGCCAACACCCGGGCCGGTCGATATAGCCGCTTTCGGGCCCCAGGTGGGCGTTTTCGCGCGGCGGATAGCCATTGTTCGGCCCCTTGTTATTTCGGCCGTCGGAAGACCACTTGCAAAGTTATCGGTATTTGATAACATCAAAACATGATTGAGAGCTTTGGTAACCGCCTTGCCGAAGATCTGTTTTATGACCGCAGCTCGAAAGAGGTGCGCCAATTTCCGCCGGAATTGAAGCGTGCAGCGCGGCGCAAATTGCTGTACTTGCACGACGCCACCGAACTTGTGGACCTGCGAACACCTCCAGGAAATCGGTTGGAGGTATTGAAGGGCAGGTTGGCGGGGCACCATTCAATCAGGATCAACGATCAGTGGCGTATCGTGTTCCGGTGGGAAGGCGGTAACGCCAGGAACGTTCAGGTCGTTGATTACCACTGAAACGATACTAGGAATTCAGATATGAAGCAGCCAAAAAATCCTTTTCATCCTGGCGAGATTCTGCTCGAGGAATTTCTCACGCCGGCTGGCATCACGCAGAAGGCGTTTGCCAGGAAACTCGGCTGGACCCGTGCCCGTCTCAACGAGCTTATCAAGGGCAAGCGCGGCATCACGGCCGAAGCAGCGTTGGACCTGGCCAAGGCGCTGGGAACCTCAGCAAAGCTCTGGATGAACTTGCAGGCAACTTACGATCTCGATCAGGCGATGAAACGACGCAAGGCCGCCTGAACGAGCCACGCCGACATTTAAGTATAAATGTAGGGTGGGTTAGCGTTTTTTGCGTAACCCACCAAGCGTTGCGCAGCAACTCAACGCCATCTTTAAGTGAGTCCGTAAATTGCCGCTGAATGAAATGAAGCCCAGCAGATCGCCGATAGAAGCACCACTGCCAAGACCAGGTTCCCCAGCGTTTACTCATACCCGTTTCCCTCTAACAACCCCAAGACCAACCGCTCCGCCGCCGTCCGCCCCGGCGAGAAGAACAATTCCACCACCTTTACCCGCAACACCCGCGCGATCTTTTCCAGATCGTCGAGCATTAATACGCCTGCGCCACTCTCGGCCGCCAGCACCCGGGCCGGCGCCAGCCCGGCCGCGACAGCCAGCGATTGGGTGGAATGGAGATTTAGAAACATCAACACCTTGAGCTTGCGCGCCAGCCGCCGCCGTGCCCCCTCGGGCAACGGATTCACCGCCACCCGGAACCTTAACTCCTCGCGCACAATACAAAGCCCGGCAGGCGCCGC
>CAYJBG010000067.1:0-10452 GCA_964368085.1 uncultured Acidiferrobacterales bacterium | reverse complement strand
CCACCAGCGTCCATACTTTTCCCCAGTAAAACAGACCGAGCGGGTGTACGGTGCGGTTGGACTTTTGATTGTCCTCACGCCGATAGTCAAAGTGCACCTTGCGCTGCTGCTTGATGGCGCCGCGCAGCACTTCGAGTTCGTCCGACACCGTGAGGCTGAAGGGGAAGGCCGGCACCATGATCTCCTGGCGTTCCAATTCGGGCTTCAGGTGATCCGGAATCACGTGTTCGATCTTGGCCATGGCCTGCTGGGCGGCGCGCGCCAGGCTCTTGTCGGTCCAGGTCTGCACCATGCGCGCGCCCACGAGCAGGGCAGCCAGTTCCTCTTCGTTGAACATCAGGGGTGAAAGATGAAAGCCTTTCATCAGGCGATAACCAAGACCGGTCTCGCCGGTAATCGGCACACCGGAAAGGGAAAGATCCTGAATGTCGCGGTAGATAGTTCGTTCCGAAACTTCCAGCCGATCCGCCAATTGCCGGGCCGTCACCGCCCGGTCGTGATGCAGGCCCTGAATAATCTGGAACAGGCGGTCGGCGCGGCGCATCGACTAGAACGGCAATTCCAGCGCCTTGCACAAAAACTTCATGAGCGGCACGGCGGTCCGGAAGGATTTCACCACCTCCGGCAGAAAGCGTGCGTTGCCAGCCAGCTTGCTGTTGAACTCCATGATGGCGATAAAATCCTTGCGTTTCAGGTCTTCGAGCAGCGGGTGATCCTTGGCGTAACCGCGCGGTGCATTGGCCAAGGAATCGCCGGCGAATTGATAGGTCTTGGCAAATTTTTTGTCGCGACTGGCCTTGACCCAGGCCGCGCTGTTTTCCGCGATGGCGGTGCGGATGCGGCCCAGCGCCGGCGCATCCGGATGCCAGATGCCAACGCCCAGGAAACATTCTTTCGGTTCCAGGTGAACATAGAAGCCCGGCGCGTGCACGTCCTTGCCCTGAACGTGGCGGAACTGAATGCCGATGTTGGTTTTGAACGGGCGCTTGTCCTTGCCGAAACGCACGTCGCGATACACACGCATCAAGGAACCCCCCACTTTCTTCGGCACCGCCAGAAAGTGGGGGGAAAGGGACTTGAGGTCCTCGGCCATGGCATCGATGAAATCCAGGGCCGGGGAGCGAACCGCGTCTTCATACTCCTGCTTGTGACGATCGAACCAGTCGCGATTGTTGTTCGCGTTCAGCTTGGTGAGGAAATCGAAACTGGCCTGAGAAAAGAAGCGGCTCGCCATCGCAACTACTCCTTGTTGAAATAGGTAATCATCGCCAGCATCGCGCCCTGCGGATCGGCGATAACCGCGAATCGCCCTACATCGGGGATATCCCGCGGTGGCGCGCAAAGTTTACCACCCAAGGCTTGCACCCGCGCCACCCGGGCATCCACGTCATCCACGGTGACGTACGCCCCCCAGCTTGATGGCATGCCCTGTGCGTCCCCGGGCATACCCATGATGCCGGCGACTTCGCGGGTTCCTTTTTTGGCAATGGTATAAGCCATGCCCGGGTTGTTCAGGTCCTGAAGTTCCCAGCCCAGCGCCTCGCGATAAAATTTCTTGGCGGCGGGCATATCCGTGGTCATCAGTTCGTTCCAGCTGAATACCCCGTGTTCCTTGACGGTTTGCATGCTCATGGTCATGTCCTCTTTGGTGGTTAAGGGGATACAGAGCCTATACGGGCCTACTGACAGCCTTATGTCAGTAGGAGGTCGGGAGCAGTTTGCGCAACAGGCGAATGAAGAGAGCCAAATTCCGGAAAGTGGAAGCGGAAGGGTTCAGGGTGTTTCGGATATTCCAGGTTATACAGCATACGTAGCGACACCAAACGGACATCCATGGAATAATGCCGCATGTCCGCCCGCTATCCGCAACGCATTATCTGTCTCACCGAGGAAACCTGCGAGACGCTGTACTTGCTTGGGGAGCAGGATCGTATCGTCGGCATTTCCGGTTTCACGGTGCGCCCGCCGCAGGCGCGCAAGGAGAAGCCCAGGGTCTCGGCCTTCATCAGCGCCAAGATCGAAAAAATACTCGCGCTCGAACCCGATCTGGTGCTCGGATTCTCGGACCTGCAGGCGGACATCGCCGCCGACCTGATCGCCAAGGGAGTTGCCGTTTACATCTTCAACCAGCGCTCGGTCGCGCAGATTCTGGACATGATCCTGGTGCTGGGCAGCATGGTTGGCGCCGGTGAACGCGCCGCGGCGCTTGCGCAGCAACTGGAAAGCGGGCTCGACGACATCCGCCGTGCCGCCGCCGGCTGGAACGCGCGCCCGCGCGTCTACTTCGAGGAGTGGGACGAGCCGCTCATCAGCGGCATCCGCTGGGTGTCGGAGCTGATCGGGATCGCGGGCGGTGCGGATTGCTTCATGGAGCATGCGCAATTCCCGGACGCGAAGCGTCGTATCATCGCCGACGCGGGCGAGGTGGCGCGCCGCCGGCCGGACATCATCGTCGGTTCATGGTGCGGCAAACGCTTCCGCCCCGAGCAGGTGCGTGCGCGTGCCGGTTGGGGCTATATTCCGGCAGTGGCGAATAACGAGTTGTATGAGATAAAATCATCCGATATTCTTCAGCCCGGCCCGGCAGCGCTCACTGACGGTGTGCAGCGGCTGCACGCGATCATCGCGCGTTGGCAGGAACAGCACGAAACCCGGAACCACAACATGGAACCAACGCATGTCCTTGAAACTTGAAACGGTCATTACTCCGTCGATCCTGGCGCTCGCCATGCTGGCGACGCGCTTTCATCATTTCGGCTCGAGTGTGAATCTGCCGGATGCCTCGCTCGCGGTATTCTTTCTGCTGGGCCTGTTCGGTTCGTGGCGCTGGTTCCCGGTGTTCGCGCTGCTCGCCGGCGCGATCGATTACGCGGCGATTACCTGGGGTGGCGTCGGCGATTACTGCGTCACGCCGGCCTACCTGTTCCTGCTGCCGACCTATGCGGTCATGACGGCGGGCGGCTATTTCGCACGCGCGGATGGCGCACTGCGGCTTCGGCGGCTTCCGTTCGTGGCGCTGGCGGCGCTGGCCAGTACGGTCGTGGCGTTCGTCATTTCCAACGGCAGTTTCTATTTCTTCTCGGAGTACTTCGCGTCGCTCTCGCTTGCCGACTATGTCGCGCGCACCGCCAAGTACTTCACGCCTTACCTCGCCTATGCGCTGCTCTACATCGCCGCCGGGGTTGCAGTCGTGAAGCTGGTGCGTGCGGTGCGGGCATCGATCGCCGCCGCCTGACGCCTTTCTGCGCAGGTGCGGACCCGGCGCGTTGTTCTGTCCTGGAGCAGCGGTAAAGACAGCGCCTGGTCGCTGCACCAGCTCCGGAAAGATCCGGCATTGGAAGTCGTGGGTCTGGCCACCACCGTCAACAGCGCCTTCGATCGCGTCGCCATGCACGCGGTGCGCCGCGAGCTGTTGCACCGCCAGGCACAGGCGACGGGCCTGCCGCTTTACGAAATTCCCATTCCTTCTCCATGTCCCAACGCCGAGTACGAGCGCATCATGACCGGCTTCGTACAGCAACTGAAAGACAAGGATGTGGACCACATGGCCTTCGGCGATTTGTTTTTGGCCGACATCCGCGCCTACCGCGAGCGCCAGTTGCAGGGCAGCGGCATCGCGCCGCTGTTTCCCTTGTGGAACGAGCCGACCGGCGCGCTGGCGCGAACCATGCTCGACGCGGGACTCAAGGCCGTGCTCACCTGCGTGGACCCGAAACAACTCGCGCCCGGTTACTGCGGGCGCCGCTTCGATACGGCGCTGCTCGCTGCGCTGCCCGCGGGCGTTGACCCGTGCGGGGAGAACGGTGAATTTCATACTTTCACCTTCGACGGTCCCATGTTCCGTGAGTCCATCGATATCGAAATCGGTGTGACCGTCGAACGCGACGGGTTTGTGTTCACCGATGTGCGGCCGGCGGACGGCGCGTCCGGTTGACGGAGGCCCGGTCAAGAACGATAACAGAGGCTGGTATGACCTGTTTTTCACTCCGAATAGAACTTGCCGGGCTGCTCACTTTTGGTTCACGGCCTTCGTTTCATCAGGAAGGCCGCTATCTCCGACGACACTTCTTTTTGGCGCCCCACCCACAAATGCCCGCCGCTCGGGTAGCCGAGGAAGTGGGCCTTCGGAATATGCACCGCGGTATAGCGGGCGGCGTCGTAGATTCCGAATAAATCGTCCTTCATGCCGACGATCAAGGTGGGGGCCGCAATTCGTTCCAGCGCGTAACGTTCCAGCGAGAAGATGACCGCCGCATCGTTGCGCAGTCCGAGGCGGCGCGCGCTTACGGGCAGGGTGTGCTCCAGCAAATTCGTAATGCGCGCTTGCTCGTCGGCCTCCGCGTTCGCCATCAAGGCCGGCGGGGTGGCAAGCATGGCGCGAATCACGGTCGGGCGGGCGAACCGGTTTGCGGCCCAGAAGATAAAGTCCGACCTCAATAGCGTATCGAACAGGAACATGGTGCCGGCCGAAGCCTGTATGAGTGGCATGTCCTCGGGGCGCGGCACGTAGACTACCGGAACCAGAAGCACCAAAGCAGTAATCCGATCGGGATGGCGGAGCGCAAACTGCATGGAAGAGGGCGCTCCGGCGGATGCCCCGACAAGCGCCGCCCGGCGTATGTGGAGTGCATCGAGCAAACAGGCATGCGCGTCGGCCTGCGCGGCTGCCGAAGCGTCGGCCGGCAGCGGGGTACGCAGGTAGCCGAAGCGCGACATGGCGACGACGCGGAAACCGCGACTCACCAGTACCTGGCCGAATTCCAGACCCTGGTCGTAACCACCACCGGCGGCATGTACGATCAACACCGGCGGACCGATGCCCGCGACCGCATACTCGATGGGGCCGCAGGCTGTCTCGGCGATTACGCTGCCGGTTGCAATACGTTCCCGTGCCTGCTCAATGTCTCTTTGATAGCTGTAGCCGGTCAGCCCGGCCAATAACGCTACAAGCACACCCGCCATGACCAGGATCGCTCGACCTGCGCATATCTTCTCCATGAGGCAGGGCTCCTGAATCCGGGAATAAATGGGGGCGGCGGCAGCTTCCTTTACTCTATATGGATCAAGGGGCCGATGAAATGGTAGCGGAGCGGCTGTTATTAATCACCCCGATCCGTTTATGATGGCGCTGTTCGTGGCTGCGACCTTGTCACCATCGATATTATGGAGAAATACACATGAACAGAACCGTAGCGCTAATCGTGATGTCGTGGATTGTTTTCGCCCTGTCCGCGTGCCATTCGCACCTCGATATGCAGTACACACCGGAACAGTACGCCAAACTTCGGGATATCGAACTCATTACCACTCCGCCGACACGCCCCTACGAACTGGTCGTCGACGTTGAGGGTTTCGGTGGCGAGCACACGGCGAAGGAGACCATGATCAACGGGATGATCGACGCGGCGCACAAGGCCGGCGCGCGCGCCCTGATCCCGATGGAGTTTGCCGGCGAAGGCCAGCGTGGCTCCGATGCGGGCCAGGCCAAACCCGTCACGGGCCTGGAGCTGTTCGTACACATCGAGAATAAGCGCACCATCACCAAGGGCCGCGCCATCCGGTGGGTGGGCAATTAAATGCGTCGAGGGGTCGAAGTTGGCTTCGCGATAAAATTGCCAGAAGAGTCACGAAACGCTTTGCTGAAACAAAAGGGCACAAAACCACTTCGGTACTTTCCTGAAGGGCCGATCAAGAAAGATTACGTCGTCTTTCCAAAAAGCATCTTGAACGATGTGAAGGTTTTACGGCATTGGGCCAGACTCTGTATTGAACGCGTGGCCTCACTGCCAGTGCCAGTCAGAAAGAAACGCAAGTGATTCAGCAGCCACATAACACGGCGCTCAATCCGGACGCGCAGTAACCGGGCAGCGGGCTAGACCGGGTGGCCGCCCTTGAGCACGTACACGTTATAACCGCGCTGACTCAAGATGAACGCCGCCGTGCCGCTCAGGTTTCCGTTCAGACAGTAGACGACATACGCCGAGCGCGGGTCGATCTCCGGCAGGCGGGCGTGCAGTTGATCGATCGGTATCGCCAACGCTCCCTGGCGGATGTCGCGTTTGCCGAGTGTGTCGCGGCGCACGTCCAGAAATCGTGCCCCGTCCTTGACGAGCTTGTCGGCCTCCGCCGCGGAAACCTGCCTGACCAGGTCGGTGCGCACCAGTAAATCGAAATCGCTCTTGGCCAGGCGCATGAGTACGCTGTCTTTATCGGCGACGATACTGGCGTTGCGGGCCTCGCCGCTTAACAGGGCGGATTCGCCGAAGGCGTCGCCCGAATGCAGTTGAGCGAGAATTTCGACATCTCCCGGGCCCTTGCGCCGGGAAACCGTGAGGCTGCCGGACTTGACGATATAAAAAAAATCGCCTGGGTCTTTCTGGCGGATCACGACATCGCCGGTCTTCACCGCAACCTCTTCAAGTTTCAGGATCACCGCGGCCAGTTTGTCGGCGCTGAGCTTCGAAAAGATCGGACTGTTTTTCAGGCTTTCGAGCCAGGCGTTGCTGCCCGAAAGAATTTGACGATGCTTGCCCTCTATTTGACTCAGGGCTTCATTGATATCGCGGATGAGCTCGTGCCATTCCTTTTCGATTGACTCGGGCATGATTGCTCCTCGTTTATCAGCGTTTCATGACAATCAGGACGCCGGCGACGATGGCAATGATGCCGAAAATCAGGGAATCGTATTGGAAGGCGAAGTTCACAACGCCTTTGAGTCCCATCGCAATCAGCCAGATGCCTAACAGCGTCAGACCAATATTTTTCATATTCGGTTTCCTCGCGGGATGTGGTCGACCGATCGTAGCGCAAAGCCTTAAGGCTGTGAAGCGTATATTCGGTGGAACGGCTGTTTTTGTGCAAGCATGCTTTCCTGGTTTAGTGCTTCATTCTGTTTGGAACTCAAGCGCCGGGTTCCTTCCCCTTCAAGGGGAAGGACAGGATGGGGATGGGTGTTCAGACCTCTGACACCTTCAGCCCCATCCCCTCCCTACCGACCCGCCGCCGCTTGCGCCTGAACCCACAGCACACTACCGTGCTCATTCGGATGAACGACCACGCCCTCAAAATACTGCGTAGCGTTTTCGGCTACGAACACTTCCGTGCACCGCAGGAGGAAGTCATCCACACGCTCATGGCGGGCGGCGACGCGCTGGTGCTCATGCCCACCGGCGGCGGCAAGTCGCTGTGTTTCCAGATTCCGGCCATCGCCCGCCCCGGCGCCGGGATTGTCATCTCGCCGCTGATCGCGCTCATGCACGACCAGGTGGCGGCGCTCAGGCAGGCCGGGGTGCGTGCCGCCTTCCTTAACTCCACGCTCGATGCCGACACGGCGCGCGCCATCGAGCAGCAGTTGCTGCGCGGCGAGCTGGATTTGCTGTACGTCGCACCCGAACGCCTCATGCTCGAACGCACGCTCGATCTGCTCGCGCGCGCGAAGCTCGCGCTGTTCGCCATCGACGAGGCGCACTGCGTCTCGCAGTGGGGCCACGACTTCCGCCCCGAGTACATGCAACTCTCGGTGCTGCACGAGCGCTTCCCCGATATCCCGCGCATCGCGCTTACCGCCACCGCCGACGAGCCGACACGGCGCGAAATCATCGCGCGCCTGGGCTTAAGTAACGCACGCCTGTTCATCAGCAGTTTCGATCGTCCCAACATCCGCTATCGCATTTCCCAGGGTGGCGGCAGTGCGCGCGAGCAATTGTTGCGCTTCATCCGCAGCGAGCACCCGGGCGAGGCCGGCATCGTTTATTGCCTGTCGCGCAAGCGCGTGGAAGAAATCGCGGAATACCTCGCCAGCCAAGGTCTCGATGCGCTGCCTTATCACGCCGGGCTTGGCGCCGAGGTGCGCGAGCGCAACCAGACGCGTTTCATTAACGAAGAAGGCGTGATTATCGTCGCCACCATCGCCTTCGGCATGGGCATCGACAAACCGAACGTGCGCTTCGTGGCACACCTGAGCCTGCCGAAGAGCATCGAGGCCTATTACCAGGAAACCGGCCGCGCCGGGCGCGACGGACTGCCGGCCGATGCGTGGATGGTCTACGGCCTGCAAGACGTCATTACCTTGCGCCAGATGCTGGAAGGTTCCGACTCCGGCGACGCGCGCAAGCGGGTCGAGCGCTACAAGCTCGACGCCATGCTCGGCTTGTGCGAACTTACCACCTGCCGGCGCCAGGCCTTGCTCAGTTATTTTGGAGAAGCACCGCCCAAGCCCTGTGGCAACTGCGACACCTGCCTCGCCCCGCCCGAAACCTGGGACGCCTCCGTGCCCGCTCAAAAAGCGCTTTCCTGCGTGCACCGCACCGGGCAGCGCTTTGGCGTGAACTATCTGGTCGATGTGCTCCTTGGCAAAACCGACGAACGCATCCAGCGTTTCGGGCACGACAAACTCACCACCTTCGGCATCGGCCAGGATCAGAGCCAGCAGGAATGGCGCGGCATCTTCCGCCAGCTCATCAGTCGCGGCCTGCTGGCCGTGGACCTCGAAGGCCACGGCGCGCTGAAACTCACCGACGCCTGCCGCGCGGTATTGCGCGGCGAGGAACGCCTCATGCTGCGGCGCGAAACGAAACCCGAGAAGAAAACCAAAAAGGCCGCGCCGCGCACCCGCGTCGTCTTCACCGGCGAAACCGGTTCGATGTTGTGGGATGCCCTGCGCGCCCGCCGCCTGGAGATCGCCCGGGCGCAAGGCGTGCCGCCCTACGTTGTCTTCCACGACGCCACCCTCGCGGAAATGGTTGAGCGTCGCCCGCGGACGCTCGCTGAGTTCGCCGAAATCTCCGGCGTCGGCGAACGTAAACTGGCCGCCTACGGTGAAGACTTTCTCGAAGTCATTCTGGCGCACGCGGACGAGGGTCGGGAGGCGCGCACGCCCGCCGCCCGGATGGAGTAAGACCAAACGCGGTGGCGCAGCCGTGTGCCTTGTTTCTCGATCCGATCGCGGTTCTCGCGCTGGACGTGGTGGCTGAACTGCCCGTCGACAAGGAGCAAGAGACCGCTCCGGCCTGAATGGTTCGCCGTCTTTTTGCTAGCGGCCCTGCGCGAACCGCAGTCTGACCGCAAGCCCGCCGAGCGTGCTTGATTCCAGCACAAGCTCGCCACGATAAAGCGCCACGGTGTCCTGCACCATGGCGAGCCCGAGGCCGTGGCCCGGGGTGGCTTCGTCGGCGCGCGCGCCGCGTTGCAGAACGCGCGTTTTGCTCTCGCGGGGAATGCCCGGTCCGTCGTCTTCGACGACGATTTCGAGTGTTGAGCGCACTGCTCCGGGCTGTGTGCTCGTCACGCGCACTTGTCCGCGACACCACTTGCAGGCGTTGTCCAGCAGGTTGCCGAGCATTTCGGTGAGGTCGCCGGGGTCGCCGTGGAAAGTGGCGGCGGCATCCACGTCGAGTGTTACGTTTACGCCTTTGTCCGCATACACCTTGGCGAGCGCCGCAATAATCTTTTCGGCGACGGGCTTTAATTCGACCGGCGCGGCGAGCGGCGCGCGGCCCGAGGCGGCGGCGCGTTGCAATTGGTATTCGATGAGGCGCGCCATGCCGGCCAGTTGTTCGCGGGCGACGGCGCGCAACGCCGCGTCATTCGCTTCGCCGTCCACCGCGCCGCGCAGGACCGCGAGCGGTGTCTTGAGACTGTGAGCGAGATTGCCGAGCGAGTCGCGGTAGCGTTTAAGATGATTATCCGCGCTGGTCAGCAGGCCGTTCAGGTTATCCGTCAGCTGGCGCAATTCACGCGGGTAATCGCCGCGCAGGCGTTGTGCGATGCCGGTCTCGATGGCGTTGAGGTCAGAACTGACGCGCCGCAACGGCGCGAGGCTCCAACGCAGCACCGCGCTCTGCACCGCCAGCAG
Organism: uncultured Acidiferrobacterales bacterium; assembly: GCA_964368085.1. GTDB lineage: Bacteria > Pseudomonadota > Gammaproteobacteria > Acidiferrobacterales > UBA6901 > UBA6901. Next base: position 599 of record CAYJBG010000067.1, on the reverse strand, counting down.
CAGGAACGCCGCCCCGGCCAGCCAGCCCCACAGGCTGCGGCGGAAGCGGTTCACTTCGGCGTCGAAGCTTGCGAGGCTTTCGGCCACACGATAGGTGTAGCGCCGCTCGCCTTGCGCGGCTGCTTCCCAGCTAACGGTGAAGCCGAGGTTCAATAACGACACGCCGTTGTCGGTTGTGAGCCTGGCAAACTCGCGTTGACCGAGAGCCGGGGCTTTGGGAAAAGCGATGCTCGTGCCGAGCAGCGATTTCGAGCGCCAGACGGGAGCACCGCTGCTATCCACCACCTGCGCATACAAACCGGAGCCGATCAGGGAAAAACGCGGGTCGGGCAGTTCCGCCGGCAGATGCAACACGCTGCGCTTGTCGAGATCGGATGCGGCCAGCAGCGCGTACACGTGCCCTTGCAGGCGATCGCGCAGCGCGGTTTCGGCGCTGGCGTGGAAGGCGCGTGTCAATACCAGGCCGGTGATGCCGAGAAAGGCGGCCAGCACCACGCCGCTTGCCAGCAGCAGGCGTGTGTTGAGCGAGAGCGTCACGCTTCCCCGCACTTGAGGGCGAAGCGGTAGCCGCGTCCGCGCAGGGTCTCGACCGGCTGGTA
>CAYJBG010000066.1:0-10491 GCA_964368085.1 uncultured Acidiferrobacterales bacterium | reverse complement strand
CCGCAGGGCGTGCGTGTAGCGCTCACCGATATCGCCGACATCGTCAAGGCCACGGCGCCCAAACCGATCCTGCACAAGGATCAGCGGCCGGTGGTGTACGTCACCGGCGAACTCGCCACCACTTCACAGGTGTACGCGGTGCTGAACATGTGGAGTTACCTGCGCAGCCACGAACTGCCGGGCGGCGTGAAACTCACCCAGTATTTCATGGCCGACCCGGACACACTCGGCTACAGCCTGCGCTGGGACGGTGAGATGCGCCTGACACTCGACGTGTTCCGCGATCTGGGCGCGGCCTTCATGGTGGCGCTGGTGCTGATCTATCTGGTGCTGGTCGGTTACTACCGTTCGTTCGCCATTCCGGTGATTGTCATGGGCGCGATCCCGCTTACGCTCATCGGCGTGCTGCCCGGGCACGCACTGGCCGGCCAGTACTTCACCGCCACCTCCATGATCGGCGTGATCGCGCTCGCTGGCATTGTGGTGCGCAACTCGCTGCTGCTCATCGACTTCATCCTCGACTTCCGGCGCGCAGGCCACGGGCTGCGCGAGGCCGTCATCCAGGCCGGCGCCACGCGCATGCGCCCGATCCTGCTCACCGCGCTCGCCATCATCCTCGGCACTTTCATCATGATCTTCGATCCGGTGTTCGGCGGGCTGGCCGTGTCGCTGATCTTCGGCACCTTCGCCTCGACAGTGCTGACGCTGTTTGTGATACCGCTGGTGTATTACCTTTGGGCACGAAGAGAAGAAGTATAGGTTGATTGGTCTCCTTAGGATCCGTCAAACAGCACGGCTTGCGGCGGGGCCCGGCTTTCAGGCAAGCGGGCGGATTTCGCACCAGCGGCTTTTTTGTTCAGGTGGGTGAGTATCTTTTCGATGACCGCCGGGTCTTCGATCTCAGTACATTTCCATCGGGTCCACGTCCAGCGACCAGCGCACCTTGCGCCCGAGCCTCTCGGTTTCGAGTTGCGCGAGCCAGGCCTTCAAGAATTCGTGCAAGGCCTTGCGCGCGCCGGCTTGCACCAGCAACTGCGCGCGGTAGCGGCCGGCGCGGCGCTCCATGGGCGCGGCGACGGCATCCATCAGTTGCACAAACTCGGCTTCCACCAGATTTTCCGCAAGGCCGTGCGCGCTGCGCAGGAACGCGAGCGCCACACCCAGACTGGGTGATTCGGCGCGTAGCAGCGCGAAGTAGGCGAACGGTGGATAGTGCGCGGCCTGGCGTTCGGCGAGCGCGTAGCTTCCGAACTCGTGGTAGTCGTGATGGGCGAGTGCCGCGAATGCCGGATTGTCCGGGTGGAAGGTCTGTATCAACACCTCGCCCGGCTTGGTCGCGCGGCCGGCGCGGCCCGTGACCTGCACCAGTTGCTGTACCAGCCGCTCTTCCGAATGGAAATCGGTGCTGTACAGGCCCTGGTCGGCATTCAGCACGCCGACCAATGTGAGGTTCGGGAAATCGTGACCCTTGGCGAGCATTTGGGTGCCGACCAGGATATCGGCCTCGCCGTCGTGCACGCGCTTGAGTGCGGCGCTGAGCGAACCCTTGCGGCGCGTACTGTCACGGTCGATGCGCTCGATGCGCGCCTGCGGGAACAGACGCGTGAGCGCCGCCTCGATGCGTTCCGTGCCCGCGCCGATGCCGTACAGATTTCCGCTCGCACAGACCGGACAGGTTGCGGGTAACGGCGCCTCGGCGCCGCAGTGATGACAGCGCAATTGGCGACTGCGTTGATGGATGGTGAGACGCGCGTCGCAACGCTTGCAGGGCGCCAGCCAGCCGCAGTCGTGGCACATGAGCACCGGCGCAAACCCGCGCCGGTTGAGAAACAATAAACTCTGCTCCTTTCTTTCCAGACGCGCGTGCAAGGCCTCGATGAGCGGCGGTGACAGGCCCTCGTTTAACTTGAGGCGTTTGAGGTCGAGCAGTATCACGCGCGGCGGCTGCGCGGTACCGGCGCGCTCCGGCAAACTGAGCAATCGATAGCGCCCCTGCTGCGCATTGTGCAGGCTCTCCAGCGCCGGAGTGGCCGAGCCGAGGACAATCGGCACACCTTCGAGGCGCGCGCGCTTGATGGCTACGTCGCGCGCGTGATAACGGAAACCGTCTTGCTGTTTGAACGAGGTGTCGTGTTCCTCATCCACGATAATAAGCTTGAGCCTCGGCATGGGCGTGAATACCGCGGAGCGAGTACCGATCACCACCGCCGCCTGCCCGGTGCGCACCGTCAGCCAGGCGCACAGGCGTTCGCTGTCGTTCAACCCTGAGTGCATGACCGCCACCGGCGCGTTCAACCGACCCTCGAAGCGCGCCACGAGTTGCGGCGTGAGTCCGATCTCCGGCACCAGCACCAGCACCTGCCCGCCGCACGCGATCACATCTTCGATGGCGCACAGATAGACCTCGGTCTTGCCGCTGCCGGTGACGCCGTGCAACAACAGGCTTTGAAAGCCGCCGGTCGCCTCCCGGATCGCCTTGCCTGCCGCTTCCTGCGCGGCCGAAAGTTGTGGCGTGCTGTGCCGGTCGGCCGGTTTCGACGAAAGACTGGGCCGCTCAGTGACGCGGATGAAGCCGCGCGCATCCAGGCGTTTCACTGCGTCACGCCAATTCCCGGCCACTTGCGCGAGCGCCGCGGCATTCAGACCTTCGGGGTGTTCGCGCAACGCCTGAATCAGGCGTTGCTGTACGGGCGAACGCTTGAACGTTTCGGGCGGGAGATCGCGGGCCGCCTCGCTGAGGCTGTAATGTTTCTCGCCGGCGCTCGCGGGCGCCGCGCCGCGCCGCAACAACACCGGCAATGCCGCCGCCATTACTTCACCGATCGGGTGGTGGTAGTAGGCGCTTGCCCAAGTAAGCAGTTCCATGAGCGTGGCCGGCAGCAGCGGTTCGGCATCCAGCACGCGGCCCAGGGTTTTGAGCTTGGCGCGCGGCACATCGCTGCCCGCGCTGACGCCCAGTATCACGCCGATGGCTTCGCGCCGGCCGAACGGCACGCGCACGCGCATCCCGGGCAGCGGCACGGGTTCTCCGGCAAGCAGGAGGTAGTCGAAATGGCGCGCCAAGGCCACGGGAACAGCGACGCGAGCGACGCGGGGGGCCACGGACATGGCGTGAATCTATCACAGCAAATTGTCACGCCGGCCGTGAAACATCCGGCTCCACGCTCAGGTTCACCTGCAGGTAATCTGCTAAGCCCTTGTTGTGAAATCCCCTTGCAGTTACTCACACGATCTGTGGATAAGGCTGTGCATGATTCGATCGATTCTGAAAAATTCAGCCGTATGACGATTTTTCCACCAGTTTGATTAAAAAATAATCGGCTTCAGGATATATCTGTAATTCAATCACTTATGCTAAATTGGCCGTGCATGATGCAGCACCCCGCGAGTGCGCCTGGCGAAATTCCCAGGGAAACAGGCGACTGTGAATAACCGCTTGACGCAAGCTTGATCCTTAAGCCTAAAAACCGCACAGACACGGCAGAACCGATTCGACATTCTTGGAGAACCCCATGGCAGCGAAGCTGGCCCTGACCCAGGTCCCGATAGACAAGCTTCTCGCCCGCCGCTGGAGCGGCCGGGCCTTCGACCCTCAAAAGCCCGTCAAGCGCGAACAGCTGGTGGCCCTGCTGGAGGCGGCGCGTTGGGCCGCTTCCTGCTACAACGAACAGCCATGGCGTTTTCTGGTATGGGACCGCAATGCCGACGCCGCCAACTGGCAGAAGGCCTTCGGTTGTCTGGGTGAGTGGAACCAGAAATGGGTCGTCAATGCGCCGGTATTGATGCTTTCCTGCGCCGGCAGCATCTATGCACGCAACGGCAACCCGAACCGCTGGGGCCCGCACGACACCGGTGCGGCCGGACAGAATCTTTATCTCCAGGCCGCCGCCCTGGGCCTCATGGCCCACCCGATGGGCGGCTACGACCCGGACAAGGCACGCGCGGCCTTTGCCATTCCCGCGGACTACACCCCGATGGCGATGATTGCGGTCGGCCACCCAGGGCCAGCCGACAGCCTGGAAGAAGAATATCGCGAACTTGAAACCGCCGCGCGCAGCCGCAAGCCGCTTGCCGAATGTTTCTTTGAGGGCGCCTGGGGCATTCCGGTCAAGACCGGCTGAACATGCCCTTGCACGACGCCATCGCGCGCGCGGTCGCTCAGGCTACTGGCGAAATCTTCAAAGCCGACACCCGGCGTGCAGTGAGTGGCGGTTCCATCAACACCACTGAAGTGCTGGAAGGCAGTGGCAGGAAATTCTTCGTCAAATTGAACGCGGCGGCACGCCTCGATATGTTCGAGGCCGAGGCGGAAGGACTCGCCGAAATCGCCAACTCGAAAAGTGTGCGTGTCCCGCAACCGGTCTGCTTCGGCACTCACGGCGATCAGGCGTATCTGGTGCTTGAATATCTCGACATCGGACGAGGTAACGGCAAGTCCGACCCACAGGGACGTGGAAGTGTCGCGGGAGGCAGGATGCCGGGAGCGACCGACGAACTCCTCGGCCGCCAGCTTGCGATCATGCACCGTACCACCCGCGCCCGCTTCGGCTGGCGGCGCGCCAACACCATCGGCTCGACGCCGCAGATCAACGCCGAGTCAGACGACTGGCTGACTTTCTATCGCGAGCAGCGGCTGCGGTTTCAACTTGAACTTGCCGCCGCGAACGGTCATGGCGGGAATCTGCTGCGACGCGGTGAACGACTCCTGGAAAAAATGCCGGCGTTCTTTGCAGGCTACCAACCGCTGCCGTCGCTGCTGCACGGCGACCTGTGGGGCGGAAACCATGCCGCGCTGCAGGATGGCACGCCGGTAATCTTCGACCCGGCGGTGTATTTCGGCGACCGCGAAGCGGACCTCGCCATGACTGAATTATTCGGTGGTTTCAGCGAAGACTTCTACGCCGCTTACCGTGCGGCCTGGCCGCTCGATTCCGGCTACCGCGTGCGCCGCGATCTCTACAACCTTTACCACGTTCTCAATCACTTGAATCTTTTCGGCGGCGGTTACCGTGCGCAGGCCGAGCAGATGATCGAACGGCTGCTGGGCGAAACTTGAACACTGGCTGATTATTTGCCGTCACGTTCTTTCGTCAACACAGCCCGCAACGCCGGCAACAACTTGATCAACTCTTCAACCGCCTTCTGTTCGCCGGCGAGCTTGCGCAGCGCCGCCATCTCATGCAACACCTCGCGCCGATTAGCCGCCGGAAAACCCATCACCTGATCTTTGGGTGCAATTTCCTTGGTAACCCCGGCCTGCGCGTACACAATCGCCCGGTCGCCGACCTTGACGTGATCCGCCACGCCGCACTGCGAAGCCAGCGTGACGTAGTCGCCGATCACGGTGGAGCCGCCGATGCCGACCTGACCGCACAACAGTGAATGCGCGCCGATCTGCACGTTGTGTGCAATATGCACCTGGTTGTCGATCTTGGTGCCGGTGCCTACGCGCGTCTCGCCGAGTGCGGCCCGGTCGATGCAGGTATTGGCGCCGATCTCCACGTCCGATTCGATCACCACGGTTCCGACTTGCGGGAAATTGACATGCCTGCCGTTGCGCAACCGGTAGCCGAAGCCATCCGCGCCGATGACGCTGCCGGAATGAATAATGACGTTGTCACCGAGCGTGACGCCGGGATAGAGCACCACGTTCGGATGGAGCACACAGCGGTCACCCAGCGTGACGTCCGCCCCGATGCTGCAGCCGGCATGCACCTGGCAATTCTTGCCGAGCGCGGCGCGCGCGCCGATACGGACGAAGGCATCCACGAAAGTACCGGTTCCAATCGTGGCGCTGGCATCGATCTGCGCCTGGGCGCTGCGCGTGCCCGGGTTTTGTTTCTCGGGATAAAGGTGATGCAGGCAGGCGATAAACGCCAGCTCCGGGTCTTCCGCCGCCAGCAGGCAGGTCCCGCCCGGCGCGGCAGCGGGTGCTGTACCCTTCGCCACAACCACCGCGCTGGCGGTCGTCAGCTTGAGCTTCGCGGCATATTTGGCGGCGCCGATGAACGTGATCTGGCCGCTCTTCGCCTCATCGATGTTGGCGGCGGAATGGATGGGCGTATCCGGACTGCCGCCGAGCAGCTGCGCGCCGCAAATCCTGGCAAGTTCTTTAACGGTGGTGGACATAATCCGTGACCGGGTTGACCTCAGTGAGGTGATATTTTTTGCTCTCGGTATGAACGGCCTCGACCAGCGCGGTCACATGCTCTGGATTGATGCCGGTGTGAATGCCGTGACCGAGGTTGAACACGTGGCCCGCGCCCCGGCCAAAGCTCGCCAGCACCGTTTCAACTTCAGAGCGGATGCGCGCCGGCGCGGCGTAAAGTACCGAAGGATCCATGTTGCCTTGCAGCGCGACGCGGGCGCCGACGCGGGCGCGGGCGCCCTTGAGGTCGGTGGTCCAGTCGATACCCAGGGCATCGCATCCGGAATCGGCCATGGCCTCGAGCCACTGTCCCCCGCCCTTTGTGAACAGAATCACCGGCACCTTGCGGCCATCGGCCTCACGCGTGAGGCCAGCCACTATTTCCTGCATATACGCCAATGAAAATTCCTTGTAGCCGCGCGGTGTGAGCACGCCGCCCCAGGTATCGAAAATCATCACCGCCTGCGCGCCCGCCGCGATCTGGGCGTTAAGATAAACCGTGACGGCGCGCGCGACGGTGCCGAGCAGTTCGTGCAGCAGCGCGGGCGCGTCGTAGAGCATTTTTTTGATGAGCGCGAAGTCCTTGCTCGAACCGCCCTCGACCATGTAGGTCGCGAGCGTCCACGGCGAACCGGCAAAGCCGATGAGCGGCACCTTGCCGTTGAGCTCGCGGTGCACGAGGCGCACGGCGTCCATCACATAGCGCAGCTTGTCCTCGGGATCGGGCACGCCGAGCTTCTTCACGTCCGCCGCCGTGCGCACCGGATTTTTGAAGTGCGGACCCTCGCCATCGGTAAAAAAGAGGCCGAGGCCCATCGCATCCGGGATAGTGAGAATATCGGAGAAAAGAATCGCCGCATCGAGCGCGAAGCGCTTGAGAGGCTGAAGCGTGACCTCGCACGCGAGCTCGGGCGTGGTGCACAGCTGCATGAACGAGCCGGCCTTCTCGCGCGTGGCGCGGTACTCGGGCAGGTAGCGCCCGGCCTGGCGCATGATCCACACCGGCGTCATGTCCACGGGCTGGCGCAGCAGCGCGCGCAGGAATCGGTCGTTCTTGAGATCAGACATGGGTTGTGATCGCAGAGGACGCAAAGGCGCGGAGAGCGCAAAGAACAGCGAGTAAAATTTTCAAAATCTCTGCGTCCTTTGCGCCTCTGCGTTCTCTGCGTTGAGTTGATGGCTACCTAGGGAGGTCCGAACCGCCAATCAGGAACTCGTCCACGGCGCGCGCGCATTGGCGGCCTTCGCGGATCGCCCACACCACCAGCGATTGGCCGCGGCGTATGTCGCCAGCCGCGAACACCTTCCTGATCGAACTCTGGTAATCGATCTCGGTGGCTTGCACGTTACCACGCGCGTCGAGAGCAACGCCCAATTCCTTGAGCAACCCTTCGTGCACCGGATGCAGATAACCCATGGCGAGCAGCACCAGATCGGCTTTGATACTGAACTCGCTGCCCGGGATCTCGCTCATCTTCCACTGGCTTTTTTCATCCTGTTTCCAGTCGAGTCGTACGGCATGGAGGGTCGTGACCCTGCCATCCTTGCCGCTGAAGCTCCTCGTGCCCACTACCCAGTCGCGCGCGCAGCCTTCTTCCTGCGAACTTGAGGTACGCAATTTATTCGGCCAGTTCGGCCAGGTGAGCGGTTTGTTTTCGATCGTAGGCGGTTTGGGCAAGAGCTCGATTTGAGTCACGGAAGCGGCACCCTGACGGATCGAAGTGCCGATGCAGTCCGAGCCGGTGTCACCGCCACCGATCACCACCACGTGCTTGCCCTTGGCGGAAAGCGCGATGTTGTCGGGGATAGTGTCACCGGCATTGCGTTTGTTCTGCTGTGGCAGAAATTCCATCGCAAAGTGCACGCCATGCAGCTCGCGCCCCGGGACGTTCAGATCGCGCGGGTGTTCGGAACCGCCGGTGAGCGCCACGGCATCGAACTCGTCAAGCAGTTTATTTACCGGCAGGTTCACGCCGACATGCTGGTTGACGCGGAACTCCACGCCCTCGGCCTTGAGCTGGTCGAGGCGGCGATCGATATGGTGTTTTTCAAGCTTGAAGTCGGGGATACCGTAGCGCATCAGCCCGCCGATGCGATCGTTCTTCTCGAACAACGTCACGGCGTGTCCGGCGCGCGCCAGTTGCTGTGCGCAGGCGAGACCGGCCGGGCCGGAACCGACCACCGCGACTTTCTTGCCGGTCTGGCGCGCCGCCGGCTGCGGCTTGACCCAGCCCTGTTCCCAGGCGTAATCGATGATGGCGTGTTCAATAGTCTTAATGGTGACCGGATCGGTGTTGATGTTCAGTGTGCACGCCGCCTCGCACGGGGCCGGACAAATGCGTCCGGTGAATTCCGGGAAATTATTGGTCGAGTGCAGCACGTCAATCGCCTCGCTCCAGCGGCCGCGGTACACGAGGTCGTTCCAGTCCGGGATAATGTTGTTGACCGGGCATCCGCTCTGGCAGAAAGGAATGCCGCAGTCCATGCAGCGCGCGCCTTGTTTGCTGAGCTCGCTTTCGGCGAGCGGGATCTCGAACTCCTTATAAAAGCGAATGCGCTCGCCCGGCGGCGCGGCCGCAGGGTCGTGACGCTTGATCTCCAGAAAGCCTCTCGGATTACCCATGTTTCACTTTCTCCGCCGGCGCGTGCGCCGCGGCCATCTCGGCGAGTGCACGCCGGTACTCGGTCGGCATGATCTTCACGAACTTCGGCAGATAGCGGTCGAGGTCGCCCAGGATCGCGCGTGCGCGCTCGCTGCCCGTGTAGTGCAGATGGCGCTGGATGAGTGTGCACAAAATGGTCATGTCACTCTGGTCGAGATGGTTCACATTTACCCGGCCGTGGCTTTCGAGCTCGCCGGCCATGTCGCCGGCGTGCTGGACGTGGGCCGCTTCGGCCGGCACCGCTTCGAGTTCGACCATCGCCAGGTTGCAACGCTTGCGGAAATCGCCGGCTTCGTCCAGCACAAAGGCGATGCCGCCCGACATGCCGGCCGCGAAATTGCGCCCCGCTTGCCCGAGCACCACCACCGTGCCGCCGGTCATGTATTCGCAGCCGTGGTCACCGACGCCCTCAACTACTGCGAGCGCGCCGGAGTTGCGCACCGCGAAACGCTCGCCGGCGACGCCGCGGAAATAGCACTCGCCGCTGATCGCGCCATACAGCACGGTGTTGCCGACGATAATATTGTCTTCCGGCTTGATTCTGGCGTCCTTGGACGGATAGACCACGATGCGTCCGCCCGACAGGCCCTTGCCGACGTAGTCGTTGGCGTCGCCTTCGAGTTCGAGCGTAACGCCGCGCGCGAGCCAGGCACCGAACGACTGACCGGCCGTGCCTTTTAATTTGATATGAATCGTGTCGTCGGGCAAGCCGGCGTGGCCGTAACGCCTGGCCACTTCACCGGAGAGCATGGCGCCGATGCTGCGGTTCACGTTCCTGACCGCGACCTCGAACTGCACCGGCTTCTTTTTTTCAAGCGCCGGTTTGGCCTTGGCAATCAAGTCGTGGTCGAGCGCCCTGACAAGACCGTGGTCCTGCGTCTCGCAGTGGCGGATGGCGGCGCCGGCCAGCTTCGGCTGGTACAGAATCCGCGAGAAGTCGAGGCCCTTGGCCTTCCAGTGACGGATGCCCTTGCGCGTGTCGAGCATGTCCACGCGCCCGATCATCTCCTCGAATTTACGGAAACCCATTTGCGCCATGAGTTCGCGCACCTCTTCGGCGACGAAGAAGAAATAATTCACCACATGCTCCGGCTGGCCGGTAAAGCGCTTGCGCAGCTCCGGATCCTGGGTGGCAACGCCCACCGGGCAGGTATTCAGGTGGCACTTGCGCATCATGATGCAGCCTTCCACCACCAGCGGCGCGGTCGAGAAACCGAACTCGTCGGCGCCGAGCAGCGCACCGATGGTCACGTCGCGCCCGGTCTTCATCTGGCCGTCGGCCTGCACCGCCACGCGCCCGCGCAGATTGTTCAGCACCAGGGTCTGCTGGGTCTCGGCCAGGCCGATCTCCCAGGGACTGCCGGCGTACATGAGCGACGACAAGGGGCTCGCGCCGGTGCCGCCGTCGTGGCCGGAAATGGTGATGTGGTCGGCGTGCGCCTTGGCGACACCCGCGGCCACCGTGCCGACGCCGATCTCGGCCACCAGCTTGACGCTGATGGAGGCGTTCGGGTTCACGTTCTTGAGGTCGTGAATCAGCTGCGCCAGATCTTCGATTGAATAAATGTCGTGGTGCGGCGGCGGTGAGATGAGGCCAACCCCCGGCACCGAGAAGCGCAACTGGGCGATGTACTCACTCACTTTTCCGCCGGGCAACTGGCCGCCCTCGCCGGGCTTGGC
>CAYJBG010000065.1:0-10565 GCA_964368085.1 uncultured Acidiferrobacterales bacterium | reverse complement strand
TGTCGAGCAGCTCCTGCACACCGAAGTTGTTGACGGCGCTGCCGAAGAACACCGGGGACAGCTTGCCGGCGAGATAGGCCTCTTTATCGAAGGCGTGTGCGGCGCCCTTCACCAATTCGACTTCGGTGCGCAGCTCGGCGGCCTGTTCGCCCAGCACTTCATCCAGGCGCGGATTGTTAAGGCCCTTGATGGTTTCGCCGACGTTCATTTTGCCGCCGTGGTGCGCGGCGTACAGGTGTACGCTGTCTTCATACAAATGGTAAGCACCGCGAAAACGTTTGCCCATGCCGATCGGCCAGGTGATGGGGGCGCACTGGATTTTGAGCACGCGCTCGACCTCGTCCATGACTTCCATGGGATCGCGCCCTTCCCGGTCCATCTTGTTGATGAAGGTGGTAATGGGGGTAGCGCGCAGCCGGCAGACATCCATGAGCTTGATGGTGCGGTCTTCCACGCCCTTGGCGATATCGATCACCATGAGCGCCGAGTCCACGGCCGTGAGAGTGCGGTAAGTATCCTCGGAGAAGTCCTCGTGACCGGGGGTGTCGAGCAGGTTGACGATCTTGTCCTTATATGGGAACTGCATGACCGAGGAAGTCACGGAAATTCCGCGCTCTTTCTCAAGCTCCATCCAGTCGGAGGTCGCGTGGCGCGCCGCCTTGCGGCCCTTGATGCTGCCGGCGAGCTGAATCGCGCCGCCGAACAACAGCAGCTTTTCAGTGAGCGTGGTCTTGCCGGCGTCCGGATGGGAGATGATGGCGAAGGTACGGCGCCGGGCCGCTTCGCGGGCAATTTCGCTGGACATGTGGGGCACTGCGGAAAAGGGCGCAGGATACAGCGTCTGCCACGCCGATGCCAGCCGCGCCGCCCGGTTCACGGGCATGCTTATTCTGCACGCCGGCGGCTATACTTTTGGCTCCTGAATCTTCGCCGGATGTGCTGCATGCGCCTCGCTGTCGTTTGCACCCTGCTCTCCCTGAATGTCCTGCTCGCTGCCTGCGATCGCAAGGCGCCGGCCATTCAGACCGATTTCCCGCTTACAAAGCTGACCGAGCGGGTGTATGTCATCCACGGCCCGAATGAAATGCCGAACAAGGCCAATCAGGGCTTCATCAACAACCCCGGCTTTGTACTGGTCCGCAAGGGCGTTGTCGTGATTGACCCGGGCTCCAGTCTCCAGGTTGGCGACATGCTGCTCAAGAAGATTGCGGCGGTAACCAATGACCCGGTTATTGCGGTGTTCAACACCCACATCCATGGCGATCACTGGCTCGGCAACGATGCCATACACCGCGCCCATCCCAAGGCCGTGATCTACGCCCATCCGAAGATGATGGAAAAGACCCAGAGTGAAGGCGCGAACTGGCTGAGGTTGATGAATCAGTTGACGGATGACGCCATCAAGGGCACCAAGGCCGTGACCCCCGGCCTCGGGGTTGATAACGACGAGACGCTGACGCTTGGCGGTCTGCATTTCCGCATTTATCACACCGGTATCGCCCACACCGACGGCGATATCATGGTCGAAGCGGTTGAGGACAAGGTGATGTTCATGGGCGACAATGCGGTCGTGGAGCGCGCCGCGCGCATGGACGACGGCCGCTTCCTCGGAAATATCGAGGCCTGCGAGGTGGCGCTCAAGACCGGCGCCAGGCATTTTGTTCCCGGCCACGGCCAGACCAACGGGCGCGGCGTGGTGACGGCTTATCGCGATTGGCTCAAGGCCCTGTACGGATCGGTCAAGAAACATTACGTGAATGGAATGAGCGATTTCGAGATGAAAGACAGGGTCGTTGCCGACCTCGGGCCTTACCGGAAATGGGCCATGTTCGACAGCGAGGTCGGTAAACTCATCAGCCTCGCCTGGCTACAGGTCGAGCAAGCATCGTTCTGACGCATGCATAAACTCTTTCCACCGATCAAGGCGAACCGCAGCCTGATGCTGGCGGTCGATGCGCCGCATGAAATCTACGTCGAGGAATCCGGTAACCCGCAGGGCCTGCCGGTACTGTTCGTGCACGGTGGTCCGGGCGCCGGGTGCGAGGACAAGCATCGATCCTATTTCGATCCGAACCTGTATCGCATCGTGCTGTTCGACCAGCGCGGCGCCGGTCGTTCGCGCCCGCACGCCGCGCTCGAACGCAACACGACCCTGGATCTGGTCGCGGACATGGAGCGCATTCGTATCGAGCTCGGCATCGAAAAATGGGTGTTGTTCGGCGGCTCGTGGGGCTCGACCCTGAGTCTGGTGTATGCCGAGACCCATCCACAGCGCGTGCTTGGGTTGATCCTGCGCGGCATTTTTTTGTGCCGGCCGCGGGAGATTCACTGGTTCTACCAGGACGGCGCGAGCCGCATTTTTCCGGATTACTGGCAGGACTTCATCCACCCCATTCCGGAGTCGGAGCGCCACGATCTGCTGCACGCACATTACCGGCGTCTGGCCGGCGACGACGAGGTGGCGCGCATGCGCTCGGCCGAGGCTTGGTCGATCTGGGAAGGACGCACCGCCACGCTCACGCCGAAAAAAGAAGTGGTGGATTTCTTCTCCGACCCGCATGTCGCGTTGAGTCTGGCGCGCATCGAGGCGCATTATTTCGTCAACCACATCTTCCTGAAACCGGATCAGATACTGCGCGACGCCCACAAACTCAAGAGTATCCCCGGCGTGATCGTGCATGGGCGCTACGACATCGTGTGCCCGCTCGAAAACGCCCGGGACCTGCACCGCGCCTGGCCGGAGGCGAAACTTGCGGTGGTTCCGGATGCCGGCCACTCGGCCAGCGAACCCGGGATTTTGCACGCGCTGATTCAGGCCACCGTGGAAATGCACTACCGCCTGTCCGGGGCCTGAATCGATGGCGGTGTACGCCATCGGCGACGTGCAGGGCTGCTTCGATGCGCTGCGCGCCCTGCTCGACAAGCTGTGCTACGACCCGGGCGCCGACACGCTCTGGTTCGCCGGCGATCTGATCAACCGCGGTCCGCAATCCTTGGAGGTACTGCGCCTGGTGACATCGCTGCCGAATGTCCAAGCGGTGCTCGGCAACCACGAGCTGCACCTGCTGGCGGTCGCTTCCGGCCAGGCACCGCGCAAAAAGACAGATACTTTCGATGATGTGCTCGCGGCGCCGGATCGCGACGTGCTGCTGGCCTGGTTGCGCAGCCGCCCGCTTCTGTACCACGATTCGCTGCTCGGTTACACGCTGGTGCATGCCGGCCTGCTGCCGCAATGGGACTTGGCGACCGCGCGCAGGCTTGCCGCCGAGGCCGAACACGCCATCGCCCGGTCCGAGCACAACGCGCTCTTCACCCATATGTATGGCGACACGCCGGACCATTGGCAGGAGGACCTCGGCGGCTGGGCGCGCTTGCGGGTGATCATCAATGCCTGCACGCGCCTGCGCTACTGCGATGCCCGGGGCCGCATGGATCTGCGTCCCAAAGGCCGGCCCGGCAAACAGCCGCCGCACCTGCTGCCCTGGTTTGAGGTTCCGGACCGCAAGACGCGCGGCACGCGGATTGTTTTTGGTCATTGGTCGACACTCGGCGTGTACGCCGGCGCCGGCGTGATCGCACTCGACAGCGGTTGTCTTTGGGGCGGAACGCTCACCGCCGCGCGGCTGGATACGGACCCGCCCGAGTTCACCGATGTGCCCTGTGCACAGCGGATGGCGGTACTGCCCGACTGAAAATCCTTCTCCAGCGCGCTGGATTGTGTGTGCCGCGGAACCCGGCGGGTATAAGCCGGGTCGAAATGCAGGCATAATAGCGGTGGAGATCGTCAAAAACCTGCCATGACCCACGACACACACAAGCACCACATCGACGTCTCGGTGCGAACGGCGTTTATCGACAACCAGTCGGCGCCGGACGCGCAACGATTTGTGTTTGCCTACACCGTTACCATTACCAACGCCGGCTTGGTGCCGGCCAAGTTGCTCACCCGCCACTGGGTGATCACCGACGGGAATGAGCGTGTGCAGGAGGTGCGCGGCGTGGGCGTGGTCGGCGAGCAACCGCACCTGTCGCCGGGAATGAGCTTTGAATACACGAGCGGCACGGTGCTGGAAACGCCGATCGGCACCATGCAGGGCAGCTATCAGATGCTGGCCGACGACGGGACAACGTTCGATGCCGAGATTGCGCCGTTCCTGCTGACCGTCCCGCGCCAACTGCATTGAGATGCGAGGAAGTGGAACGGGTAGGTTGGGTTGGGTTGGGTTGGGTTGGGTTGAAGCGCCTGCGCTGAAACCCAACAACGGAGCCTGTTATGTTGGGTTTCGCTTCGCTCAACCCAACCTACGCGTGCTTAAACGTCGAGGTTGCTCACCGCGAGCGCGTTCTTTTCAATGAACTCGCGGCGCGGCTCGACCTGGTCGCCCATCAGCGTGGTGAATACCTCGTCCGCGGCCACGCCGTCCTCGATCTTTACTTTGAGCAGCCGGCGCGCGGTGATGTCCATGGTCGTTTCCCACAACTGCTCGGGGTTCATTTCGCCGAGGCCCTTGTAGCGCTGGATGGTCTGGCCGCGGCGCGCTTCGTCCATGAGCCACTCGAAGGCTTCGTCGAAACTCGCCACCGCCTGGGTCTTGTCGCCGCGCTGTACCGTGGCGCCGGCCTGGATCAGGCCGGCCAGGCGGTCACCGAGGCTGCGCATGGCGCGATATTCGCCGGAACCCACGAACTCGGCATCGAGACGGCTGGTGCCGATGGCGCCGTGCTCACTGCGGGTGACGACGATTTCGCTGTTGCCGGTGAGCGAGCTGGCGCCGATGCTCACTTCATATAGCGCGCCATTGGCATGGCTGGCGAATCCTTCCTGCAAGGTGCGCGCAAAACCTTCGATCAGTTTTGAATCCTGGAGCATTTCCGGGCGCAGGGTCGGCAGGTGCACCAGACTCCTGAGCAGCCGTACGTCGTAGCGACGCGCCAGGCGCTTGATGGTGTTCTCCACCCCCAGGTGGTCTTGGCAAAGCTTCACCAGTGCGCCGCCGGCAAGCGGCGCCCGGCCGGGCACGCCGGTGATCGCGGCGCCATCGAGCGCCGCCTCGAGCAGGTAGGCGTTGAGTTCCGTGTCGTCCTTGAGGTAGCGCTCGCTCTTGCCGCGCTTTACTTTGTAGAGTGGCGGCTGGGCAATGTAGATGTACCCGCGCTGGATCAGCTCCGGCATTTGCCGATAGAAGAACGTCAACAACAGGGTGCGGATATGCGAGCCGTCCACGTCCGCGTCCGTCATAATGATAATGCGATGATATCGTAACTTATTGATATCAAAGTCTTCTTTACCGATTCCGGTACCGAGTGCGGTAATCAGCGTGGCCACTTCGGTCGAGGTCAGCATTTTGTCGTAGCGCGCGCGCTCGACATTCAGTATTTTTCCCTTGAGCGGCAGGATCGCCTGGAACTTCCGGTCACGCGCCTGCTTGGCCGAGCCGCCGGCCGAGTCGCCCTCGACCAGATACAGCTCGCACTTCGCCGGGTCGCGCTCCTGGCAATCGGCCAGCTTGCCCGGCAGTCCCGCCATGTCGAGCGCGCCCTTGCGCCGCGTCATGTCGCGCGCCTTGCGCGCCGCCTCGCGGGCGCGCGCCGCGTCCACGATCTTGAGCGCGATTACTTTTGAGTCTTGCGGATTCTCCTGCAGAAACTCGCCGAGCTTTTCGTTGACGATCGATTCGACCACGCCCTTTATTTCCGAGGACACGAGCTTGTCCTTGGTCTGGGAAGAAAACTTCGGGTCCGGAGCCTTGACCGACAGCACCGCGGTCAGGCCCTCGCGCGCGTCGTCGCCGCTGATTTCGACCTTCTCTTTTTTGGCCAGACCGGTGGATTCGATATAGCTATTGAGGGTGCGGGTCATGGCGGCGCGCAGGCCGGCCAGGTGGGTGCCGCCGTCCTTCTGCGGGATATTGTTGGTATAGCAGAAGATGTTTTCCTGATAAGAGTCGTTCCACTGAATGGCAAGCTCGACACTGACGTGGGCGCGCTCCGCCGCAATGTGGATCACTTTGGCGTGCAGCGGGGTCTTGTTGCGGTTGAGGTGTTGCACGAAAGCGGCGATGCCGCCTTGATACTCGAACACGTCTTCCTTCACGTCACGGTCGTCACGCAGAACAATACGCACCCCGGAATTCAGAAACGACAGCTCGCGCAGGCGTTTGGCGAGCAGGTCGTAGTGCATGAGCGTGTCGCTGAAAACCTGGGGACTCGGCTTGAAATGCACACTGGTGCCGGTTTCCGTGGCTTCACCGATGACCTTGAGCGGCGCGACCGGGTTGCCCAGCCGGTACTTCTGAAAGTGGATTTTTCCACCGCGCCGGACCGTGACTTCGAGGTCCTCCGACAGGGCATTGACCACCGAAATACCGACCCCGTGCAGTCCGCCTGCAACCTTGTACGAGTTGTGGTCGAACTTGCCGCCGGCGTGCAGCACGGTCATAACCACTTCGACTGCCGATCTCCCCTCTTCCGGGATCAGCTCGGTTGGAATACCGCGGCCGTTGTCGGTTACGGTTATGGAGTTATCGGTGTGGATAGTGACCTGAATTTCGTTGCAGTGCCCGGCCAGGGCCTCATCGATGGAATTGTCGACCGCCTCGAACACCATGTGGTGCAGGCCGGTGCCGTCGTCGGTATCCCCGATGTACATTCCCGGGCGTTTGCGCACCGCATCCAGGCCCTTGAGCACCTGGATGCTGCTGGAGTCATAGGCCGGTTGCTGCTTCTCCATTATCGGGTGCCGCCTTGAGAAAAGGGTGTGGATTTTAGCATTTTCGTGCCGCTGCCGCGCGGGTATTCTCGTCCAGGGAAAGCATGCCTGCACAAAAATGGCTGTTCTCAGGTGCGCTCTTCTATCGTCCCTTGTTCCACGTGAAACGCTTTATGGCTGGGCCAGGAGCGTCTCTCAATCAGTGCGGCTTCCGTGGCCGTTATGAAAAGCTGGGCGGGTAGCCGGGAAAGGAACCGGGCCAGACGCGCACGGTGTTCCAGGTCGAGTTCGGCCGCCAGATCGTCGATCAACAGACAGCAATGACGATTCCCGGATCCGATAAACTTCCGGATCTGAGCAAGGCGCAGCGCCATAACCAGCAGCTTGTATTGCCCATGAGAGGCATCGACTTGGGCGGAGTGTGCATGAAGTTCGATTCTAAGATCGGCGCGGTGAGGCCCGCTGTGGGTAAAGCCGCGCGCGCGGTCGCGTGACTGGTCTTGCCGCAGACACTCAGCCAGGTTTTTTCCGTCTTCCCATCCTGACTCGAAGATCAACTCCCCTTCGTATCCGGCTCCGAGAAGCTCCTGGCAACAAAAGTGAAAATCATCCTTCAGGCGCGATACCAGGTTCATTCTTTTCAGGTGTAGTTCTTCACCGGTTAATGCCAGGTCCTGGTCCCAAACATGCCTGGCCTTCGCCTGTGCCGAGTCCTTATAGTGCCGCGTTCCGTTGCTGAACGATGCGTTGGTAGCGGTTCCAGAGACCCAGGAAGTCTGGTTCCACGTGGAACAGGCCCCAGTCAAGCACCCCGCGCCGGTGGCGTGCGCTGTTCCGGAACTCGTAGTGCGTATCGGGAGAAATTACTTGTAACGGCAGGTATTGGGCCAAGGTCGACATCTGGTTTTGGACAAGCCCGTTGACAGTCGCGCGCCGCCCTTGTTCGGTGTGAACAAGCCCGATATGTGTGCATGACTTGGTTCCAGGGTCTGAGGCCTGCCCCTGGACACTCAGGCCTGAGCCAGTGCGGTTCTGAATTTGCTCGATTTGGCTGGTTCGAAACGAGCGCCCAACACTCAACAGGTGTATGGCTTCGAGCAGAGTCGTTTTACCGCTGGCGTTGCTGCCGACGATAAGGTTCAGGTGCGGGTCGGGAGAAAGTCTGGCGTGTTTGTATATCCGGACATTTTGAATCTCAAGGGCGATGAGCGGCATTTCACAGAACAGAGGCCGATTAAAGTCGCATGGGCATTACAACATACAGGTATTTTTGGCTCCCTGGTGCACGCAGCAGGCAGCTGCTGCTCTGGTCGCTAAGACAGAATTCCACCTGCTCGGAGTCTATGGCGGCGACCGCTTCACTGATGTAGCTGACGTTGAATCCGATCTCCAGATCTTCACCGGCATAGGTAATGGCTATTTCCTCCTGCGCCTCTTCCTGCTCGGGATTGTGTGCGGTAATTGTCATCTGGTCGCGACTTAAACCGAAACGCACACCCCGATATTTCTCATTCGACAGGATCGCGGCGCGATTGAGGGTTTCACGAAACATGCTGCGCTGTACCAGGATTTTTTTGTCTTGCTTGACGGGGATAACCCGGTTGTAGTCGGGGAACCGTCCATCGATGAGCTTGGAAGTAAACGTAAGGTCCTTCTGTGTACAGCGCAGATGGTTGGCGCCGAACTGCAATTGAATGTCGGTGTCGGAGTCGTCTAGAAAGCGGGCCATTTCCTGAACCCCTTTTCTGGGGACGATGGCCTGCTTTTCTACATCGACTGAAGAACTTATATCGACATCGGCCAGAGACAAGCGGTGGCCGTCGGTGGCAACGCCGCGCAGGCGCTGCGCGTGCGCTTCGAGCAATAAACCATTGAGGTAATACCGGACATCTTGCTGCGCCATGCAGAACATGGTTTTTTCAAGAAGCCAACGCAGGTTCTTCTGGCTCAATGTAAGGCTCGTGTCCCACTGTGCCGTTTCAATGGCCGGAAACCCGGAAGCCGGCATGGTCAATAGCCGGAACCGGCTCTTGCCAGACTTGATAAGTACCTTTTCCTTTTCCAGAGTGATGTCGATCTTGGCTTCGTTTGGCAGGGCCTTACAGATATCGTAGAGCTTGCGTGCGGGCACTGTGATCTCCCCGCTGCTGCCGGTGCTGTCCGTACGCGTGCTGATTTCAACTTCCAGGTCGGTGCCGGTAAGAACAAGCTCTTTACCGTTGTGTCGCAACAGGATATTGGAAAGAATCGGCAAGGTCTGACGCCGTTCGACCACGCCGGCAACGGTTGTTAAAGGTTTAAGTAAATCCTCGCGTTTAATGGAGATGTGCATGCGGGCTCTGTTCCCAATTGTTATTGGTTTATTTACAAAATATAAAACTAACAGCAGTAGTGTATTGAGTCACGCACACGCTGTGAATAAACAGATTCAACCGCTGTGAACAGGCAACAAGACCGACTCGAAAGTCTGTGGGCATCTCTTTGTCGGGCGGTGTATGGCCTGTGTACAAGCCGGGCAGTTCCCCGAAACGCATTTTCGCTCATGAATTTAAAATACGCGTAAGATTGGTGAGATCTTCCTTAACACGCAGGTCGGACCTGCTCAGCTCCGCAATCTTGCGGCAGGCATGCAGCACGGTGGTGTGGTCCCGTCCACCGAAGGCGTCACCAATCGTCGGCAAGCTGTGTGTCGTCAGTTCTTTGGCTAGGGCCATGGCAACCTGTCGCGGCCGGGTAACAACACGCGAGCGATCTTTTGAGTGAAGATCGGATACCCGAATTTTATAGTACTCCGCCACCGTCTTTTGAATGTTATGGATGGTAATGAGTCGTTCATGAAAGGCGAGAAGATCTTTCAGGCTTTCAGCAGCAAGCGCCAGGTCTACAAGTCTGCCGGTAAAGGCGGCACTGGCCATCACCCGCCGCAACGCGCCTTCAAGCTCACGTACGTTTGATCGCACCCGCTTGGCGATAAAAAATGCAACGTCTTCCGGCAAAACAATATTCTCGTGCTGCGCCTTTTTCATCAGGATCGCCACGCGTGTTTCAAGCTCCGGCGGTTCAAGCGAAACCGCAAGGCCGCTGCCGAAGCGCGAAATCAGCCGTTCCTCAAGACCCACAAGCTCCTTTGGGAATTTGTCGGCGGTGATGATGACCTGGCGTTGTCCCTCTAGTAACTCATTGAATGTATGAAAGAATTCTTCTTGCGAACGTTCTTTGCCGATAAAAAACTGGATGTCGTCAATCAGCAGGGCATCCACGCCCCGGTAATAGCGTTTGAAGTCGTTGATCGTGCCGGTACGCAGCGCCTTGACCATATCCGCGACAAAGCGCTCCGAGTGCACGTAAATCACGCGCGCGCCTGGACTGCGTCCCAGGATAACGTGACCGGCCGCTTGCATCAGGTGGGTTTTACCCAAACCAACGCCTCCGTAGATGAAAAACGGATTGTAGGAACGAGCGGGGTTCTCCCCTACCTGGCGCGCGGCTGCACGCGCGAGCTGATTGGATTTGCCTTCAACATGACTCTCAAACGTAAAATCCGGATTCAACCGGCTGCCGACCTGAACGGCACGACGAGGAACAATGCTTGACGGTGTAGATGCCGAGGTTGAAGCATTTTCCTCAAGCGCTGTGGATGAAGGACTGCCCACCTCAAGGAACACCGGTAGTGCACTGCCCACAACCTGTTCGGCCAGGGCGCCGATGCGGGAAAGAAACCGCTCCTTCACCCAATCGAGGACAAAGCGGTTCGGAGCGTAAAGACGCAATTGTCCGCCATCCTGGACGGCGCGCAGCGGCCGGACCCAGGTGTTGAACTGCTGCGAGGACAGTTCATCCTCGAGCCGCTCCAGAC
>CAYJBG010000064.1:0-10721 GCA_964368085.1 uncultured Acidiferrobacterales bacterium | reverse complement strand
GCGCCGAAATTCACGCAGGCGTAACCGAAGCGCTGCCAGCGGTTGCGCAGCATCAAGCGGATGTTGTGGAGGATAAACCCGAGGGTGGTGCGCAACACAAACCAGCGGCTGCGCCGTTGCGCGTCGGGATCGAGGCGGCGCACCAGACTGCGATCTTCCAGCGTGCGGTCGTAGTTGATGCCGACCGGCACGAACACGATGTCGCGTTTCCCGCCCCAGTCGAAACCGCGCAGCATGTAGTCGAGGATGCCGAGCCGGGGCGGCTGGGTCTTGCCGTCACGCGTGAGGCCGCCCTCGGGGAACACCGCCTGGCACACGCCTTCTTGCGTCGCCATGTGCACGTAGCGTTCGAGCACGCGCCGGTACAGCGGGTTCTTCGAGTTACGGCGCACGAAGAATGCGCCCATGGCGCGCACCAGTTGTTGCAGCGGCCAGATGCGCGCCCACTCGCCGACGGCGTAGGAGAGCGCGGTCTGCTCGGCGGCCAGAAACGCGGCCAGAACATAATCCATGTTCGAGCGATGGTTCATCACGAACACCACGGTCGCCGCGGGATCGATCTTCCCGAGTCGCTCGTTGTCGGCGAAACCGACGCGCACCCGGTACAGCAACCGCGCGAAGCGTTCCGCCAGCCAATAGCCGACACGAAAGTAAATGTACGCGTTGAATGCCGGCACAATCTCGCGCGCGTAGCGGAGCACCTCGGCCTGCGCCACTTCGCGCGGCATTTTTTTCTCGGCCGCGTAGGCCTGCATAGCTTCGATCACCATCGGGTCGTAGACGAGGCGGTCGATCAGCACCTGGCGCTTGGTGAGCTGAAACGGGCGAATCGAGATATTAAGACGGGTGTTGACCTCGTCGATCACGCGGTTGATGCGCCGGCGCAGCAGCCAGCGGACACCCGGCACCAGCACGCGCTCGGCCAGTGCCCAGACCGCAAGCGCAAGCAGGATCGAGAACAGCCACAACGGCAACACGACCGCCGCCGTCATGACTGACCTCTCCCGGCCCGGTCACTGCGGGGCATCGTGTCCGCCCCACTTCTGATGATGGTCCGCTCACGCAATCCGAGGCCCTCTATCGCGGGGCGAAGACTTTTCTTCAATCCTTGAGCAATGCTTGTACGCGGTCCAGGCGGGCGCGCACATCCCTGGCGATCCCGGTAATCTGCGGGTTGTCGGTGAGCTTGAGTACCGCGATCGGGTCCATGAAACCGACCGTCACCTTGCCGTCGGCCGCTTCGCGCACCACCACATTGCACGGCAGGAGCAGGCCGATGTCCGGGTCGGCGCTGATGGCCTTGTGCGCCAGCGGCGGGTTGCAGGCGCCGAGAATACGGTAGGGTTTGCCGTCGACGCCGAGCTTGGCTTTCAGGGTGGCCTGCACGTCAATGTCGGTGAGGACTCCGAAGCCTTCGGTTTTGAGCGCATCGGTGACACGCTGCACCGCGGCGTCGAACTTGTCCTTGACCTGAATCGTGAATCCATACATGCGAGCTCCTTGGTGCGGACTGAAAACGTGAATTACTTCTTTTGGGAATCGTTGAGCAGGTACTTGATCAGTGCGGCAATAATGAGGATGACGATAATCCAGATGGCAATCTGCATGCTGTGACCCGATGAACGTGGCGATCAACTGTTCGGCGCGGCAACCGTCTGCGCCTTGTTCCAGACGTCGTAGACCTGCGCCGGCCACAACGACTGCATCCAGTTTATCACGTCTTCGATGTCGCGACCGCTGAGACGGCCCTTCCAGGCCGGCATGACATCGGTCTTATCGGACTTGCGGCGCACACCCTGCATGATGATGGCGGCAAGCTCGACGCGGCTGCGTTTCCAGTCGTTGCCAGTGCCGTTGAGCGGCGGCGCGGCGGCGAAGGCGCCGTCGCTCGGCGTCTGCCAGTCCGGGTGCCCCTGGGCCTGCGGGCCGTGGCAAAGCGCGCAGTGTTGTTGGTAAAGCCCGGCGCCGCGCGCCACGCTCGCGGGCTCGAAGTGGCGCGGCGCGAGCGATGGCGGTGCGACCGCCGGTTCGCCCTCCTTGCTACACGCGGCCAGCAACGCCAGGCCCAACAGGAACCACGCCTTTCTCATTTCGACGGCCACCTTTAAATTGCTCTGGACGCTATGGTCTTCGCCCCGGCGCCGGAAATCAACCCGGATCGGCGCCCGTCAGCGTCCGGCGTCGCCGGTTTCAAGGTTATTGCGGCGACATGAATGCACTTTTCGTGCGAGTGTGAGTCGCACCGATGACATTATCAACGTCGCCGGCCATGGTATGCCCTTATGATTTTCCACGTGATGGCTACTGCTCTCGGAGAAATCCAACTCGTCTTGTGCTTCCGCACCTGCCTCACGACCATCGGGGGGCGCGCGGCTGGCCCGCCTGCGTCGCTCGCGGCTCGCTCGGGAAGTGCAGGCTGAACGTCGTGATCTCGCCGGGCACGCTCTCTACCATCACCCGGCCGCCGTGAAGCTGCAGGATCGATTTCACGATCGCTAATCCGAGCCCGATCCCCTCGTGCGAGTTTGCGCGCGCGCTCTCAACCCGATAGAAGCGGTCGAAGATCCGCGGAAAGTGCTCTCGCGCAATGCCGCCGCCCGGATTGCTTACACTGAGAATCACGTCCCCGTCGGCCATGCGCGCAACGCAGGCCCTGACCTCCCCCATCCTCGGCGTGTGCCGTATCGCATTGGAGAGCAGGTTGGCGATCGCCCGCTGCACGAGCAGGCGATCGGCCGTTACGCTCCCCTCGCCTGAGCAGACGATCCGCGCCGCACGCTCCTCCGCGTGCGCCTCATAGAACTCCGCGACCTTGTCGAGCTCCGCGCGCAGATCGACCGTCTCGGTTCGGAGCGACACCTGGGTATGGTCCGCCTTCGCCAGGAACAGCATATCGGCGATCATGCGCGACAACCGCTCGCACTCCTCGAGGTTCGACTCGAGCACCTCGCGGTACTCGGCCGCCGAGCGCGTGCGCGTCAACGCGACCTGCGTCTGGCCCAGCAGATTTTGAATCGGCGTGCGTAGCTCATGCGCGAGATCGGAGGAGAAACTCGCGAGCCGCCCGAACGACTCTCCGAGCCGCGCGAGCATCGCGTTGAACCCGGCGGCGAGCCGCCTTAATTCGGATGGCACGCGCACCTCGTCGAGCCGGTCGCTCAGGTGTTCCGCCGAAATGCGTTGGACAGTATCGGCCATGTCGCGCAGGGGGCGCAGGCTGTGGTGTGCGATTGCGAAGCCGAGCAGTGGCACGGCGACGACTGCAAGGGCGAGCGCGAGCACGACGTGCTGCCGGTGAACCGAGAGCGCCGCCTGCTCCTCCGCGGTGTCGAGCGCGAGCGCGATCAGAACCTGCTCGCCCGCGCCGGGGGCCAGCTCGGCCCAGGCGGCAAGGGTGCGGAAGCGTTGTTCGGGCGCGGCCTGCCACACGCCGGTCGCGTCCGGCGTCACCGACGCGGGGAACACCGATCGAAGCTGGGCCTCGGGAAGCCGCAGGCGGGAAGTCGCGAACAGCAGCTCCCCGTTGCGATCGAATAGGGTGACATGCAAGGCGAGGTTGCCAAATAATGCCTCGCGAAGGCGAGGCTGCTGGGCGGCCACTTCGTCGCGTGAGCCGAGAGATGACAGGATGTGGCGCACCAGATCGACCTTGCCGGCGAGCTCCGCCGCGGCGCGCTCGGCGAAGTGGCGCTCGAGCGTGTCGTACAAGTAGAAGCTGACCGCGGCGAGCGCCGCCGTGCAAAGGACCGCAACGGACAAGTTCAGCCGGAACGTGATCGACGGAGGCCGCATCTCAAGCCTCGCACGCCTCGATCACGTAACCCATGCCGCGCCTGGTGTGGATCAGCTTGCGCGCGAACGGATCGTCCACCTTGGCGCGCAGCCGGCGCACGGCGACTTCTACGACGTTGGTGTCGCTGTCGAAATTCATGTCCCACACCTGCTCGGCGATCAAGGTGCGCGAGAGCACCTCGCCCTGGCGGCGCAGAAGCAGGACGAGCAGCGCGAACTCCTTGGCGGTGAGGTCGACGCGGCGACCGCCGCGCGTGACCCGCCGGCGCAGCAGATCCACCTCGAGATCATCCGCGCGCAGCACGCTCGGTTCGCGCGCGGCGCCGCGGCGCACAAGCGCGTGCACGCGCGCAAGCAGCTCCGAGAAAGCAAAGGGCTTGACGAGGTAGTCGTCGGCGCCGAGTTCGAGCCCGCGCACTCGGTCCTCGACGCGGTCGCGCGCGGTAAGGAAGAGAACCGCCGTCTGTCTGCCCTGCCGCCGCAACTCCTCCAGCACCTGCCAGCCGTCGCGCCCGGGAAGCATCACGTCGAGCACGATCAGGTCGTACTCGGCGGTCAGCGCGAGATGCTGGCCGTCGATGCCGTTGCGCGCGACGTCCACGACGAAGCCGTTCTCGGTCAGGCCGCGGCGCAGGAAATCGCCCGTCTTTTCCTGGTCTTCGACAATCAGTACGCGCACGGCATCTTCTCCCGCAGCGACCCGTTGCGCTCCGCGGCGCGTGATGAGGAGAATGTAATGCTCCGGTCAATTCGGCCGCAGGACTCGCTTTCTGCCGCCTGCGCAAAGAGCAGTGCCCCAACAACGATGCGTCCAAAGCCGCGATGGCAGCGTGCCGGAATCATGGGCTGATATGCTACTCGTGGCGCAGGCCGGCCCTTTGATCTGAATCAAACGCGGCCCGGCTTCCCATCATTCGAGACGCGCGAGGGCAACGACGCAGGGCATTGGTCACGGACCAACGCCGAGCGCAACCCGAGGGTCCGGATACAGCACCCCCGCGGCGATCGGACACCGAGCGCGTTATGGAGAAATGGAGAAAGCGAAGGAGAGGTTCTGCTAGCGATCCATCGCACGCGGCCTGACTTGCTTACGCCTTCAGAAGGTGTGGCGAATACCAAACGCCAAGGCCTGCGGATCCGAGCCGGCACCCGCGCCGAGGGCCGTGCCGACACCCCAGGTGTAACTCGCCAGCCGTTCGTTGCGGATCCGAGTCCAGTGCACGTAGAGGTCGCTGCCCTTCGCCAAGGCGTAGACGTAGCCCAGCGTGTACTGCTTGGCGCCGGTCTCCGCCGCGCCGCAGGTCCCCGCGAGGTTCGAACAGGTCGCGTCACCCGCGCGACCGAAGGCCGCGCTGATGCGATGGGGTCCGATCCGATGGGTGCCCGTGAGCATCCACAGATTCCGCCTGTAATCGGTGACGAACGCGCCCGGAGCTCCGGCGCCGGGATTGCTTGTGAAAGCCAGCCGCTCCCACAGCATCATGAGGTCGGTGCTCCCAATGCTGTAGCCCACGCCTACCTGGTCGCCCGTGTCTTGCGAGCCGGCGGACAGTGGCCCCGTGTTGCCTGCCGCGCCTCCCAAGGTGGCTATCGTCGTCAGGCCGAAGTAGTCGTCGCGGCGCTCGCGGGAATAAGACACCCAGAAAGGCGAGGCTTCATAGGTGATCGACAGCGACGATACGCTGGGATCGAGCGGGACTGTCGCTGTGCTGGAGGTCTTCGCTTCGTTCACGCCCCGGGCGAACTCCGCGGAGAAGCCGTTGAACTTCGGGGTGAGGTAGAAGATCGAGTTGTTCAACCGCGCGGCGAAATCCGCCAAGCCGGCCGAGCCCAGCACGCTGGTGCCGGTAGCCGCGCCGCCGGCCACCTGGTTGTAGCCGGGACTGTTGCGCAGCCCGTAGAGAGCGGCGATACCGGTGGCGAAGAAGGGATCCTTGGCTTGGGTCAGGCCGCCGCGCTTATAGGGGCTGTCATGGGCACCGGCGTAGAAGACTTTGCCGAAGTCGCCGGAGAGGCCGATGTAGCTGTTGCGGGCGGCAAGAGTGCCCGTGCCGGACTCCCAGCTGACTCCGCTTTCGATCTGCCAAATCGTCTTCAGACCGCCGCTGAGGACGCCCTCGCCCCGCAGGCCGAAGTTGGACGAGTTAGATTCCACCCGCTGGCGGGTTGCGAAGTCCGTGCCGGAGACACCGGCGGTAGCGGCGGTTGTGGCCGGTCCGACAACACCGTTGCCGGCGGCGCCCGCGGCCGTGGCATCGGTGCGTTTAGCGAATTCCAGGTCCACGTTGATGGTTCCGTAGAGGGTGAGCTGAGCCATCGCCGCGGCGGGCGCCAGCCCGCCGGCGATGACCAGGGCAATTAGCTTCGTCTTCATGGAGACCCTTCTTTGAGGTTGAAGAACCGTGGCAACCGCCGCGGCTCGAGACAATTTGCGATTCGGTGTCATGGACGTTCCTCCAGTTCACGAGTGCGTTCACGCCTCCGTCCTTATGCGGACACGGCGCACGCGCGCGTTGGGAGTAAGAATTGCACTGCCAAGCACTTTGCAGAGTACGCGGTACATGCGGTCACAAAGCTGACCGCTGCATTACAAATCTGAAAGAAAGCGTCAGTCGCCGCAAGACTCGATGGGCGCGTGCCGTGGGCACGCGATCGCGAAACGGGGAGCCGCACGGAGACGGCTGCAAGGGGAAGAAACGCCGATGGAAGCTGCGCCGCGGGAAATCGCGAATAGCAGTTCCGCGCCACGGTCGAGCAGCGTGAGATTCAGGTCAGAGGAGCCGGGTAAAGCCTCGCGAAAGCGCGGCGCAGGAAATCGCCAGTCTTCTCCCGGTCTTCGACGATCAGTGCGCGAATGGCAGCTTCTCGCGCGGCGCGTGATGACGAAAATGTAATGCCCCGGTCAGATCCGCGTCGGGGCTTGGGGCGCACCATGCGAGGCACTATCGGATGGCCGATAGGCGGTCCACACCGCAAACTTACCAAGGAGACTGAATCATGAAACCTCGCATTCGCATTGCAGTTGCTTCTCTGGGCCTGATGGGCGTGTTCGCGGCTGCGCCGCTCGCCCTTGCCGGTCAACCTCACGAAGACAGCCTGCCCGAGGCAACACACCGAGGGGGGACGGTCGATCGCACGATCGCCATCGACGGCACAACGAAATGGATCAACGTGACCGAAAACGAAACGGTCCGCATCCTCGTCGGCGGGAAGAGCTTCGCCTGGATATTCGACAGTCACGACCAGGGGAAGGATCTGAAGCAGATAGCCCCGAAAGGCATGCTCGGCGATCGCTCGATCAAGGTCTACGTCGGGCCGAACCCGCTCTATGACAGCAACTAAGAAGCCGCAACTCACGCTCGTGTCGCTCCCGAGCACCTGACAGCCGCGTCCCGGCGCCGCTCCTCGGCGGGGCCGGGATGCGGCGCACTTCCGGGTCCGATCCGTATCCACTCTGCCTGATCATGGACCGCTTTGAGCCGAACCGGACCGCCATGACCATCTTCCATCGGTAGCTCCCCTACGCATCGTGGATCAAGGGATCCGGCATGGATTGCGCGCCCCAAACCAACAAAGCGGCAGGAATGAGACAGCGCATCCAACGCGTCGCAAGCATGCGACATTCGGACAAGACCGCGACCAGGACCAATAGCGTGACGAGCGCGCCGGCAATCCAATGGACTTCCTCGGACGTAAGGCTCATGAAGACTCCCTTTGCGCGGGATTGTCAGTGTTAGTGGTCAGTGTGACCATCGTGCTGCGGAGCGCCCTGCTTTTTCCCCGTGGGCGCGAGGTTCTGGATGTAATTCACCAGGTCCCAGATCTGATTTTCCGTCAGCGCCCCTTTCCATGCCGGCATCAAGCCGCGCCCGTGCGCAATCTTCCAGGCGAAGTCGCCGTCCGGATGCCGGCCGGCCATGGCGGTGAGATCCGCCGGCTTGGGCATGAGCGCCACGCCCGCCGGTCCATCGCCCTTCCCGCCGGCGCCGTGACAACTCGCGCAGTTGGCCTGGAACAGCTTATTGCCGCGCACGATCGACGCGGCGCTCGCCGCTACCGGATTTTTCCGCTTCGCCGCATTCTCCGGCGCCATCCAGTGCGCCGCCGCCGCACCACCCTGACCATCCATTTTCATTTTGCTGTGATCCATGCCTTCCATGGCCGGCGGTTCTTTCTTCGCATCATGCCCGGCGTCGCCGAACACGGCCGACGGCAGGCCGATCAGCGACCACAGCAACACCACCTGGCGAAAAACGTTTGCATTCACTCGTATCATTGCTTTGTTCCTTGAAATTGAAATGAAAAAATAATTCCAGGCCACTCTGCCGGCTTGCATCACTCAAAAATCCGGCACGTACATCGCCTCCTTGTACCAACGCCGCTCAAAACCAGAAACGCAGCCCGGCGAGGAGCCGCGTTTCTCCGGCGTCTTTGCCGGCGGCGCGCGCGAAATCCGCCGTCTCCCCGAACTTGCGGACCCGTTCGATGCCGACGTACGGAGCGAACTCGCGCCGGATTTCGTAGCGCAAACGCAGCGCCACGGAAGCATCGGACAGCCCGCTGCCCAGGCCGCGCGCGGCGTCGGACTTGCCGTACAAATTCGTCTCGACTTTCGGTTGCAGGATCAGTTTCTGCGTCAACAGCAGTTCGTACTCCGCGTCCAGCCGCAGCGCGGTCCGCCCCTCGTCACCGACGTAGGCGGCGGCGTCGATCTCGAACCAGTACGGCGCGAGCCCCTGGATGCCGAAGGCCAGCCAGCCGCGATCCGACCCCTCGCCGTGGTCGTAGCGCACGCCGAGTTGCGCGTCCCAGTAGGCGGCGACCGCGTGTGCCCACAGCAGTTCCGTGCGCGCGCCCTGTAACGTGCCGTCGTCGACCTCACCCTCGGCCTTCAGCACGACGCGGTCGTAATCCCGGCCGAACCAGGCCTGCAGGTCGTAGGCCGCGGAGGTGTTGTCGCGCGTGCGCACCGCCTCCAGGTTGTCCACCAGCAACGAACTGAAATTGTGATGATCCGCAAGATGCAACGGATACGGACCGAAGTCGTAGCCATCCGAATAAGCATGCGGGTCGCGCGCATCGGGCGGGGCCGACCCGCCTTGCATCGATCCATGATCCATAGTGCCACTGCCGGCACCCGTGTTTCCCGATTTTTCCGCGGGCGCGTTGCCGTGGTTCATCTGGCTATGGTCCATGCCCGGCATGGACTCCATCTCACCAGTCTTCTTCGACGTGCGGTCTACCTCGTCCATCCCTGGACTCGGGGCCGCCGGATCTTGCGCCCAGACGGGTGACAGACTGAACGCCATCACGACAACGGCGATCGTATTCACTCGTTTGTTTGGCATCGTTGCTTTCACCATATTCGATTGCACCGCACTCATGCGACCACCACCTGACGGAACATGCCCGCATCCATGTGATACAGCAGGTGGCAATGAAACGCCCAGCGACCCAGGGCATCGGCGGTGACGAGGAAGCTCACGCGTTGCGCCGGTTGCACGCTGATGGTGTGGCGGCGCGCCATGAATTGGCCTTGCGCGTTTTCCAGCTCGCTCCACATACCATGCAAGTGCATGGGATGGGTCATCATGGTGTCGTTGTGCAAAATCACGCGCAGGCGCTCGCCGTGACGGAAATGAATGGGCGTGGATTGGGCGAAGCCGACACCGTCGATCGACCAGGTGTAACGCTCCATGTTGCCGGTGAGATGCAGCTCGATCTCGCGCGCCGCGCCACGCTTGTCCAGCGGCCCGCCGACCGTATGCAGATCGGCATAGGTGAGTACGCGCCGTCCGTTGTTGCGCAGGCCGATACCCGGGTCGTCCAGATTGGTGCGCGGCATGTCCACGCGCATATCGACGCTCGGGCCGTACTCGGTTTTGGCATGGCGCACGCGCGTGCTCGCGCCACCCGTGGCCTTGGCGGCGGACATGTCGTGGCCGCTGTGGTCCATGGCCGCGCCCGCGGGCGCGCCGTGAGCGCTGTGATCCATCGCGCCCATCATGTCGGCCATGGTGAGTGGTTCGGGCTTGTCCAGAGCGGGCACGGCCGCCGCCAGACCGGCGCGGGTGGCGAGCGTGCCGCGCGCATAGCCGCTGCGATCCATAGACTGGGCGAAGACCGTGTAGGCCTCGTCGCGCGGCGTGACCAGCACGTCGCAGGTCTCGGCAACACCCATGCGGAACTCATCCACCGTGACCGGTTCGACGTTCTGGCCATCGACCTGGACCACGGTCATCTTGAGCCCGGGAATGCGTACGTCGAAGAAGGTATGCGCCGCGCCGTTGATGAAGCGCAGCCGCGCCTTCTCGCCGGGCCGGAACAACCCCGTCCAGTTGCCGGCCGGAGTGACGCCGTTCATGAGGAAGGTGTAGGTGTAGGCGGAGATGTCGGCCAGATCGGCCGGACTCATGCGCATCTGGTTCCACATCTTGCGCTTGCCGATGGCGGCGCCGAACCCGTCGTTGGCGACGTCGCGAAAAAAATCGACGACAGTCGGCTGGTTGAAGTTGTAGTAGTCGCTTTGTTTTTTGAGTTTGGCGAGAACCGCCATCGGGTCTTCGTCCGTCCAGTCGGACAGCTGCATGACATAGTCACCATCGGCCCGGATCGACTCACCGCGCGCCGCATCGATGATGATCGCGCCGAACATGCCGTTCTGCTCCTGCATGCCGGAATGGGAGTGGTACCAATAGGTGCCGGCCTGCGCCACCTTGAAGCGATAGGTAAAGGTTTCTCCGGGCGCGATGCCTTTGAAGCTGATGCCCGGCACCCCATCCATCTGATACGGAAGCAGGATGCCGTGCCAGTGGATGGAGGTGTCCACGGACAGCCGGTTGGTAACGCGAATGGTCACGGTATCGCCTTCCCGCCAGCGCAGCGTGGGCGCGGGAATCGAACCGTTGATGGTGGTGGCCATGCGCGGC
>CAYJBG010000063.1:0-10731 GCA_964368085.1 uncultured Acidiferrobacterales bacterium | reverse complement strand
GCCGAGGACACGCGCCACAGCGCCAAGTTGCTCCAGCACTTCGGCATCCTCACCCCGATGACGGCGTTTCACGAGCACAATGAGCGTGACGAGACGCCAAAATTGATCGCGGTTCTGAATCAAGGCAAGAGTCTGGCCCTCATCAGCGACGCCGGCACGCCGCTGGTGAGCGATCCGGGCTATCGTCTGGTGCGCGCCGCGCACGCCGCCGGCATCCGTGTCGTGCCTCTGCCCGGGGCGTGCGCCGCGATCGCGGCGCTCTCGGCCTCCGGCTTGCCCTGCGACCGATTCGCCTTCGAGGGGTTTCCGCCGGTGCGGAGCACGGCGCGCCGCACCTGGCTCGAAGCCCTGGCGCGCGAGCCGCGCACGCTCATCTTTTATGAAAGCCCGCATCGCATTCTCGAAAGCCTGCAAGACATGGTCGCGGTATTCGGCGACGCGCGCGCGGCGGTGTACGCGCGCGAGATCAGCAAGCAGTTCGAAACCGTGCGCAACGCTACCTTGGGCGAACTGGTAGCCTGGGTCGGTGCGGACCCCAACCAGCAACGCGGCGAAATTGTGGTGCTCATCCACGGCGCTGTCCCGGCCGAGACCGAAACCAGCGAAGACGCCGCGCGTATTCTGCGTATCCTTGTCAGGGAACTGCCGGTGAGCCAGGCGGCGGCGCTCACAGCCGAAATCACCGGCCTCAAAAAAAACCAGCTTTACGAATTGGCCTTGCAACTTAAGCCGAAGTAATCCGATGGCGCGCTTCGACGAGGTTCCCATGGGGCTTGCCCTAAAATCAGAAATGGTCGTGTGTCGTGTCGCCGGTACCCGGGACGAGCCTCGGCCCTGGTTTTTTCAGCAGACGGGCGAAATCCTCAATGGGCGGGGGTTGAGGGGTTCTTGAGATAGCGTCTACTTCGGCTGCAGGCGAACGATGCTGAACCAAAACTCCTCGATGCGGCTGACGATGGTGGAGAACCGCTCGAAGGCGACCGGCTTGGTGATGTAGCAGTTGGCGTGTAGATCGTAGGTACGAAGAATATCTTCAATGGGGCACAGTATGCGCAGGCCGGGCCAAGAGTGTCGTGAATTTATCGGCCGGCAGCGGGCGATTGAAAAGATATCCCTGCATCATGTCGCAGCGCAACAATTTCAGCAGATTCGACTGGCCTTCGGTTTCCACGCCCTCGGCGACGACCCTGAGATTCAAGGCGTGAGCGAGCGAAATGATCGTGGAAACGAGGGTCACGTCGTTAGGGTTGGCGGCGAGATTCATGATAAATGCCCGATCGATCTTCAAGGTGTTGATCGGCAGCTTGGTGAGATAACTCAGCGACGAGTAGCCGGTCCCGAAGTCGTCGATGGCGATTTCCAGACCCATGTCCCTGATGGACTGGAGTTTGGAGGTGTTTCTCTCGGCGTCCTCCATCATCACGCTCTCGGTGATCTCGAGATCGAGCCCCCTGCTTCCGGTTTTTCCCACAGTTTTGACCATCTCCTTTACGAAACCTTTATGCCGTAGCTGGATCGCAGACACGTTCACCGAGATGCGCGGCGGGTCGAGGCCTTCCGTTTTCCACTGTGTGTGCAAGGCCACGGCCTTTTCCAGCACCCAGCGGCCCAGGTCCAGGATCATTCCCGTCTCCTCCAGAAGCGGGATGAACTGCATCGGGGGCACCAGGCCCGTTTCGGGGTCGTTCCAGCGCACCAGCGCCTCCGCTCCGCAGAGACGCTCGCTGCCAGTCTCGAATATGGGCTGGAAGTGCAGCACGAATTGTTCATTATCGATGGCGTGGCGAAGTTTGTTGCGAAGCGCAAGCGATTCGGAAACCCGGGTGTTCATTTCCGGCGAATAATAAACACTTGCTTCAACGGATTTTTTGGCTTTCTTCAAGGCGGTCTCGGCATTTTTGAACAGCGTGTCGGTGTTCACGCCGTCGCCCGGGAATACCGCGATGCCCAGTTTTACGTAAACCCTGACTTCCTGTCCTTCGGTCTTGATCACTGGGCCGCACGCGCCGAGAATCTTTTCCGCAAGCGGTTGGGCGAAATCCACGATATCCCCGAAACCTGCATGGACGAGAGCGAAGACGTCGCCGGCGACCCGGGCGAGAGTGATTTCCCCCGAGACGAGACGATGCAAGCGCGCGGAAAACTCCTGTAACACCGAGTTGCCAGCGTATTGGCCGAGGGAATCATTGATAAGTTTGAAGTTCACCAAGTCCACCAGGATCAAGGCGACTTTCTTGTTCTCGGCCGCGGCCGCTTGTAACGCCTGACCCAGCCGGTCGTAAAACAAAGTGCGATTGGGGAGCTCTGTCAAGGCATCGTAATAGGCGAGATAATCCAATTGTTCCTGCTTCTCGATATGTTCCAGCGCGAAGGAAATATCCGCCGTCAATTCATTGAGCAACTTCATTTCATGCTGATCGAAAAAAAAGGCTTCGCTCGCGTACAGCACCAGCGCCCCAAAGGCCTTCTCCTCTACGATCAACGGCAACGACGCGAGGGAGCGGAACCCGTGCGCAGACGCGTTGTGTTTGAGGGCTGGATTGGAAATCACGCCGATGTCGTTAAACACCACGGGCAGCCGGGTCCGCAGCGCCTCGCCTGCGGCGCTTTCTTCACTGGACGCGTCCGCCGCCGGTGCGGATAACTGCATTTGCGCCGGCGGCCCTGCGTCTTCGCCCATCGAGGCAGCGGGCCTGATCTTGCCTGTGGTCTTGTCCACCAAACAGATGGTCGCGCGCCTGAACCCGCCCTCGGCCACCACGATGCGGCAGGTTTCATCGAAGAGCTCCTGCCGGTCTTTGACCCGGACGATCATTCCGTTGATTCCGGATAGAACCGCGTAGACCCGATTAAGCCGGGCGATCTTCTGTTCTTGCTGCTTGGGCCCGGTAATGTCCACCATTATGCCCTGCAGTTTTACCGGTTGGTCGTTTTCAATGATCACGCTCACATAATCCCGCATCCAGACCGTCTCCCCGTCGGCCGCCAACATGCGATAGTCAAATTGGTGAGAATTCTTCTGGATGGTTTGTTGCCGGCAATAGGCGAGCGCACGATCCCGGTCGTCCGGGTGAATGTGGTCTGCCCAGAAATTCGGCTCATCAAGCCACGCTTGCAGGGGGTAGCCGAGGACGCGCTCGGCCTGCCGGCTGATAAAGGTAAACCGAAAACTCGGGAGTTCCGCTTCCCACACGATCCCATCGAGTGTGTTAACGAGCGCCTCGAATTTCTGCTGAGATTGCCTGACGATCGCTTCGGCCGACCTGCGCGCCACATGTCCCTCGGCCTCGTGGATGGCGCGCCGGACCGCGGGGGCGAGCCGCGCAAGATTGTTTTTTAGTATGTAATCCGTTGCGCCCTTCGTGAGGGCTTCAATCGCCCGTTCCTCGCCGATGGTGCCGGATACAAACAGGAACGGTGTCTCCGGGTACAGTGTTTTGGCTATCGCCAACGCCGTGATGCCATCGAAGGTCGGCAACGTGAAGTTGGAGAGAATAATATCGGGACAAAAAATCCCTAGCTCGCGGCGGAAGCCCGCCTCGGTTTCGACTCGCCTGACAGTACAGGCGACCCCGGCGTCGCTGAGTTTCCGTAATTCAAGATCGGCATCGCCTGTTACGTCCTCAACCATCAGGATTTTTAGTGTTTTTTTCATGTGTCGATCGGATTCAGACGGACTGCCGATTTGCTAGGTCACGGTGCGCCTCTCTTGATGAAAGAGATCATTTCAGCGCAAATATAACGAGTGCTGCTTTGGACGTAATCGGGAACGCCAGACGTGGAGCACGGGCGTCCTTGCCTGCGCCTACCGTCACACCACTTTCTAGTGGCGCTTTTTCATCTCTGCCTTCCTCCGGGGTGTCTCGTCCCTGATGTTCGAAGCCGAGCGGTTTTTCGGCGGCAAACCCAATCCTTGTCTTTTGTTAATCCTTTTCCCTTTAGAAGCAAATGCACAAGCTTGTTGATTAATGAATCTAGGCAAATTAAAGCTAGACCGATACCTGTCCGTTCGGACAGGTATCGTTAGTTTGCTTCCAAAGCATGGTATGTCTTCACCCTTTTATCCATTTTTATAAAGGGTGCAAACGTTATGATGAACTACAGCACAGTTTATTTTTATGAAGATCAGTATTGTGTGCGTTCAATTGTAGATGAGGAAGAAAAATTGAAGGCCTATCAGTTGCGTCACGAGGTCTTTTGCCAGTCTTTGGAATGGGTGCCGCCTAACCCCAATGGGCTAGAAACGGATGGTTATGATCCATTCTCAATGTTACTGGGAGTGTTTTCGACGCAGGAAGAGCTTTTGGGCACCTTTCGCGTCTTACCCTCCGATCGGACCTTCATGTTGGAGTCAGAGTTCGCATCACTGATAGCCCCGGATTATCGAGTACGCAAAGATGCGGACACGGCGGAGATAACCAGGTTTACGACCGCACCGGGATTGTGGGAACGGGGAATTTCTCCCGCGCAGATTTCTAAGCTGCTCTACAAGGGGATGTATCAGTGGTCTCTGGTCAATTGCGTTCGCTTTCTCTATGTGGTTGTCGAGAAGCGGTTTTGGCGCGCGCTGGTCATTTCGGGGTATCCCTATGAGCCCATCGGCCCTATTAAAGCGCTTCCACCGGCTGAGGCCGAATCGGTCGCGGCAATCCTCGATTGGGAGAAATTCCGGCTTCAGAACAAAGCGAAGCGAGCCACGTTTCTAAACTGGATGATGACACTCCAACCAGACCTTGTTCCATGGCCTGAGCAATGGCATGGCCTCGGGTCGAGGAATGCAGTTTTTCCAAAATATTATGCACGTGAAACTTCACCGTCCGTTCGCTGATGTCGAGAACCTGCGAGGTTTCCCAGTTGGTCTTGCCTTTTATCATCCATTGCAGAACTTCTTGCTCGCGCGTCGTAAGGGGTGGAAACTCAGAAACGGAAAAGGCGGTACGCATCAACGCCACGTGCAGATGCGGCGCAAGGTAAGCGAGTACTGTCCCATGACGGGGATGTTCGCCCATATTTTGTCCTGCAAAGGAAAACAGGCTTCCGGTGGAGTTCCGTCTGGAACGCCGCCCTAGAGTAATTCCCTCTGACAGGCTGTAAGATTTAGCGTGCTCTATAAACTTCTGCTCATCTTTGGACGTGGCCTGCTGAAAGGTTTTTGACCAGAGCTGGGGCTTATAAAATCTAAAATGAGTGAGGAGAACAGGGTCTGTCGTCGCGTAGCCACTTTCAAGGTAGTTGGCCAACCAACCGGCTGAATAACTGACGTTGACGAGCTTAGCCACGCCTTGCAAATGACCATCCTGGTCAGTTTGACCTAACATGGAGATGATATATTCGCACGGAACGAGTTTTGGGACGCGTAGCAGCAGGTCATGCAATTCCTGGTCCGTATCGACGGACAGGGCATCGTGGGCCAATTCCAACAGATTCAGCAGTTCTTGTTTCGTAAGATCAAGCAGATCTCGTCTCGTTTTTGCTGTTACGAATTCGTGCAAATTGGATTTCTGTTTGTATTCGATCATAGGCTCCACCTGCCCCGTTTATTTGAGACAGTCGACTGAGACTGAATACCCCTTAGGGTAGTTATACAACCGGGTACTACCAGAAAATCATAGACTATTTCAGGTCAGATTGTCCTACAGGTTAATACTGTAGTATCTGCGCAAGGGGCCTATAGAAGCTTAGGGGTAAGCTGATGTAGGACGGCTAAGTCTATGATTTTTTCAGTCCTTCCGGAATTGTCGTGGGTAACCAGATTATGCATAAGGGATTTTTCCCAGGAACCCTTCATGCGAGACGCCGATCTATACCGGCAAACATATGGGGCCGGACAAGCCGTGGACTGGGGAGCGAGTGTACCTGGATGTGGGAAGATCGCCGTCACGGACACACTGTGTTGCTGACGAGTTTCGCCGAACCCGGCAAGGCCTTCGGCGCCGCGAATGTACTTAACGAGGTAGTGCAGAAGTCCTCCGACTATGGGAAACGTGTGGCGCTCTGCCACCGATGCGTTAAGTTTGTGCGGTCTACAGTGGATGCAAGAGTCGAGGATTATCGATGCCAAAGAAAACCCAACCTGACAGCGACCGGCTGAATAGGATCGTGGCCGGGGCCCACGCTAACCGCGATCAGCGCGAGCTGGCCTACCGCGAGCAGGCGCTCAAACTGTACCCGTGGATTTGCGGGCGCTGCCGGCGCGAGTTCACGCGCGAGAATTTACAGGAGCTCACCGTGCATCACCGCAACCACAATCATGACGACAACCCGGGCGACGGCAGTAACTGGGAGCTGTTGTGTCTCTATTGCCATGACAACGAACACCAGCGTCTGTTGGAAGCGGCGGCGCAGGGCAAGGTCAGGCCGGCCGCCAAACAGGAAACCAGCGCCACGCACAATCCGTTCGCCAATCTTAAAGATTTGTTGAAAGACAAGTCTTAACCGGTGTGGCGCTTCATAATTAACGGACCCTGCGCTTAAGGGTCAAACAGAATGAAGCACTACACCAGATTGATTCTCAAAAGCGCCGCTGCGCACAGATATTTCCCATGGCCAAGTGGTACGTCTACATGCTGCGCTGTGCGGACAACAGCTTGTACACCGGTGTGGCCATCGATATCGACGCGCGCCTGGCCGCGCACAATGCCGGCAAGGGCGCGAAATACACCCGTGGCCGGTTGCCGGTGAAGCTGGTCTACCGGGAAGCAGCCGGCGGCCGCGGCGCAGCGCTTAAGCGCGAGCATGCCATCAAGCGCATGCTGCCCGCGGCCAAGCGGCGGTTGATCGGTTGAAACGGCTATTCAAGGAACGGCGCCATGAGTCAAGACAAACCTGCCTATCCGCGTCGTTTGTTCATGCAGTGGCTGGCAGGCCTGGGCGCCGCCACCACGTTCGGGCCGGGGCTGGCTGAGCCGGCGCCAGTGGTCATCAAGAAAGCCATTCCCGCCACCGGCGAGTTGCTTCCGGTCGTCGGCATGGGTTCGTGGATCACCTTCGATGTGGGCGAGGACCAGCGAGAGCGCACTGCGCGCCTCCAGGTGTTGCAGGCGTTCTTCGACCGGGGCGGCGCGTTGATCGATTCTTCGCCCATGTACGGCGCGTCGCAGGAAGTCATCGGCAGATGCCTCCAGCAGATCGAGAACAAGAGTAAACTGTTCGCCGCCACCAAAGTATGGATCTACGGCCGCTGGCTGGGCGTCAAGCAGATGGAAACAGCGCGCGAGCTGTGGGGCGTGCCGCGCTTCGATCTCATGCAGATTCACAACATGCTCGACTGGAAGGCGCACCTCGAAACACTCAAGGCGTGGAAGGCCGAGGGCCGCATCCGCTACATCGGCATCACCACCTCGCACGGCCGCCACCACGACGACATGGAGCGCGCCTTGGCGAAGGAGCCGTTCGATTTCGTGCAGTTCACCTACAATCTGGCCGACCGCGATGTCGAGCAGCGTCTGCTGCCGCTGGCCGCCGAGCGCGGTATCGCGGTGATCATCAACCGGCCGTTCCAGGGCGGGGCGTTATTTGGAAAGGTACGCGGCAAGGCGCTGCCCGCCTGGGCGCAAGAATTCGGTTGCGTGAACTGGGCGCAGTTTTTTCTCAAGTTCATCGTCTCCCACCCGGCCGTAACCTGTGCCATTCCCGCCACCACCCGGGTGGATCACATGCTCGAGAACATGGGCGCCGGACTCGGCCACCTGCCGGACGCTGCGGCCCGCCGACGCATGCAAACATACTTTGGCACGCTCTAGCATTATTCGCTAATATTAGCCGTTACTGTTTTTTACCCGCTGAACTGAATTACGTTGACGCGCCAGCGGTTGGGCATTACATTTTTGGCCACAAGGAAAGGTTGTTCCTGCCCTTGTTACAACAAACTGACCACCATCCTCCAGAGGAGTATTGCGCATGAACAAGTTACTGACGAGTCTGATGGCCATTGGTTTCATCGCTGGCTTGGGCTTGAGCACCACCAGCATGGCCGCCAAGCACATGGGCGAAGCCACCGCCAAGGCCTGCAAAGGCAAGAAGGCCGGCGACATGGTGAAGGTCGATGGCAAGGACGTGAAGTGCCCGGAAGCGAAGAAGAAGTAATTTCGGTACTTTTGTCCGTTTCACAAAAGCGCCCCCAGTCGGGGCGTTTTTTTATCTCCAGGGATGGAGTGTATGCCGCGGGAGCGCATGGATGCGCGGAGCGGCGCATCTCCAAGGATGGAGTGTATGCCGCGTGAGCGGCGGAAAACTGCTCCTGCGTTTGTCCCCGTGGGGACGGCTTCGCGCTCGGCACTTCCGCCATCCATGGCGGTCGCAGGACGCGCGGAGCGGCGCATCTCCAGGGATGGAGTGTATGCACGCATCATGCAGGACGTGCGGAGCGGCGATTTTGGCGTTAGCCGGCGAACACGCCTTTGCCTGACCTTCAAGGTCACCATGAAGAAAATTAAACATGAGGCAGAATTGGTGAAGGCCGCAATTCTTGCCGGCATGAAGTATGGTGTAGAGCGAGGTGCCGTAGTGTTTGAGCCGACGGATTCGGCCAGTGAGAAAATCCTGTTCATCTACAGGCTGCTGGTCCACGATAAAGTCATTCAGCCTTTGCCGGAAGACCAGGTCTCGCAACCGGCCCTGCGGCACAAGCTTGCCATCTGGTACGCCAGGCAACTTCCGAACGATCATCCGTTGCTGAAATAAAACTGCGCGAACAAACGCCGGGCCTGATAACTTTGCCGCGGGGTATCAAAACAGGACAAGCCTATTCTCGATCGCTTACATTCTTCCGCGGCCGCCAGAAGCGTTCCATCAGCGGTTTGACACTGGTGCCGTGGACGAGGATCGACAGTGTGACCACCATAAGCGTCAGGTGCATTAGCTGCAGCGCCAGTTCCTCCGGGAGACCGTGTTCTATGGAAAACATCAGATAGTAGAGAGAACCGATTCCCCGCACCCCGAACCAGCCCACCATGCCACGGATCTTCCACGGCGTACCGGTGCCGACCAGGCCGACCAGGACGCTGACCGGGCGCGCCACCATGAACAGGAATAGCGCGAAGCCCACTGCCCGCCAACTCCAGGAGTCGATGAACAGCATGCCACCGATCAACAGGATAAGTATCACTTCCGAGAGCCGCTCCAGATGTTCCCCGAAGATCAGCGACCCCTCGCTGGTCCGTGCCGGTTGCGCATCCGTGTGATCGGACTCGCCAGCGTGTAACCGTTGCGGGGGTTCCGGATGGTCGCCGGAGAGTTTGAGCTCGGTTTGGCGCAACGCCACGGCGGCGAAGAACACCGCCAGAAAACCCCAGGCATCGACATACACGCTCAGCCCGTACACCAGGCCGATCAGACCGAGCCCCAGGAAGTCATCCAGGAGTTTGTGCTCTGGCCGGTTGTGGCGCAGTTTCCATGCCAGACGGCCCAGCCCGTTACCCAGCACCACGCCAATAACAATGCCGGCGGACGTCGCCCACAGCACATCCACCATTACCCAGCGCAGGCCGAGATCACCGATATCGTGCAGACCGAGCAATCCCAGCCCCAGCATGACAAACGGGAAAGCGCTGCCGTCGTTGATGCCCGCCTCGCAGGTCAATATAAAGCGCAGCCGGTCACGGTCATCGGCGTGACGGATCTGGACATCCGTGGCCAACACCGGATCGGTCGGCGCCACGATGGCGCCGAGGAGAACCGCCGCGCCGAGAGGCAGCCCGAGAGCATAGTAGGCCAGGGCGGCGATCAGCCCGACGGTCACTGCCATCGACACCACCGCCAGCAGAATCGGCGCGCGCCAGCGCGCGAAGCTGACGGGCACGGGCATTTTTACCCCGGCGGAGAACAGCGAAATCAACACCGCTGCTTCGGTGAGCGTCTTCAGCAGTGCCGATTCCTTGAGCGGGTTGAAATGGAATAGATTCAGGAGCATGGGCCCGACCACAATTCCCACCGCAAGATAGATAATGGCGGAGGTGATCGGAAGGCGTTTGAGGGTCGATGGAATGAACCCCATGGCGAGCAACAGGCCGCCGATGAGGATGAACCATCCTGCGTTCGTCAGTACTTGTTCGTTCATGGTCTTCCCGGTTTGGTACAGACGGCTGTTTGCCGTAAGGACAGAATATGGGGTGCGCCCTGCGCACCGATCGACAAAATGGTGCGTACGACGCACCCTACAGTGAATTATTCAGAGGTGCCCTGGGTTTGCAACCCGTGTAGCGAGGTCGGCGACATGCCGATGCGTTCGTATTCGGCGATGACCTGTGCCCCAAGCAGCAGGATAATCGCCGCCGCCTCCAGACTGAGGAGGATGGCGATGGCCGCGGCAAACGAACCGTATACCAGATTGACCAGCGACAGGGTCGAGAAGTACCAGACCAGAATATGCCGGGTGATTTCCCACAGCAGTGCGGCGGTCATCCCGCCGATCAGGGCATGACGTAGCGCCAGCCGGCCGACCGGCATCACCAGATAGAGCGAGGTGAGCAGGGCGATCTCGCCGACGATACCGAACAGGTAAATCAGCGCTGCTCCCGCGCCATCCAGTGACCAGACACGGCCCATGACCATCACGGACCAGGCGTCGAGCGCGGTCAGTCCGCCGCTGACGGCGTTCACCAACAACATACCGGCCGCCAGCAGCGAGATGTAGCAGTAGGGAATGATCGCCGAAACCAGGAAATGCCGGCGTTTGACGGCCACGCGGTGGAAGAAGATCACCGACATGGCGTTCTCCAGAACGGTAAACGC
>CAYJBG010000062.1:0-10804 GCA_964368085.1 uncultured Acidiferrobacterales bacterium | reverse complement strand
GGTTTTCCATCATGGTCATCTCGGCGCCGGCCTCGGCGGCCATGGCGTAGGTCGAACCGGCATTCCACACCGGGTACCAGGCGCGACCCTGCCCTTCACCAACGGAGCGGGGACGGAACAGGTTGACGCAACCACCGGCGGCCAGCAGGATCGCCTTGGCCTTGTAGACGTGCACC
The DNA here is from genome assembly GCA_964368085.1 of uncultured Acidiferrobacterales bacterium. Classification (GTDB taxonomy): domain Bacteria; phylum Pseudomonadota; class Gammaproteobacteria; order Acidiferrobacterales; family UBA6901; genus UBA6901. The sequence goes on along the minus strand of CAYJBG010000062.1, from coordinate 10,628 downwards.
GTGTTGTCGCGAGTCGAGAAGCCGATTGCACCGGCGATGCGGCTCGGGTCGTTCTTGTCGTTGATGAGCTTGACGATGAAGATACGCTCCTGGATGTTCTCCATGCCCAGCGCCTTCTTCGCTGCCTCGGCGACGATCCACTTGTAGGATTCGCCGTTGATCATGATCTGCCACTTGCCCGAACGCACCGGCTTGCCGCCGTCCTTCAGGGGCGGCAGACCTTCGCCGATGGACTGCGCGCCGTCGTGGCGCACGCCCGCGGCGTCGGTCTTCCAGATCGGCAGACCCCACTCTTCGAACAGGTGCACGGAGTCGTCCACCACGCGGCCGAGATCATAGGCCAGGTCGTCACGCGTGATGCCCATGAGGTCGTTGCTGACCATGCGCGTGTAATCGGCGGGGTCCTGATCGCCGATGTAGGTGTTGATCGCCGACAGACCCTGGGCCACGGCGCCGGAGCGGTCCATGGCGGCCTTGTCCACCAGCCTGATTTTGAGATTGATGCCGTTCTCCGCCTTGGCGGCCTCGGCCCAGCGCATGACTTCATACGCCGCGCCGCAGCAGGCCATGCCGCCACCGATCAGGAGGATATCCACCTCTTCCTGAATAACTTCGGGATTACCGAAAGTACCTTGTGCCATTGTAGTTCACCTTAAAAAATAATCAGTGTTGGATCGTAGTCCGGGAAAGCCTTACTTCACCCGGATCAGCTCTTCCTTCTTGCCGGAGCGGTAGCCGCCCATCATGCCGGAGGTGAAGGTGCCCGGCTTGGCGATATCTTCCATCTTGGGGGTCGGCTTGCCGTCGTACGGCTTGATCGAGCCTTCGGCGGTGGTGCGGATCGGGAACTTGAAGCGCTTCAGGGTGCCGTTGCGGAACTTGATGGTCCACATGATGGAGTCGGAACCACGCAGCGGCTGCACGCTGCCGCCGAGCGGAACGATGTCGGCGTAGTGCCGCACTTCGATGGCCTGTTGCGGACAGATCTTCACGCAGCTGTAGCACTCCCAGCACTGCTCGGGTTCATGGTTCCAGGCCTTCATGGCGTGGCCGGTCTGGGAACCGTCTTTGTCCAGCGCCATCAGGTCATGCGGGCAGATGTACATGCAGGCGGTCTTGTCCTGACCCTTGCAGCCATCGCACTTATCGGTACGTACGAATGTTGGCATGGTTGTTCTCCATCGACTGTGGTTGAAATTAAAAACGCTTTTTCATTGCTGGAACTGCTTCTAGCCCCGGCCCGGCATTACTTTGCCGAATGGCCGGACATCTTGATCTCGACCTTTTCGGTCAGGCCCGCGTAGTATTCGCGCAGGATCGCCAGCACTTCGGGGCGTGAAAACTCGGCCGGGACATCGGTATTTTCCGACAAGGCCTTGCGCAGCTTGGTGCCGCTGAGCAGCAGACGGTCGGCGCCCTCGTGCGGACAGGTGCGCGCCGAGGCCATGCCGCCGCATTTGTAGCACCAGAAGGTCCAGTCGATCTTCAAGGGCTTCGTTTCGAGCGCGTCCTTCGGAATCTCGTCGAAGATTTTGTGCGCGTCGAACGGGCCGTAGTAGTCGCCGACGCCGGCGTGGTCGCGGCCCACGATCAGATGCGAACAGCCGTAGTTCTGTCGGAACAGCGCATGCAGCAGCGCCTCGCGCGGACCGGCGTAGCGCATGTCGAGCGGGTAACCGGCCTGTATAACGGTGTTCCTGACGAAGTATTTTTCGATCAGGGCGCCGATGGCCTTGGAGCGCACGTCGGCCGGTATGTCGCCGGCCTTGAGTTTGCCGAGCAGCGAATGAATCAGCACGCCATCGCAGATTTCAACGGCGATCTTGGCGAGGTATTCGTGGCTGCGGTGCATCGGGTTGCGGGTCTGGAACGCGGCGATGGTGGTCCAGCCGTTTTTCTTGAACCGTTCGCGGGTTTCGGCGGGCGTCATGAACTGGTCGCCGTACTCTTCCTTGAACTTGCCGACCGACAGCACCTTGATCGAACCGGCGAGGTTCACGTCGCCCTGGTCCATGACCATCTTCACGCCCGGGTGTTCGAGATCGACAGTCTTGTAGACCATCATGCACTCGTGGGCCTTGTCGATGCCGTATTTCTCGGTGACCTTCATGGTCGCCATGATCTCGCCGGTCTCGCCGTCGGTGAGCGCGACGTCGGCGCCTTCCTTAATGCCTTGAGCGGTGACCTTGTCGGTCGAGAGTGTAATGGGGATCGGCCAGAACAGGCCGCTGGCCATTTTCATGCCGTCGCACACGCCCTGCCAGTCGGCCTTGGTCATGAAACCGGTGAGCGGGGTGAAGCCGCCGATGCCGAGCATGATCACGTCGCCGACTTCGCGCGACGACATCTTGACCTTGGGCAGCGACTTGGCGCGTTCGTGCTCGGCCTTGAGGGCCGCACCGTCGAGCAGCAGGGGTTTGAGTGAATCGCCGCCGTGAGGCTTGACCATTTTGCTCATCTTGTAATTCCTTGACGGTACAATGCCGGATGGCGTCGTTCTTCGGCCCAAAGCCACTCGTCCCTGTCTCACGGGCGGGAACGAGACCGCGGCGCACTGTATAGCGAACTTTAGACCAGAACTAATCAGTAATACTGCAGTGGCGCATAAGGGCGATTTATTTACATTTGACCTGATTTATCGGGCAAAACAGCCGGGAAATCTTGCTATTCGGCCGCCGCCCGGCAGTACTCTTCGGGTCTTGCTAATCTGGCGGTTCTGGCGCATTTTTCCGCACACGACAGGCGACCAGGCCCGTTATTTCACGTACTTTTAAGGCAGGTGCTCATGTCCAGCATAACCGTGCGTTATTTCGCCAGCCTCCGGGAACAGTTTGGCCGCAGCCAGGAGCAGGTGCAGGTGGCCGGGGTAAACAGCGTCGCCGAGGTCTGGCGCCGGGTTAGCCCCGAGCCCATGCCGGTGAATACACTCATCGCGGTCAACCAGGAATACGCCGGACCGGATTTCCCGGTTAAGGCCGGCGACGAAGTGGCATTTTTTCCACCCGTTACAGGGGGCTAGGCCGGTGATTCGGATCCAACAGGAGGGATTTGATCCCTGGCGGGAATTGGCGGCCTACCAAGAGACGCACATCCTGGGTCGGGCTGGCCAGTATGGGGGGACTGCCGTATTTGTAGGCAGTTTGCGGGATTTTAACCAGGGACATAGGGTTTCCGGCATGACCCTGGAACATTATCCCGGGATGACCGAAGGCTATCTGGAGAAAATATGCGCCGAGGCGCGCGCCCGCTGGGAGCTGCTCGACACCCTGGTCATCCACCGCTACGGGCCGCTTAGCCATGGCGATCCGATCGTGCTGGTGGCGGTGTGGTCGGCAGGCCGCGACGTCGCGTTCGCGGCCTGCCGCTATCTGATCGATGAACTTAAGACCCGGGCGCCGTTCTGGAAGCAAGAAGCGACGCCCGGCGGCGCGCGTTGGGTGAATCCTGAGTAGCGTTGTAATCCGGCTTCGTCGGGGCAGGCCGCCGGCCTTTCATTTTGCCGGCTTGGCCGCCGTTCCCGGGGCCGGCGGCGATGGGGCCTTCGGAATCTCTTTGCGCTTGAGTTCGCGGTAGCGCATGAGTTCGGACTCGTACTGGGTGCGCATGGCCTCCTGTTCCTTCTTAAGGCTCGCGATGCGCACCTCGTGTTTGTCAATCTGGGTTTCGTTGTTCAAGAGGGTCTTGGTTGTCTGGGGCGTCACCGGCTTGCCGGTGCGTTGTTCTTCGGCGGCCTGCGCCTTAAGGCGCTCCAGTGAACCACGCAGTGAGACGAGTGTTTCCTGGCCGGCGCGGATCTGTACCTCGAGCTCGCTGATTTTGCGGTCGCGCGTCAGGATAATGTCTTCCTCAAGGGCATAGGTCGCCAGCAGTTGCTGGTCGCGGCGCTGCTGGTCCTCGGCCAGCTTGCGCACCTTCTCATCTTGCTCGCGATTCTGCTCGCGCGCCTTGAGTTCGGCCTCGGTGAGCGGGGCGGCGATTTCCTTGCGCTGAATGCCGCGCGTGTCGAGCTCGATCACCTTGGAACGCGCGCATTCCTCGCCGGCCCTGTCGCCGTAATGCCATTTGCCGGCCGCGTCCTGGCACTTCTGGATGCGCACGCCTTTCTTGTCGTCCGCATTGGCCGCCGGCAGAGCGACCGCGAACAGGGCGAGGAGTAGCACCGGGTAGAGGCGGTATGGGTTCATGGCGGCGAGATTCCATCAGAGTGTCGTTTCAAGATAGAGCCCTCATCACGGCCCTGTCAATACGACGCCCGGCGCACGGATCGGCTACACTTGTCGCTGTGCGTCGAATGAAGGCAAGCTCGCACGGAAAGGTCGTCTTTAATCTCTTTGAGAGGCATGTGAGTGAGGCCATGAGACTCCCGAAGTTTATCGAAAGCCGGCGCCAGAAACGCCGCCGCAGCACGGACCAGATGGCCGCCTTCACCAGCCGGATCGGCGCCGGCCTGCTGTTTCAAGGCGCGCTCAGCGGCGCGGGAAATTATCTCGTGCAGGGCGAGGTGGTGGGTGACGGCGAGGTCGAAGGCGCCGTGGCGCTTGGCGCCGGCGCCAGCTGGAAAGGCAAGCTGACCGCCGATTACGTTCAAATCGCCGGCAAGGTCGAGGGCGATGTCGTGGCCCGTTCCAAAATCGAGCTTGGTCTCACGGCGGTCGTGACCGGCGACCTGTCGGCCCCGCTGATCGCCATCGCCGAAGGCGCGCAGTATCAGGGCACGATCAACCGGCCGCGCAAGACCCAGGTGACGCGTTACCGCGAGCGCCGCGGTCTGGGCGAGCCCAAGCCCCCGGCCTGACGACCGCCATGGATGGCGGAAGTGCCGAAAACGCAGGAGCAGTTTTCCGGCAATCCGCTTTTCCATGCTTGTCGATGTGTGCGAAAGTCGATATCTTCCGCAGTGTGAGAAGCAAGGCCCGCTGCCGTTACCGGCCAGCGGCCGATCACCACCGGAGCAAACAGGAAGCACCGTGTCCCGACGCCGCAGTCTCGATCAGCTGCAAAAGGTGCCCATCATTCTCGGGCAAGGGATGCTGCACGTCGGCATACTGGAAGGCCGCGACAATTATGTCGTGCATGGCCAGGTCGATTGCGCCTGCAATATCGACGGCGTACTTCTGATCGGACCAGACTGTCAGTGGGTGGGGAATATCCAGGCCGACACCGTGATCGTGAAGGGTCGGGTGCAAGGCAACATCCTCGCGCACTTCAAGCTCGAAGTGCGGTCGGGCGCACGCATCAATGGCGACCTCTCCAGTCCCCTGATCGCGGTTGCCGACGGCGCCGTGGTGCAGGGACGCGTGACCCCGGACAGCCTTGTCACGCGCTTCGCCGAGCGCCGCGTGCACTGAGCGCGCCGCTACCGGCCAGCCGTCAAGGCAGCGCTACCCTCACATCCCGTACTGGCGCCGGTAGGCGTCGATGGCGTTGAAATATGCGCGTGTGTCATCGTCCCGGGTTTGAAGATAGCGGAGCAGGGTATCGAGATTGGCGATACTCACCACTTTGAAATCGAATTCCTGTTCGACCTCCCGTACCGCCGACACTAGGCCGTCGCCGCGTTCCTGCCGGTCGAGCGCGATCGCTACACCCGCAGGTGTGGCGCCCGCTCGGCGGATGATTTCCACCGACTCGTGCACAGAGGTACCGGCCGAGATCACGTCGTCGAGAATGAGCACGCGGCCTTGTAATGGATGGCCGATGAGCACGCCGCCTTCGGCGTGGCGCTTTGCTTCCTTGCGGTTAAAGGCGTAGGGCAGGTCGCGTTTGAAGTGCTCAGCGAAGGCCACAGCGGTCGCGACCGCCAGCGGGATGCCCTTGTAGGCCGGGCCGTAGAGCATGTCGAAGGGCACGCCCGATTCCACGATCGCCTGCGCGTAAAACTTCGCGAGGCGCGCCAGTTTCCCGCCGGTGTTGAACAGCCCGGTATTGAAGAAGTACGGACTCACCCGCCCGGATTTGAGCGTGAACTGGCCGAAGCGCAGGGCCTCGCATCGAATCGCGAAGTCGAGGAAGTCGGTTTGATAGTCCTTCATCGAACCGAAGATACAAGATACAAGATACAAGATACAAGGATGAACTGAGGATATCGTTCCGTTCCCGGGATTTTCCTTGTATCTTGTATCTTAAAACTTGTAACTGAATTTCATGCGCATTATCACCCTCAACCTGAACGGCATCCGCGCGGCGGCATCCAAGGGTTTTTTCGACTGGATGAAGCGCCGGGATGCCGATGTCGTGTGCCTGCAGGAGGTCAAGGCGCAGGAGGTCGATCTCACCCCCGAGATGCGCGCGCCCAAGGGTTACCGCGGATTCTTCAACTGTGCACAGAAGAAGGGCTATGCCGGGGTGGCGTTGTACACGCGCCGCGCGCCCGACAAGGTGCATATTGGCTTCGGCTCGAAAGAGCACGACGACGAAGGCCGCTATTTGCAGGCCGATTTCGGCAAGCTCAGCATTGTTTCGCTTTATCTGCCGTCCGGCTCGGCCGGCCCGCACCGGCAGGAATCCAAGAACCGCTTCATGGAGCATTTCCTGCCGGTGCTGAAGGAACGGCCGCACGACGGACGCGAATACATTCTGTGCGGCGACTGGAATATCGCCCACAAGGAAATCGATCTCAAGAACTGGCGCGGCAACCGCAAGAATTCCGGCTTCCTGCCCGAGGAGCGCGCCTGGCTCACGCGGATTTTCGACGATCTCGGCTGGGTGGATGTATTCCGCACCTTGAACGACAAACCGGATCAGTACACCTGGTGGTCGAACCGCGGCCGGGCCTGGGCGAAGAACGTCGGTTGGCGCATCGATTACCAGATCGCCTCCCCCGGCATCGGGAGCAAGGCGCGCAAGGAACTCATCTACAAGGACAAGCGCTTCTCCGACCACGCGCCGCTTATCATCGACTACGAACACGAGCTGTAGTGAGGCGGATCCTGTTCGGTCGGCCGGAGAATAGGCTGTCAGGTGTGCGGTGTCCTTCGTCCACCCGGTAGCAACCCAGACTGAATTTCAGGAGAAATTATTTCCGGTGTTTGCGCGCCTTGGCCGCGGCCGCGGCCGCGGTGGTGAGGGCCATGAGCGCACCGAACAGAAGTATGCCCACCAGTTCCATCCATTCCCGCGCGCCTTGCGGTGCGACGAGTGCTGCCAATGGCGGCCACAGATCGAAACTTTCCTGCGGCAGCGCGCGTAACTGCCTGAAGGCCCCAAGCAGTGCTGCAACGAATGCGGCGAGGGCGGTTCCGAGCACGCCGCCGAGCAGGGCGCGCAGCGCCAGGGTGCGGCGCGTGATCGGCATGCCGTGACCGGTGGCGAGCGTGTCCATATCGGGATCGCGCACACCGAGTGGCGAGAAGCGCTGCAACAGCACCATGCCCGGGATGCCGATGACCATGGTGAGAATAAAAAAGTCATGCCAACCCATCGCATCAACCGTTAATCCCGTAACCGGCCCGGCCAGGATGCGCGGCAACGCGAACAGGCTCGAAAACAGCGCGTACTGGGTCGCCGAGAATTGTTTCTGGGTCATGCGCAGCAGCAGCACACCGAACGCACCGGTGCCCATGCCGCTGGTCAGGCTCTCGAAGGCCATGGCGCCATACATCAGCGGACGATCCACACCGATATCCGCGATCAGCACATAACCAAAGTTGGAGGCGATCTGCAGGATGCCGAACAGCCAGAGCGCATGGCCCAGGCCCATGGATGTGGTCAACACGCCACCGAGCAGGGTGCCGAGCAGGGTGGCGAACAGCCCGATTGTGGCCGTGGCGATGCCGACGTCGAAATCGTTGAAGCCGGTTTGCACGAGAAATGGACGCACCAGCGCGCCGGCCAGGTTGTCGGCCAGCTTGTAGAGCACTACGAACGCCAGTATCTCCAGGGCGCGCGCCTTGGTGAGAAAGCTGACGAATGGCTCCCACACCGCCGCGCGCAGCGACATCGGGGCGCTGGTCTGGTCGAGTTCGGGTCGCGGCGCCAGCGCCGTGACCAGCATGAACGGCAGATAGAGCAGCGCGATCAGCATGAACACCACCGGCCACGACCACAGGCCGGCCAGGGTGATGGCCGCGCCGCCCGACACGAACATCGCCGCGCGGTAGAACGCGGTGCGCGCACCGACCGCGACGCCCTGTTCCTCCGGAAGTAACACCTCCACCGCATACGCATCGACGACAATATCCTGACTCGCCGAGGCAAAGGCGACGGCGAAGGTGAGCGCGCCGATGATCCAGATAGCGTCCGGATGGGTGGCGACACCGCCGAGCAGCAGGGTGGCGATCAGCAGCCCGATCTGCCAGAACAGGGTCCAGCCGAGTTTGCGCCCGAAGGGCAGCGCCGGCAGGCTATAGCGGTCGAGCAGCGGCGACCACAGGAATTTGAAGCTCCACGGCGCCTGGGCGAGCGTGAACAGGCCGATGACCTTGATATCGACATCGGCGCGCGCCAGCCAGGTCGGGATCGCGATCCAGACCAGCCCGAGCGGCAGGCCGGAGGAGAAAGACAGCAGGCTGACGGAAGCGGTGCGCCAGCTGCGCATCGCCAGCCACACCGCGCGCCACGAGGAGATTTTTCCGGTCACGGGGCGGTTTCGGTTGTGCGCTTAAGCTGAAGCGGGTCAGCGCAGCAGGTCGAGCACGCCGCGCTCAAGATAGGGCAGCGCCATCTGCACCAGGGCGATGACAACCAGCACCACCATGGGCGAGAGATCGATACCGGAAAACGGCGGGATCGTCCGGCGTACCGGACGCAGCACCGGCCCGGTGAGCCGGCCAAGCAACTGGCTTAAGGCATTGGGGTAAGGGTTGACCCAACTCAAGATCACCATGATCAGGATGCCGAACAGGTAGATGTTCAGGGTGTTGTGCAGCAGATCGAACACGCCCTTCACGACCAGCGTCGCGGGTGTCATCGGTTGATCCAGCAACGTCGCGAGCAGCGTCTGGAAAATCAGTTCGAGCAGCACGAGCAGCACCACCGACGCAAGATCGATGCCGTACAGCCCCGGAATCGCACGCCGCAGCGGTTTGAGCGGCGGATTGGTGATGGTCACCAGAAACTGGGCGATCGGGTTGTAAAAATCGGCGCGCACCAGTTGCAGCAGGAAGCGCAGCAGCACCGCGAAAATGTAGAGTCCAAAAATGACGTTGAGCAGGAACAGCCCGGCGTTGGCGAAGTAACCCATGTTTATTCCCTAAATAATCTTTCTCTAACGAATAAAGTTTAGGACACAATCAGCGTGCCCACTGAGAACCACTCCCGAAACGACATCAAGGCGCTGGAAGTAACGCAGAGAGCGCAGAGGCGCGGAGGACGCAAAGAGTATAAATCATAAAAGAACCAGCTATTTGAAACCTCCGCGATCTCTGCGCCTCTGCGATCTCCGCGTCCTTTCCAGAGGACGGACATCTTGGCAACAATTCTCATAGGCGTACGGGTTTAATGCAAAACCGGTCGATAATTATTTTCCGAACAGGTCGCCCAGCGCGCGCGCGCGCCGCATGGCGGCGACTACGGCATCATCGAAGAGGCGTTCGATCTGCCCGGCTTCCAATACCTGCACCGCTCGCTCGGTGGTGCCGCCGGGCGAGGTCACGCGCTTGCGCAACTGCGCCGGTTCTTCGCCACCTTCGAGCGCCATCTTGGCGGCGCCGTAGGCGGTCTCCAGCGTGAGCAGGCGCGCGGTCTTGGGGTCGAGGCCGTGTTTGATCGCGGCCTTTTCCAGAACCTCCATAACCAGGAAGAAATATGCTGGCCCCGAGCCGGATACGGCTGTGACGGTGTCGATCAGTGATTCGCTTTCCACCCACACGGTTACGCCCACGGCGCGCAGGATGGACTCGGCCTCGTCGCGTTGCGCCTCGGTCACGCGCGCGTTGGCGTAAAGCCCGGAGGCGCCGCTGCCGACCAGGGCCGCGGTGTTGGGCATGACGCGCACGACCGCCAGCCGGCCGCCCAGCCAGCGCTCGATGTCGTGCACGCGGATGCCGGCGGCGATCGACACCACCAGCGGCTTTTTTTTCTGCACCGCTGGGGCGAGCGCCTCGGCCGCTTCCTTGAGCGCCTGCGGCTTCACCGCCAATACCAGCACTTCGGCCCGGTCGGCGAGGTCGCGATTGTCGGCGAAGGTCTTGAGACCGAGCGCCTGTTCCGCGCCGCGCCGCTGATCGGCGTCCGGGTCGGAAAGCAGCAGGCGCTCCGGCGCGAAGCCATTGCGGAGCAGGCCGCCGGCCAGGCTGCGCGCCATGTTGCCGGCGCCGATAAATCCGATGGTTTGCGCAGTCATGGGATGCGTAAATCTTTCGTTGTCCTGTAAATCGCCCTGAGAATGACACAAAATGGCGTTTTCGCACAGGCCGGGGAGCCGGGTTTATCCCGGCCCGAGCGGCGACCCAGCAACCTGCGAAGCGGCCTTGTTTGTGCACTTTCGGCCGTTATACTTGAAAAGAACCCGGCCTCTTGGAGGCCGCGGTGTTTCTTCTCCCCGGGAGCCATCATGGATATCGCTGAATTGCTGGCGTTTGCCTACAAACAGAACGCCTCCGACCTGCATCTGTCTGCGGGACTGCCGCCGCTCATTCGCATCGACGGCGACGTCAAACGCATCAACGTGGATCCGCTGGACGACCGCA
>CAYJBG010000061.1:0-10841 GCA_964368085.1 uncultured Acidiferrobacterales bacterium | reverse complement strand
TGAAGGGGAAGGAACCCTGCGCTTGAGTTTCAAACAGAATGAAGCACTACACTAGGTAACCAGCTTGGACGTGTGAATATCCTGCGCCTTACACTGTTGCGGGGTATATTTTATTCGGCGCCAAATACCGACCGGCGGGGCTATACATTCGCGCAGCCGGTCTGCTAGATTGTGTCGCGCCCGTACCCCGGGCCACAACAGTGCTGATTTCCCGTCTGAAAATAATGGGTCATCAGATGACTATCCAAATAATCAAACCAAGGAGTATCGAATGAACAACGCCAAGAAGATCACCGGTCTCGCCATCGCAGCCGCTGCCGCCGCCATGTTCATTGCCGCCCCGGCCGCCAACGCCGCCAAGCACGAAGGCAAGGTGCACTGCACCGGCGTGAATGCCTGCAAGGGCAAGAGCGAGTGCAAGACCGCCGCGAGTTCCTGCAAGGGTATGAACGCCTGCAAGGGCAAGGGCATGGAAACCATGTCCGAGAAAGATTGCAAGACCAAGGGCGGCAAGATGGAGATGTCGAAGTAAATCTCTCCCTCGCATACCACCGGGCCTCGTACGAGGCCTGGTTTTTTCTTCCCGATATGACCGCTTCCATCGACACCCGCTCCAACCTTGGTTTCGGCCTCGGCCTGCGCGTCGATCACTACGAAACCATTTTGAATTCCGAACCGGCGGTCGACTGGTTCGAGATTCTCTCCGAGAATTATCTGGTCGCGGGTGGCAAGCCGCTGCACTATCTCGATCGCATTCGCGCGCGTTACCCGCTGGCGATGCACGGCGTATCGCTGTCCATCGGCTCGACTGATCCGCTCAACCGCGACTACTTGAAACAACTCAAGCAACTCGCCGCGCGCGTCGAGCCGGCGTGGATCTCCGATCACCTGTGCTGGACCGGCGTGCATGGTGGCAACATGCACGACCTGCTGCCTTTACCCTATACCGAAGAAACCATCGACCACGTGGCCGCACGCATCCGCGAGGTGCAGGATTTTCTCGGCCGCCGGATCCTGATCGAGAATGTCTCTAGCTATGTGAACTTTACCCGGTCACAGCTCAGCGAATGGGATTTTCTGCGTGAAGTGTGCGAGCGCGCCGACTGTCTGCTGCTGTTCGACGTCAACAACGTCTACGTCAGCAGCGTCAACCACGGCTTCGATCCGCTCGAATACCTCGATGGTGTACCGGCCGCGCGCGTGCAGCAGTTTCATCTCGCCGGCCACGAAGATCATGGCCGCTACATCATCGACACCCACGATCACCCGGTGCCCGACCCGGTGTGGGAGTTGTACGCGCAGGCGCTGCGCCGTTTCGGGCCGGTGTCCACGATGATCGAGCGCGACGACAATATTCCGCCGCTCGATGAATTAGTTACCGAACTCGATCGCGCGCGCGGCATCGCCTCGCAAGTCGCGCGGGAAGCCGCGTAAATGAAGCCTGATCCTGTCATTGTCGGTACAAAGGTCATAAGACCAGCCTTGCTGCGTTCGTCCTGACTATATGGATACACTGCGCCGCTTGCAGGAGGATTTTCAGGGCTACCTGCTGGCGCGCGATGAGCGCATGCATCCGCACGTGGTCGGCAGCGCGCAGGTGGGCGCCGGGGAACGCCTCGCCATCTATGCCGACGCCTACCGCCTGCGCCTGCTGGAGGCGCTGGATACCGACTACCCCGGCCTGCACACGCTCTTGGGCGACGATGAATTCGACGCCATGGGCCGCGCCTATATTGCTGCCCATCCGTCGGTGCACTTCTCGCTGCGCTGGTTCGGCGACCGCATGAGCGAATTCCTGCACACTGTCGAACCCTACTCGAAATACCCGGCCTTCACAGAGATGGCCGCATTCGAGTGGGCCAAGAGCGGCGCCTTCGACGCCGCCGACGCCGCCCTGTGCAGCGTGGCCGACATGGCCGCCATCCCTCCCGACGCCTGGCCGGGCCTCAGGTTCGTGCCACACAGCTCGTTGCGGCGACTCGATCTGCGCTGGAACGTGCCGACGTTATGGAAAACGATTGATACCGGGCAGGAGCCGCCGGCGCTGGAAGAAAACGACTACCCGATCGCCTGGCTGGTATGGCGTCAGGATCTGCTCACCTATTTCCGCTCCCTGAATGTGGACGAAGCCTGGGCGCTGGACGCCCTGCAGCGCGGCGAGACTTTCGCCGCCATCTGCGAAGGCTTGAGCGAATGGGTGGATGCGCAGAACGTGGCACTGCACGCCGCCGGCCTGCTCAAGCAGTGGCTTACGGATGGTTTGATTAGCGAGATCAGAAAAAATCCGTAGCGCGGTGTTCAACCCAACGCTACGGTGCGCCTGGTATTATTTCTTCTCTACCTTGCACGTGGAAATGCCGAAAGGCAGATAGACCGGGCACCAGCCAATGAGGCTGGTGGCCAGAAACGCGACCGCCACGATACCAAGGACAATCGCCACGGTGCCGCTCAACTGCCCGGCGTAATACAGGGCGGCGATAATCACCACGACAGTCAAACGGATACTCCGGTCGACGGTTCCCATGTTCGTCTTCATGAAAGTTACCCCGTGTGTTGGTTATAAAATTGAATGGCACAAGTCAAAATAGCCGCTGATAAAGCAGAACCAACCCTATTATGACAGCAAGACAGGTCAGGCAAGCCAGAATTAATTTTATATATTTCGGCATCGCGACGCTCCCGGCAGTAAGCCTGTGGCTCCGATTCCTGTCAGCTAAGTAAAGCACGCCTGCACAAAAATAACCGTTATAGGGGTGCGCGTGGATCTAAGAGCGCCTAACAAAATGAACTCAGCGCTCGACCCCCACCCTAACCCTCCCCCTTCCAGGGGGAGGGAATGGGAGGGGGTGCGGCGTGAAGGGTTGAGTATTCGCTCATTTTGTTAGGCGCTCTAAATAGCTCCGCATCACGTATCGGGCGGCGGCTTGGGCAAACCGGCCAGCTTGCAGAGTTCGCGTACCGGGTCGCTTGGAAACAGCACGTACAGGAATTTCCCGTAGGCTTTCTCGTCTTGAAAATGCACGCCGTGCTGCTTCCCGAGCGTGCGCACCAGGGAATGCATGGTCGGCGCCGAGCCGGTGGCCTGGAAGTAATCGCGAAAATACAGTATGAGCCCCCAGTGGTCGTCGAACAGGCGCACACCGTCGCGTTCCGCCGTCTTCTCGGCGAACTCCTCGCTCCAGTCATCCAGGTTGAGCAGGTAGCCCTGTTCATCGGTCCGGACGATGCGGCCGCTTACTTCAAGGTCCATGGACAGGGCTCCTCCCGTGCCGCGCTCGCCCCTGCGGAATTGCGGGGAAACGTTGTAAATCTCGATTCGCTGTGCGCGCACTTCAAGGCGGCAAGTGCACGGGATGTTACGAAAACCTCGTTTAAAGTATGGTTATTGTTTGGGGCGCAATAACAACAATAAGTTGATATCCATCAAAGCATCGAAACCTGCACTGCGAGAGGAGTACCATAAATTCACATGAAAACGAAATGGAGGATGAAACCATGGCCAGTCTCCTGGAAGCCATCGTCGGCGCCGGTAACGAAACCGTAATGGATGCGCGCTTCCCGTATGCTCCTCCCGACTGGACACGCGAGTCCGCTCGCCAGGCCGCGCAACAGGAAGGGTTGACACTCGACGCGGACCACTGGGAGGCAGTGCGCGCGCTGCAGAGTTACTACGCCCGACACGAGGAGATCGCCATCGACTTGCGCGAGCTGCACGATGCGCTCGATGAGCTGTTTCACAGGAAGGGCGGCATGAAATATCTCTACCAGATCTTTCCGGCGGGGCCGGTGGCGCAGGGTTGCCGGCTGGCGGGCCTCAAAGCGCCGGCCGGCGCCACCGATAAGGGCTTCGGCAGCGTGGCGTAGCATTGGTAGGGTGGGCACGTTTTTGTGCCCACGCGGATTCAAAACAACGTGGGCAGACGAAAACCCTGTCTGCCCACCCTACGGGACTGTTTGCCCACCCTACGGGACTAATTCATCGTCGTACGTCCCTTGGTGCAAGGCACCTGACATATTTATCTTTTGGATATGAAGCTTACACGTGACATCACGCACTTACCGCTCCTTGTTGAGCCAAAAAATAATATGTACGCACTGGCCGTTGTTTTTGTTTCTGTCACGACGGCCCGCTTGCCCAAGAAGTAGACAAATAAGCATTCGTCGATTGTACAAGGGCGAAACGCCGTGTACTGTCTCAAGGTTGGTAAAAATATCAAAAATAAGCCATTCGCCTGGGAGGCTCCTTGTCCGAGTTAAGAATTGACCGGCTCGTGCATGGTGAAACGCACAGACAGCCGCGCGAATTCTTTTTATATGCACAGCCCAGGCCAGACACGGCCGCGGCGCTGACGATTGCCGAACCACCACCTCCCGATCAATCCGATGAGATGGACGCAGCCGATCCTGCGACCCGTCTGGAACACTGCATCAGCTTGCAGGCAAGAGCGATTTCCCTGTTGGAGGGCGAACGGCCTGCGTTTCACGAAGGCGGCCGCCCCGCGCATCCGGAGCACACCGGTGCGGAGCTTCTTGCCTTGCTCAAGGAAGCGATCTGGCACGAGCGCAATATCGCTCAGGATTATCGTGCGCTGCAGGCGGAAGTGGGCTCTCTGCGAACCGAGCGGGACGAGCTGGCTGTGGCGCTGCGGCACACGGAGGCCCTGAGCCTCACCGACGAACTCACCGGCCTGCCCAACCGGCGCGCCTTTGTTCAACGTCTGGACCAGGAACTCAGCCGCAGTCAGCGTACCGGCCAGCCCCTGGCCATGGTGCTCCTGGACATCGACAACTTCAAGGATATCAACGATCGTTTCGGCCACTACGTCGGCGACATGATGCTGCGCTGCTACGCCCAGAGCATGGTCCGGGAACTCCGGCAACACGACCTGCTGGCCCGCTACGGCGGCGAGGAGTTCGTGCTGCTGTTACCCGAGACTTTATTAGACGATGCGCGCAATGCGATGGCCAAATTAGCTCATCGAATCCGGAATGAACCTCTGGAAACTGGCGGCACGGGCATCGACCTGCCAACTTTTTCCGCCGGCATCGCCTGTCTGCGTTCGGGTGAATCCGCAACGACACTGATCAACCGCGCCGATCAGGCCCTTTACCTGGCGAAACGCCTGGGCCGGAACCGGATCGAAACCGACGAACAACTCTCGCCGTCACCGGCTTCATAGCCGCGCCGCGGCGGCGTAACGCCGGACAATCTCTCCGGCCGGTTCAATGGCGTGAATACCGGACACGCTCTTGCCCGCCTGCCAATAGTCGTTGTCGCCGGAGGTATCCAGCGAGGCGCGCTTCAACTGCCACAGGGAGCGCAGCGTGTAGAGCGTGCGCATCAGGTGCTTGGTTTTGCGCCCGCGCAGCAGCCAGCGCGCCAGGAATCCGGCCTTGAGGCCCAGGCGCCGCACCGTGGGCGTGGCGATCACCGCCACCGGCACGCCGGTAATGCGCTCGCTTAAAACGATATCCTGTTCCTGTGCCGCCACGATCGCGCGCTTGTAAGCATCGCTCGCCCCGCACTCGCCGGTGGCGATGAAACGCGTGCCCATCTGCACACCGGCATAGCCCATGCGCAGCGCGGCGACAAAGTCCGGTTCGCTGCCGATGCCACCGGCGCAAATCAACGGCAGCTCGTAGCCGGCGAGCACCGTGTACAGCTCGCGCGCATTCAAGGTCCCGGCGTGCCCGCCGGCGCGGTTGTTGACGGCAATCAAACCATCCACACCGCTGTCGATGCCCTTCTCGGCCCACTTGCGTTCCGTCACATCGTGGTACACCAGGCCGCCGGCCGCGTGCACACGCTTGACGACCCAGTCGGGTTTGCCGAGGGAAGTGATGATGAAGCGCACGCCCTCCTCCAGCGCGATGTCCAGCCAGCGGGTCATCTTCTCGTGATAGGACTTCGAGGATTTCTCGATGAGCACGTTCATGCCGATCGGTTTGGATGTGATGCTGCGTATGCGTCGCAGACCGGCGCGGAAATCATGCCGGTATACATAGGTGAGCGAGATCGGCTGAATAATCCCGATGCCGCCGGCCCCGGAAACCGCCGCCACCAATTCCGGATTGGTACAGGGATACATGGCGCCGCAAATGATCGGTACCTCAATGCCGGTCTGGCGGGTTAAGGCCGTTTCCAGTAACCCGCTCCCGTCTTGGCTCATACCGGCCCGAGCCGCCAGTCAGCCGTGGTGCGCGCCACGACATCGCCGTCGCGATCGCGAATATCGGCCTGCACCACATACTCCATGTCCTCGCCCTGCACTTGTGGCACTTCACAGCGTGTTTCCGCCACCAGCAGGCCGCGCGCCTTCTTCAGGTATTCGGTGGAAATTTTTATGGCAATACCGCGTGTGTTGGGCGGCAGGCCGGTGAGCATGGCAAGGCCACTGGTCACTTCACCGAGATTGGCCAGGGCAATGGCGTGGATGGAGTTGAGGTGATTGCGCACGCGCCGCCGGTCACGCAGTTCCACGCGCGCATAGCCGGGCCGCAGTTCACAAATACGCGCGGAGATACTTCCGGTGTAAGGCACCATCCGGCCGAGGATGCGGCTGAACAACCAGCGCCCGCCGGGCCAGGGCGCCAGACGTTGCCAGAGCCGCAACATTTTTGCGCCCGGCGATGCCTGGGGGGTGGTCATCAGCGTTGGATTACCGGCAGGTCCATGATGAGACTATATATACATTTGCCAGTTCGACATACATTCGGCAGACGCAACACCCGGTGGCTGCTGCATTGTCATACATGCAAGTGGAACCCGGGCAATCGCTCGTCCGGGCAGATCAGAAATAAACATTCACTTACGCTAACTTCTGCGCCTGCCCCCGGGTTGCAAGCAGGGCCTTGAGCTCCGGAATGCAGGAACCGCAGTCGGTCCCGGCCTTGAGACGCTGGCCAATGGAATCAACGGAACCACAACCGCCGGCGATCGCGACACGGACAGAGTTCTCGCCCACGCTGAAGCAGGCACACACCACGCGTCCGCCGTCCGCCTGACCGGCAGGTGGTGTGCCGGTGAGCAGGTTGGCACGGCTGCGGTTGTCGAGACGTTCGAGGGCAAACAGGCCGGCCAGCCAGTCGCGCGGCGGCAGTTGCGGGTCGGGGCCGATGAAGATGCAGCTTTCCAGCCGGCCGTTGGTCATGCGCGCGGCGCGATAGCGAGTTGCGGCGCTGTCGAAGTATTCGATCCACTCAACCTGCTCGTCCTGCGCGCACAACACGGCTCGCGCGGCACTTGCCCAATCCTGCGGCAGTTCGTCGCCGGCCAGTTCGTAACGCCACAGCCCTCGTCCGCGCGCCACCGCCCAAAACAACGGTGGAGTTCCCTTTATCGCTGAGTTGAAATTCAGATTGCGGCGCGACAGCAGAAAGCCGTACCACTTCGGCTGCAAGGGCTCAATGCGCACCGGGGTGTGCTTGAACTCCGGCTCGCCGGAAACCGGGTCGGTAGCCGGGTTGACCACGAAATCGACGCAGCCACCGCTCCCGAACTGGTCATTCCAGTGCATGGGCACGAATATCGAACCGGGGCGCTGCGAATCCGCGACCCGCGCGCGCGCGTTCGACTGGCCCCATTTCGATACCACGCGCGCCAGCGCACCGTCGGCAACGCCGTACCTGGCCGCATCCTGCGGGTGGATCTCTATATAGGGTTCGATGGTGTGCGCCGACAACCGCGCCGTGAGGCCGGTGCGTGTCATGCTGTGCCAGTGATCGCGCACCCGGCCGGTGTTGAGCACCAATGGATAGTCGGTATCGGTCGGGTTGGCCGGCGGGCGCGGCGTGATGGCCAGGAAGCGTGCGCGCCCGCTGGGTGTAAAGAATCTGCCATCGCCGAACAGGCGCGCCGTGCCGCGTGGTTGCAGCGCGGTTACCGGCCACTGGATCGGCGCGAGCTGCGCATAGGCTTCGTCCGAGACTTGTGCAAGACCGGAGAGATCGAAATCACGCGTGCCGTCGTTGGCCACCGCCGAAAGCGCCGCGTGTTCGCGGAAAATGGCGGCGGCATTCGGGTAATCGAAGGCGGCGCCATGTCCGAGGCGCTTGGCCACCTCCGCCACCATCCACCAGTCCGGCTGCGCCTCGCCCATTGGTTTGAGGAACGCGCGCTGGCGCGAGATACGGCGCTCGGAGTTGGTGACCGTACCTTCCTTCTCGCCCCAGGCCGCGGCCGGCAGCAGCACATGCGCGTATTTCGTGGTGTCGGTGTGGCGCACACAGTCGGAGACAATCACCAGCTCGCAGTGTTGCAGCGCTCGCCGTACCTGCTGTGCATCCGGCATGCTCATCGCCGGGTTGGTGGCCATGATCCACAGCACCTTGATCTTGCCCTGTTCCAGCGCGCGAAACAGGTCCACGGCCTTGAGGCCGGGCCGTTCGGCGATCGTTGGCGAGCGCCAGAAGTCTTTCACCTGCGCGCGGTGTGCCGGGTCGTCGAGATCGAAGTGCGCGGCCAGCTGATTGGCGAGCCCGCCGACCTCGCGCCCACCCATGGCGTTCGGCTGACCGGTGAGCGAGAACGGTCCCATGCCCGGGCGGCCGATGCGCCCGGTGAGCAGGTGGCAGTTGATGATGGCGTTGACCTTGTCGGTGCCGCTCGATGTCTGGTTCACACCCTGCGAGAACAGCGTCACCACCCGCTCGGTACGCGCGAACAGACCGAAAAACTCCGCAACCTGCGTGGCGCTGAGTCCGCATTTTTCAGCCACGCTGGCGACATCCGCGCTGCTGGCGCGCGCCGCCGCCAGTGCATTGTCCAAACCCTCGGTGTGGTTGGCGACAAAAAGTGGATGCGCCTCGTCGTGATCCTGGAGATAGACCAACAGGCCATTGAACAACACCCCATCCGTGCCGGGGCGGATGGCGAGATGCAGATCGGCAAGGTCGGCGCTGACGGTGCGGCGCGGGTCGATGAGCACCACGCGCAACTCCGGATGGTCTTTCCTGGCCTGTACCAGCCGCTGGTACAGCACCGGATGGCACCAGGCGGCGTTCGAACCGACCAGCACCACGAGCTTGGCGCGTTCCAGGTCTTCGTAACAGCCCGGCACCGTGTCCGAACCGAAGGCACGCTTGTGGCCGGCGACCGCCGAAGCCATGCACAGGCGCGAATTGGTGTCGATGTTGGCGCTGCCGATGAAGCCCTTCATGAGCTTGTTGGCCGCGTAATAGTCCTCCGTCAACAACTGGCCGGAAACATAGAACGCCACAGCGTCTGGACCGTGTTTGGCAATGGCGGAACGGATGCCGGTCGCGATGGTATCGAGAGCGCTGTCCCAACCGACCTGTTCGCCGCGCACTTCCGGGTGCAGCAGGCGCGTGGCGCTGTCGAGAGTTTCGGCCAGTGCCGATCCTTTGGAACACAGCCGCCCGAAGTTGGCCGGATGCAGCGGATCGCCGGCAACGCTGACCGCGCCATCGGCCGCGACCCGCGCCAGCACCCCGCAGCCGACGCCGCAGTAGGGGCAGGTGGTTTTTGTTTCGGTCATGATTTGCATCGTGCGAGGTACCTGCCATCCATCCGGTCAGTGTCCAATGATGGCCTTGCAGTGTAGGTTGGTGCTGAGCGCAGCGAAGCCCAACATTATTTTTTGCGGTCGCACGTTGGGGTTCGTTGCACTCACCCCAACCTACGCTTGCTAGAACCTATCTCAAAATACCCTGTATCAATTTGCGTAGGGTGCGTCCCACGCACCAAATGGCTTCGTTCAAGCCCGGGGATCGGTGCGCAGGGCGCACCCTACCGATTTTGAGATAGGTTCTAATCACTTATCACTGCCTTCATCTGGGGCCAGGGACAGAAACACCCGTCCGCTTTCGACGCGCACAGGAAAACGCGCCGCGCAGCCTTCGTCCGGCGCCACCGCCAGCCCGGTGTCGAGATTGATTTTCCAGTCGTGCAACGGGCAGGCCACCTTGTTGCCGTGCACAATGCCCTGCGACAGCGGCCCGCCCTTGTGCGGACAACGGTCGCGCAGCGCGAATACAGCATCATCGAAGGTGCGGAACACGGCGATGTCGCCGTCCGGTGTGCGCACCACGCGTGCGCCCTGCTTCGGGATGTCGACGAGTTGGCCGATGTCGATCCAGCCGTTGGTTTTTTCTTTCATTACGGCCTGCATCATTTATCTCCAATATTCTTTCTGACACATTCCCCTCCCCCTTTCAGGGGGAGGGTCAGGGTGGGGGTGCGAGACGTCACTCCGCGAGTACTACCCCCATCCTGTCCTTCCCCCTTAAAGGGGGAAGGGACCACTCTCATGCGTATCCCCTAACCGACCAGCTTGAGCGGAATGAACTCATGTTTGTCCAAGCCCTTGGCGCGCGCGGCCCACGGATCGATCTGCGCGAACTGTTGGGAACGGTGGAAGCGCTCGGCCAGTTGCTTGCGGCCGGCGACGTCTTCCACGACACGCTGCTTCACATAAGCCAGCCCGACGCGCTCCAGCCATGGCGCGGTGCGCTCCAGATAGTGCGCCTCTTCGCGGTACACCTGCAGGAAGGCGGCGCAATACTCCTTCACCTCCTCCGGGGTCTTCACCGCGCACAGAAAGTCGGTGGCCCGCACTTTCACCCCGCCGTTGCCGCCGACATGCAGCTCGTAGCCGGAATCCACGCACACCACGCCGAAGTCCTTGATCGTGGCCTCGGCGCAGTTGCGCGGGCAGCCGGACACGGCAATCTTGAATTTGTGCGGTGTCCATGATCCCCAGGTCATCTTCTCGACCTTGATGCCCAAGCCGGTCGAGTCCTGTGTGCCGAAGCGGCACCATTCCGAACCGACGCAGGTCTTCACGGTGCGCAGCGACTTTCCGTAAGCATGGCCGGAGACG
>CAYJBG010000060.1:0-10869 GCA_964368085.1 uncultured Acidiferrobacterales bacterium | reverse complement strand
TCGAAATCAAGGAAGAGCGCATCGACGGCGGCATCGAAAAGGCCATCCAGAGCTACCGGCGTTTCCTGGAAGAAACCCCGGAATCGCGCCTGACGCCCGAGGCCCTCCGGCGTCTGGCGGACCTGAAAATACAGAAGGAATACGGCACTTCCGAAGGCGCCGCCGGCACGGAGTCGCGGGCCGCCAAGGCGCTGGACAAACCGGCCGGCTTCGACGCCGCCGCCAGCCGTCCACCGGCCAGGCCAGGCAAACCGGAAAAACGCACTGGCGGCGGGACAAACGAGGCGGATCTGGCATTCGAGAAACGCGCCACCGCCGGCCAGAAGATCCCGTCGGCCGCCGGCAAGGCGCCGCTGGCCACACCGGAGGGTCCGGCCGCCGACCTGCAGAATGCCAACGCCCAGGAGGCGATCGTTCTGTACAAGAAACTGCTGGAGAAATACCCGAACTACGAACGCAACGACCAGGTGCTGTACAACCTGTCGCGCGCCTACGAGGAACTGGGACGGGTCGAGGAAGCGATGGCGGTCATGACGCGGATCGTCAGGGAGTATCCGCGCACGAAATATCTCGACGAAGTGCAGTTCCGGCGTGGCGAGTACTTGTTCACCCGCAGGAAGTACATCGATGCCGAAGAGGCCTACAAAACCATCGTCGGCCTCGGTCCGGTTTCTTCCTACTACGAAATCGCTCTGTATAAACTTGGCTGGTCGTACTACAAGCAGGAGCTGTATGAAGAGGCCGTGGACCGGTTCGTCGGCGTGCTGGACTACCGGGTCACGACCGGGTACGACTTCGACAAGGGCGGCGGCGACATCGAGCGCAAACGCATCGACGACACCTTTCGCGTCATCAGTCTGGGTTTCTCCAACACCGGCGGGCCGAACACCGTGGTGGACTTCTTCACCAAACACGGCAAGCGCCCCTACGAGATGAACATCTACAGCAATCTCGGCGACCACTATCTGGAGAAGCGCCGCTACGCGGACGCGGCCGCGTCCTACCAGGCGTTCGTCAAGCGTAATCCGTTTCACAAGATCGCTCCGGATTTCGACATGCGGGTGATCGAGATCTACAAGAAGGGCGGATTCCCCAGGCTGGTCATCGACGCCAGCAAGGCGTTCGCGACCAACTATGGGCTGAAGTCGGATTACTGGAAACACTTCGAAATCAAGGTCCATCCGGAAGTCATCGGCCATCTCAAGCAGAATCTTCGCGAGCTGGCGAACTACTACCACGCGCTCTACCAGAACAAGGAATTCGCCAAGACCCGCGACGAAAACTTCCGCGACGCCCAGCTGTGGTATCGCCAGTTCCTCGACTCCTTCCCGCGCGACCCGGAATCGCCGGCCATCAACTACCAGTTGGCGGAGCTGCTGCTGGAGCACAAGGCGTTCGACGCGGCGGCGGCCGAATACGAGCGTACCGCCTATGCCTACGCGGCCCACGACAAGGCCTCGGTCGCCGGCTATGCCGCCGTCTTTGCGCACCGGGAAAACACCAAGATCGCCGCCCCAGCCGGACGCGACCGGATCCGGCGCGAGGTCATCCGCAGCTCGCTGAAGTTTGTCGACACCTTCCCCAAACACGAGAAGGTCACGATCGTGCTGGGCGCGGCCGCCGACGACCTGTACGAAATGAAGGATTACGTATTGGCCCTGACCGTGGCCCAGCGTCTGATTGCGCAATACCCGACCGCCGAGCCGTCGCTGCGGCGCTCGGCCTGGATCGTCGTGGCGCATGCGTCGTTCGACCTGCAGAAGTACGCGGACGCCGAGGCCGGCTACAACCAGGTGCTGCAGCTGACCACCAAGGAGGACAAGAACGCCGAGGCCATCACGGACAATCTGGCGGCGTCGATCTATAAACAGGGCGAGCAGGCCGCCAAGCTCGAGGACTACAAGACCGCCGCGCGGCACTTCCTGCGCATCGCGCAGGCGGCGCCGAACTCGAAAATCCGTCCGACCGCGGAATACGACGCCGCCTCGGCGCTGATCAAGCTGAAGGACTGGGACAAGGCCGTCGAGGTGCTGCAGGCGTTCCGCAAGAACTATCCGGCGCACGAACTGCAGCCCGAGATCACCAAGAAGATTGCCTATGCCTTTCGCGAGGCTGGCAAGCTGGCGGTCGCGGCGGCCGAGTACGAACGCATCGAGAAGGAGTCGAAAGACGACGAGGTGCGCCGCGGCGCGCTGCTGGTCGCCGCCGACCTGTACGAACAGGCCCTGGACACCGGCCGCGCCCTGGACGTCTACCGCCGCTACGTGGCCGTCTTCCCGAAACCACTGGAACTGGCGCTGGAATCGCGCCACAAGATCGCCAGTATCTACAAGACCCGCAGCGACACCAAGGCCTACTTCGGGGAGCTGCAGCAGATCATGGACATGGACGCCCGTGCCGGACGCGATCGCTCGGATCGTACCCGCTTCCTCGGCGCCAATGCCGCGCTCGGTCTGACAGAACCGCTTTACGATCAGCTGACCGCCATCAAGCTGGTCAAGCCGTTTGACAAGAACCTGATCAAGAAAAAGGCCGCCATGAAGGCCGCCACCGAAGGCTTCAGCAAGCTGGTGAAATATGAAGTTGGCGATGTCACCGCCGGGGCGACGTATTACCTGGCCGAGATCTATTATCACTTCAGCAAGGCGCTGGCCGAGTCCGAGCGTCCGGGCAATCTGAATGCCGCGGAACTCGAGCAGTATGAACTGGCGATCGAGGAACAGGCCTTCCCTTTCGAGGAAAAGGCGATCGCCACGCATCAGAAGAATATCGAGCTGCTGTCGGTCGGTGTGGGCAGCCTGTGGATCGAGAGGAGTATCGAGAAACTGGCGAAGCTGGTGCCGGCGCGCTACGCCAAACCGGAAGAACGGACCGGCTATATCGGTGTGATCGGTCCGTTCCGGTCGGATTACATCGCCCGCAGGGGCCGGCCATGACAGTGCCTGCCCCGCCTGTCTGGCGACACTGGCTCCGTCCGGCCGTGGCGTTCGAGATCAGCGGCGATGGATCTGCGTTCGGTTACCGGAGGGTGACAGTGCGCCGCCAATTCGGACCAGCGGCCGGAATAACAGCCGAATCCACATTGACAGACATTGTGGATGACATTTACTCAAACAGTGCGGAACTGCCGGCCTGGATACCGGCGCATGCCGGAACACACGGCCCAACCACTACTTCGGCCCGAGAGATGCGAAGCGCCTGCACCCGATTCTGCCGGCACCCGGTACGCACGTTGTTCGCCGCGGCGCTGGCGCTGGCCGTGGCAGGTTGTACCACCGGTCTGCCGAAAGCAGAAGTTCGTCCAGAGGGCGGGACAACCGCTGGCGCCGGCCTGGGAGAAAATGCCAAGATCGAATCTTGGGTGCGCGCCGACTTTGAAACGGCGCTTGAGCTGCTGAAATCCGGAAAATACGACCGAGGCATGGAATTGCTCACCCGGGTCATCCAGCACACACCGCGCAGTACGGCGCCCTACATCAACCTGGCGATCGCCCAGCAGAACACCGGAAAGCTCGATGTGGCGGAAGAAAATCTGAAGAAGGCCCTGGCGATCGACCCGGATCACCCCGTGGCCAATAATGAATACGGCATCCTCTACCGGCGCACCGGCCGTTTCAGCGAGGCCCGGAAAGCCTACGAGAAAATACTCGACAAACACCCGGCGTTCATTCCGGCCCGAAAAAATCTGGCTATACTTTGTGACCTGTACATGAAAGATTTTGACTGCGCACTGAAGAATTACCAGATGGTCGGCGACGCCTCGCCCGGCGACAAGGCGGTGCAAACCTGGATCGCGGATGTTAAAACCCGGTCACGGCGCTAGCCGGCAGGCACGGCACAGTGATTCGGGTTGGCCGGTCCCGCGCCACGACTTGTCTCCCGGCGACTGCCCAATCGATCCCATAACGCAACCCAACGCGCCCGATCCGGCGCACGGAGACCCGATGACCCGAACACTTGTTTTCAGCCTGGTGCTCCTGTTGCTGCCGGCGGTGATGCAGGCGCAGGAGAAGAAACGCGACCCCGCGGGCGGCTCCGAGGCCAAGGCCATGTCCGGCATCTCGATCGTCGGCAACAACGAGGCGCCCAAGTCCCTGTACATCGTGCCGTGGCAGGGATCGGAACTGGGAGGTGATTCCGGCCTGACCCCGGGCCTGCTGGATGCGCGCGCGGCGCCGGTCGACAAGGAAGTGTTCATGCGCGAGATCCACTACTTCGATCTGCGCAGTCCCCAATAATGCAGCGCACCTGGTCCAACGAGGAATGAAACATGGAATTTCTTGACAATATCGTGAGCTTTATCCGCGACGGCGGAGCGTGGATGTATCCGATCCTGCTGGTCGGGGCCGTCGGCGCCGCCATCTCCACCGAGCGCTATCTGACCCTGAATCGCATCGGCCACGCCAACCGCAAGATGTGGGATCAAGTGCATCCGGTTCTGGTCGCGCGCGAGTTTGACAAGGCCCGCGCCATGACCGCCGACGACAAGTCGACCATCAGCGAACTGCTGAATCTCGGCCTGGAACGCCAGGGGGCGGTGCGGCGCCGCGATGACATCGAGATCGCCATGGAGGAAGGCATGATGGAAATCATGCCGCAACTGGAAAAGCGCACCGGCTTCATCGCCCTGTTCGCCAACATCGCAACCCTGCTCGGACTGCTGGGCACCATCGTCGGCCTGATCCAGGCCTTCACCGCGGTCGCCCACGCCAACCCGGCGGAAAAGGCCGATCTGCTGTCGGGCAGTATCTCGGTCGCCATGAACACCACCGCGCTGGGACTGATCGTGGCGGTGCCGCTGCTGCTGGCCCATGCCTATCTCAACTCCAGGACCGGAGAGATTATCGACAGCCTGGAAATGGCCTCGGTGAAAACCCTCAACATCATCATGTCCGCGACCCAACAGCGTCCGAACTCCTGACCGGCCATGTCCAGACCGAAGCGCCGCAAGCGCCAGGAGGAAGAGGCGGAACTGAACATCACCACCTTCCTGAACTTGATGGTGGTTCTGATTCCGTTCCTGCTCGTGACCGCGGTGTTCTCGCGCATCACCATCATGGAACTGGACCTGCCGACTTCCGCCAGCGGGACCGCCTCCAACAAGCCTGCGTTCGCCATCGAGGTGATGATCCGCAAGACCAGACTGGAAGTGGGCGACGGGCGCAGGGTGCTTGTCACCATTCCCAAAACCGGACCGAAGTACGACCTGCGCAAGCTGTCCGAGGCCCTGCTGACGATCAAGAAATCGCATGGCGACAAGGAAGACGCCACCATTCTGGTCGAGCCGGACATTGAATACGACGACGTGATCCACGTGATGGACGCGGTCCGGCTGATCGAGGTCAAACAGCCCGACAGCGAGCTGACCCAGAAGATCAGCCTGTTTCCGGCCATCTCGATTGGCGACGCGCCATGAAGACCAATCGCCGCATCCGGCGCATGGCGCGCGCCAGGAAGCACAAGAGCGAACTGAGCCTGACGTCGCTGATGGACGTGTTCACGATCCTGGTGTTCTTTCTGCTGGTGAACCAGTCGGCCGTCGAGGTGCTCGAACCGCCCAGGGAGATCAAGTTGCCGGATTCGATCGTCGAGGCCAGACCCCGGCAGACCCTGGTCATCACGGTCAGCGAACAGATGATCATGGTGCAGGGTGAGCCCACGATTTCGGTTGCCGATATCCTGGCGACGAAGGACGAGATCCTCCGTCCGGTGATGGAGCGACTGAATCAGGTCCGGCTGACCACGATCGGCCTCAACACCGAAGCGGTGGCGAAGACCAACGAAGTCGTGATCCTGGCCCACAAGACCATTCCGTTCAAAGTCCTGAAAAAACTCATGTCCACCTGCACCGTCTCCGGATACTCCAAGATTTCACTGGCCGTCATCCAGAAGGGCTCGCAAAGCTAGACGACTCAGGGAATATCGTGCCATCACCACAGCAGACATTACAGACGCAACTCCGGGAGACCCAGAAAAAGATCTCGGGTTTCGAGAAGGAGTTGCGTGCCGTCGATGACGCACTGCTGAAGATGACCGAACAGGGCCTGCAGCTGGTGTTGCTGGGTCAGGCCTGCGAAGCCCTGGATAAACTTGACGAGATGGGTGCCGCCGCGCTGTTCTGGGGTAAAAAGCCCGAGGTTGCCGATATCCCGGAACACATGCGTCGTGTGCGTGCCCTCGCCTCCGCGCACCAGGACAAACTCTCCGCCGCCGAGTCCCTGCGCACGGCGCTCAAGGACAAGATTCGAAACGAATCTCTCGTAGTCCACCTCCTGCACGACGAGCTCGTTGAACTGGAGGAGGAACAGGAGCTCGCCAAGAGCGAATTACCGATACATCGCGAAATTACGGCCACCCCCTATCGCCCGGTGGTCATGCCCTGGTCCCATCAGGGTGAAGACCAGCGCCGCTTCCGCAAGTCGCTGCTGCTCGCCCTGCTGATTACCCTGCTGTTCTCGGGATTCGTGGAAATGTGGGTACTGCCGGTCTTCGATCGTACCGAAGTCGTGGAGATCCCCGAACGGATGGTTCGTCTGGCCCAGAAGATCACGCCTCCGCCGCCCAAGGAGCTGACAAAGACCGAAAAGAAGGACGATTCGGACAAACCCAAGCCGACCGAGACTCAGCAGGCACGCGCCAAAGCTGAGAAGTCCGGCGTACTCGCCTTCAAGAACGCCTTCAAAGACCTGATGAGCGACATTCCGGACAATCTGGGCAGCGGCGCACGGGTCAAAAACAGCGGTCAACAGACCACCGGCCTGACCCAACGCTCGCTGGTCACCGCCCAGGCCCGGGACGGCAGTGGCGGTATCAGCGGCGCTTCGCTGAGTCGCAACGTGGCCGGTACCGGCACCCGGCTGGGCGGCGTCGGATTCTCGCGCGTGCAAAGCGATGTCGGCGCCGCCACCGGCGCCGATCGGTCGCTGAGTGCAGGCATGGGGCCGTCCCGCACGGACGAAGAAATCCAGATCGTCTTCGACCGCTACAAGGCGGCGCTTTACCGGATCTACAACCGGGAACTGCGCAGCAATCCGGCGCTGCGCGGCAAGATGATCCTGCGTATCACCATCGAACCCAATGGCGAAGTGTCGGCCTGCCGTATCGAATCGACCGATGTGGCCTCGTCGGCACTGGGCGCCGAAGTCGTCGAGCGCGTGAAGAAATTCAACTTCGGTCCGAAGGACGGCGTACCGAAGATCACCATCCTCTACCCTATCGACTTCCTGCCGACTTCCAGTTAACACACGGCCGGGGCATGATTCATGCCGTGCACGAAATGGTTTGCGCGCATCACGCGCGGGGACCTCGGGATACTTTGAATAATTTCTAAAATAATATTTTTCGCCGCAAAGGCAAACGATCGTTAATCGGAGATTCCCTGATTATCGGACTGGCGCAGGCGCCGATGAACCGTGGCGAGCGCGTGGTCGTCGCCGACATTGCCCGGGAAGATCACCACCGGCATGTCCGCGAAGCGCGTGTGATCCGGCGGGCAGCGCACCACCGATACGCCCGGCAGAATCTGCCCGAGCAGCCGCGCCGTGCGTAGCGCGAGACCGCTGCTCAGCACATCGTTCGAGGTGATGCCGCCCTTGCTGACCAGGAAGCCGAGCGTCTCCGGCAGGCCGCGCACCACGTCCATGAGAAAGCCGGACACCTGCTCACCGAAGGCGAGTCGCGCCGCCTGATCCGGGAAGCTGCGCTCGGTGCGGCTGGTGAAAATCGCCGGAGTCTGACCGGCAGCGTGAATCGTCTCGACGCGCGCCAGCACCTCGGCCAGCAACGTGGCATGCGCTTGTGGCAGGCGACGCACATCCACTTCGATCGGCGCAATACCCGGCAGTTTGAGCAACTCATTGAGCTGACGTGTGGTCTTGGGTACATGCGATCCGACAATAACCGCACCGGGCTTGCCGCCACGAACATATTTTGCCATCTCCCCGGCCGGCACCGGCTGCGGCGGCAACCCGGCGAGTGCGGTGAGCAGACTGGCGGCGCTGCGGAACAAAAAACGTTTTCCGGCGCCCGCGGCCCTGAGCAGATCGGCGGCAAAGCGGTTGAGATCGTCCTGGGTTTCGGCATCCACCACCACACAAGCATTACCGCTCAACCCAAGAAGTTGTTTGTACACACCGGCACGCAGGTCGGCGAGCAGAAAGCGTTTGACCTCAGCGGCCTTGATGCGGCCACGGGTTTTCTCTTCCACGTAGTCCGGCAGGTAGCTGTGTTGGTAACCGAATACCGAGTCGCGCGCGAATTCGGTTTCGTGCACGGGAATCTCTTTGTCGTCGGTGCGCAGGTAATGGATGGAATTGCGCGTGAAACGCCCGCCCTCGAAGAACGCCGGCACCAGGAAGTGTGCATCGAACGGCCCGAGCTCCTCGGCCATAACATCGGTCTCGACCGGGTAGTGGCCGCGCAAGGTTGAGTCCGAACGGCTGACAAAAACCGGATGGATGTCTGCGCCCGCCAACGCCTGCTTGAGATTGCGACAGACCTCGCGCGTCACCGCGCTGGCGCGCTCGGCCGACATGCCACGTGTGTTGGTGAGCACGAAGAACAGCGGCGCGCTGTCGACGAGCGCCTCCTTGAGCGTGGCGATATCCCAACGCGTAAGCAGCAGACAGCCGTGCACGGTCTGCGAACCGGTCGGGTCGTCGTCAAGGACGATGATCTTGGTTGTGGCCATGATTGGCTAACGAATTCATCGGTTGGTATTATTTTGTTGGGTTCGCCGCCTCCCTCACCCCTTGCCCTCTCCCGCTGATGCGGGAGAGGGGGAGTTGGTGATAAACGATAAAAAATATTGGCGGCTTAACCCAACCTACATTAAAAACTGACCCGGGCATCATCAAACGTAGGGTGCGCCCTGCGCACCAAACCACGGCCCATCAACATCAATGGTGCGCAGGGCGCACCCTACGAAACTGTCGCCCTGAAGGGCGACCCACAAAGACATCGTAAGGCGAATTGCTAAGACTTGAACAACTGGCCCACGCGCGCGCTGATCGCCTCCGCTGACAGCCCGTTGAAGTCCATGATCTCCTTCGGGCTGGCGGTGGTCTCGCCACGCTTCCACGACAACAGATCGCGGCGCGAATTGCGGGCACGCAACAGCACCGGTTCAAGTGTGGCCGAGGCACCACCGGCGATACCAATCAGCGCGTCACCTTCGAACAGCGCGCCAAAACCGGCATCGCTCAGGAAGCCGTTATCCGGCTCGCTGCATGTGTCCCAGGCAACGTCGTGTGGTCGGTACAAGCGGCGCGGATTCACCACTGCGACGATGCGCACGCAATAACCATGGCGCTCAAGCAGTTCCTTGGCCTCGTACACCGGCAGCAGCACCAAGTCACCAGCGACTGCAAACACCACTGTGCCATTTTTGCCGGCCTCGGCACTTTGGTAAAGCTTGACCGCGCCGTCCTCAAGTGCGCGCCGTCCCTGCTCCAGGGTGGAACGCACCGGCAACAGTGACTTGGACGCAAAGATGGCAATGGCTTTGTTGTGCGTAGAAAGTGCCCAGTCGTACGCCACCTGGATCATATTGGCGTCTACCGGATAAAGCGGGAATACATTGCCGGTACGCATGAGTGCGGCGAAATAGGCTTCCACCTCCGGACGCTGGTGCGTCCAGCCGTTGCGGCCCTGCTCGAGCGCGCCGGCGGTGAACATGTTGATCACACTCGGCGTTTTACGGCGCAGCTCGGCCATGGCCTGCGCCACGGTCTGTACGATCGGCAAACCGTTGATGGCAAAGCTCTCGTACGACAGCCACAGCGAGCGGCTGCCAAACAGTGCCAGACCGGCGGCAAGGCCGGCGCAGGCGTCTTCGTTCAGCGGTTCGTACACCTGTCCGTTCGGGCCCTGATGGTAAAGATCGTCCGTGTTCGGATGACGGATTTTGAGCGCGATATTGATGTTGGCCATGCCCGAGGCCTCGTTGCCGTCGGCGTTGGTCACCACGAAGCGCGGGTCGCGCTTCCCGACTTCAGCCGCCAGGGCGCCGAAGGCGGTCGACGGGACGGTCGATTCGCCCAGCGGGAATTCCTTTAACGGCAGCTCGCCAAGCGGTGCAAGTTCGAGCACCACTTCGGTCACCGAGGTCTTGACCGCCGGGCCACCACCGGCGCGCACGAAGTTGTCGCGCACGATCTGCCAGGCGGCGGCCGGCAGTGCGCGACGCTTGAGGCCTTCGATCACGTCGCTGTTCTCAAGCGTGTGTTGAGCGTACAGGTTGTGCGACTTGGCGCCGAGCGCGTGCACGCCGGCACCCTTGAGCTGCTTGATTATGAACGCCGTGAGTTTGCCACCGAGCGCCGACCTGGCGGCGCGATCCGTGGCCATGAGCACCGCCTTGGCAAACGCCAGGCGCCGCTCGTGCGAGAAGCGCGTGCTGTCGACGTAGGCGCCCTGCTGATTGGCGTCGTCGTACTCCCTGGCGTCGATCAGTATTACTTCCTGGAAGCCATGACCTTGCCAGTAGCGAATCATCTCGTCGTTGCTGAAGTTCGAAACCATGGAGTGATGTTCCTGGCTGTAGCCGTTCCAGATCAGCACCGGCAGAAAATTCGTCACCTTCGGATAGGCGACGTGGAAGTGCAGCATCGCATTGAGCACGTACGGCTCACCCATGCCGCCGTCGCCGATGGTCAGCGGGAACAGCGTATCCGGATGCAGCAGCGCACCGCTCATGGCGAAGTGCTGGCCCTGTCCGAGCGGGCCGGCAGGCGAGAGAATACCCGGGATGGCGCCCGAGAGATGGCCGAGCAGCCCATGCTGTTCGCGGAAGCGCTCGCGCATCTGCTGCACACTGTGGATGCCCATGGTCTCGAGCGAGGTGTCGAGGAACATGGCGCTGTAGTAGCC
>CAYJBG010000059.1:0-10949 GCA_964368085.1 uncultured Acidiferrobacterales bacterium | reverse complement strand
GCGTTTGTCCCCGTAGGGACGGCTTCGCGCTCCGCACTTCCGCCATCCCTGGCGGTCGGCCGAAAAACTGCTCCTGCGTTTTCGGCACTTCCGCCATCCATGGCGGTCGTGCTTGTCAGCCCCGGGCCGGGCAAGCTACTATGCCTGCTCGGTTTATCGGAAAATTCCGGGTATTTCCTTCATGTTCCACGGCAGTATGGTCGCACTTGTGACCCCGATGCATCTCGACGGGACACTGGATACCGCTGCGCTGCGCCGTCTCGTGGATTTCCAGATCGACAACGGCACGACCGCGATTATTTCGGTGGGCACCACCGGCGAATCGCCGACCCTCGACATGCAAGAGCATTGCGAGGCGATCCGGCTTGCGCTTGTGTACGCGCGCGGACGCGTGCCGGTGATTGCCGGCACCGGCTCGAACTCCACGACCGAGGCGATCGAGCTCACCCAGTGCGCGTTGGAGGCTGGCGCCCAGGCTTGTCTGCTGGTCACGCCTTATTACAACAAGCCCACGCAGGAAGGCCTGTACCTGCACCACAAGGCGGTCGCCGAGGCGGTGCCGATCCCGCAGATTCTGTACAATGTCCCCGGACGCACGGTCTGCGACATGTTGCCGGCCACGGTCGCGCGTCTCGCACAAATTCCGAACATCGTCGGCATCAAGGAAGCCACCGGCAACCTCGACCGGGCGCGCGAAATTCTAAAGCTTTGTCCGAAAGATTTTGAACTTTATTCCGGCGACGATGCCACAGGCATGGAGTGCATGCTGCTCGGCGGCCAGGGTGTAATCTCGGTCACCACCAACGTCGCGCCGCGCGCCATGCAGGACATGTGCGCGGCCGCGCTCAAGGGCGACGAGAAAGGCGCGCGCGCCATCAACGACAAGCTGATGGGTTTGCACCAGAACCTGTTCGTCGAGGCCAACCCGATTCCGGTGAAGTGGGCGTTGGAGCAGATGGGCCTCATCGAAGGCGGCATCCGTCTGCCGCTCACGCGCCTGTCGGAAACGCACCACGAAACCCTGCGTCAGGCGATGCACAGCGCCGGACTGAAGTAACCATGCATCCCATTCATGTTTCTGTCTCCCCCTGTGTTCGGTGATTCCATGACGATTCCGCGACTCTTCGCATTCATTGCCGCGCTGCTGCTGGCCGGCCAAGGCTGTACCCTGTTCGGCGGCAGCAAGGCTGTAAGCCCTCCGGCCAAACAGCGCGAGGCGCTTGAGGTGCCGCCGGACCTGACGCGCCCCGCAGGCGACAACCTCGCCGTTGTTCCGGCCGGTGGAGCCGCGGCGTATTCCGAGTACGCCGCCGGGCTTCCCGCCGGAAACGCCGGGCCGGCAACCGCGAATGGAAAAGCGGCGCCGACGGTCGCCGGTGTGCGACTTGAACGCGATGGCGCACAACGCTGGCTGGTGGTGCAGGGCGATCCGGAGCGCGTGTGGGTGAAGGCGCGCGATTATTTTCTGCGCAGCAACATGGCGCTTACCGTGGATAATCCGCAGACCGGTGTGCTCGAATCCGACTGGATCGACCGCCCGGTTAAATTCACCGGCGTCTTCAGCCAGATCCTGGCCTCGCTCCATTCGACCGGTCTGCGCGACAAGTTTCGCGTACGCGTTGAGCGCGGACGCGTGAACGGCACGGCCGAGGTATATGTCAGCCACCAGGGTATGACGGAAGTGGTGGTGAGCGAAAGCGTCGCGGGCGTGACGCGCACCGCCTGGCAGCCGCGCGCGACCGATCCGGAAATGGAGGCCGAGATGCTCGGAAAGCTGCTGGCGCACTTCGGCCTGGACGAGCAGCAAGTCAAGGGTCAGATCGCCGCGGCGGGCAGCGAGCGCGCGCAGCTGGTGAAGGGCGAGTTGATTCTGTCCCAGGACGATCTCGATGGCGCCTGGCGGCGCGTCGGTCAGGCGCTGGATCGCGCCGGCGTGATCACCGAAGACCGTGACCGCAGCGCCGGTATCTTCTACGTGCGTTACGTGGACAGCAGTCAGGCCGGCAAGCGCCGCGGTCTCTTCTCCTGGTTGAGTGGCGATCCCGACAAGGCAAATGCCGCGCCGGACACCAAGGATGGAGTACCGAGCGACCGCTTCCAGGTCCGCCTTAAGACTACAGATGCCGGTACCAGTGTGAAAGTGCTTGATGTAAAGGGCGAGCCGGATATATCAACGACCGGGCAGCAATTGCTCGGTGTGTTGCAGCAACAGCTTCGTTGAGCAGCGTGACCGCCGACCCGAATGCCCTGGAAGGGGGTCGGCACCGGAACGGATCCCTGCGCTTTGCGTTGCTCGGCAGCGGCAGCCATGGCAACGGGCTGTTGATCGAATGCGGGCAAACCACGGTCCTGGTGGACTGCGGTTTCTCACTGAAAGAAACCGAACGCCGTCTCGCGCGTCTCGGTCGTGCGGCCGAAAATCTTTGCGCCATTCTGGTCACACACGAACACGGTGATCACGCCGACGGCATCGGTCCGCTGGCGCGCAAGTACGATATTCCGGTTTGGCTCACGAGCGGAACGCACGCCGCACTCGGCGCGGCGGAGACGGATCGTCTCCCGCAGTGCCGGCTCTTCAGTAGTCGCGAAGATTTTTCAGTCGATGGTATCGCGGTGCATCCGTACACGGTGCCGCATGACGCGCGCGAGCCCTGTCAGTTCGTGTTCTCCGGCGGCGCGCGCCGGCTCGGTCTGCTTACCGATGCCGGGCACATCACTGCGCATATCGAAACGCAACTTCGCGGCTGCGACGCGCTGATCCTCGAATGCAATCACGACACCGACATGCTCGCCGACGGACCCTATTCGGCGTCGCTCAAGAAGCGCGTCGGCGGTCCGCTCGGCCATCTGGATAATGATTCCTCCGCGGCGCTCTTGGCCTGCCTCGATACCGGCCGCTTGCAGCATATCGTAGCCGCCCATCTGAGCGAGAAGAACAACACCCCTTGGCTGGTGCGTTCCGCCCTGGGTGCGGTTTTGGGCGCAGCGTCGGCGCGGCTGGAAATCGCCTCCCAGGAGGGCGGCCTGGCGTGGCGCCAACTGATATAATGATGGTTATTAGTGTGCAGGCATGCTTTCATAAAATGATCGCGTCCTGAAACCGGGGCGCCTCAGGCCAGGCCGACCGTGGCCGGGCGAACCTCAACGCGGAGCACGAGTACCAAGCGATGTTGGGCAACGCCCCCGAAACGACAGCCGATTCCGCGCCGGCGCTCATCAGTGCCGCACCCATTCCCATCCTCATGCTGCGCGGCTCGGCCGCGCTCTCACCGTTCCGCCTGGAGCGGCTGATGGGCCGGCTGCGCGCCGCGCTCCCGGCCATCGAATCGGTGCACGCCGAGTACCGGCACTTCGCCGCTGTGCGCGGCGAGCTTTCCGTCACCGACCGGCAGGTGCTCGAACGCCTGCTCACCTACGGTCCGAAGCGCGCAGGCGCCGCACCGCAGGGCGAGCTGCTATTGGTCGTGCCGCGCCTCGGCACGCTTTCACCCTGGTCCACCAAGGCCACCGATATCGCCCAGCACTGCGCGCTTAAAAATGTGCGCCGCCTGGAACGCGGCATCGCCTGGTTCGTGCGCAAGCGCGGCGGCGCGGCGCTTGACGCCGGCGAGCGCCAGCAGGTCGCGGCGCTGATTCATGACCGCATGACCGAGAGCGTGCTCACGTCTTTCGAAGCGGCGGCCGCGCTGTTCCGTGAAGAGCCACCGGCACCGCTCAACGTGGCGGACGTTCTCAAGGGTGGACGCGCGGCGCTGGAAGCGGCGAACCGGCAACTCGGGCTGGCGCTCGCGCCGGATGAAATCGATTATCTGGTCGAGAACTTCACGCGCATCGGACGCAATCCCACGGACGTGGAGCTGATGATGTTCGCGCAGGCCAATTCCGAGCACTGCCGGCACAAAATATTCAACGCCGACTGGGTGATCGACGGCAAGCGCATGGAACACTCTTTGTTCGCCATGATCCGCAACACCCACGCGCTCAATCCGGCCGGCACACTGGTCGCCTACAAGGACAATGCCTCGGTCATTCAGGGTAATCGCTGCGGGCGTTTCTTTCCCGACCCGGCCACGCACGAGTACCGTTATCACGAGGAAGACACACATATCCTCATGAAGGTCGAGACCCACAATCACCCGACTGCGATCTCGCCGTTTCCAGGCGCGTCCACGGGCAGCGGCGGTGAAATCCGCGACGAGGGCGCGACCGGCCAGGGTTCCAAGCCGAAGGCCGGCATCACCGGCTTCTCGGTTTCCAACCTGCGACTCCCCGGCGCCGTGCAGCCGTGGGAAACCGATCACGGGAAACCCGGGCGCATTGCCAGTGCCATGGAGATCATGCTCGACGGCCCGCTCGGTGGCGCGGCCTTCAACAACGAATTCGGCCGCCCCAATCTGGGCGGTTACTTTCGCACCTTCGAGGAAGAAGTGGCCGGGGAAGTGCGCGGCTACCATAAACCGATCATGCTCGCCGGTGGCCTGGGGAACATCCGCGCCGCGCATGTGCACAAGCGGCCGATCCCGCCGGGCGCAAGCATTGTCGTACTCGGCGGACCGGCGATGCTCATCGGCCTCGGCGGCGGCGCGGCGTCGAGCATGACGACCGGCGTAAGCCATGAAGAACTCGATTTCGCCTCGGTGCAGCGCGGCAACCCCGAGATGCAGCGCCGTTGCCAGGAGGTCATCGACCAGTGCTGGGCGAGCGGCGCCGACAACCCGATTGTCTCCATCCATGATGTCGGCGCCGGCGGCCTTTCCAACGCCGTGCCGGAGATTATCAACGATGCCGGCCTCGGCGGTGCGTTCGAGTTGCGCCTTATTCCGAACGACCAGCCGGGCATGTCGCCCATGCAGATCTGGTGCAACGAGGCGCAGGAGCGTTACGTGCTGGCGGTGGATGACAAGTATCTCGACGTATTCAAGAAGATGTGCGAGCGCGAACGCTGCCTGGTTGCGGTAATCGGTCACGCCACGAAAGAAAGGCATTTGACGCTCACCGACAAACACTTCGCTGATAAAGGCGCGCCGGCGGCGCGCCCGATCGACATGGATCTGGGCGTGTTGCTCGGCAAGCCGCCGCGTATGAAGCGCGATGTAAAGCGCGTAAAGCGCAAGTTGCCGGCCTTCAAGACCCGGGGCATCGACCTCGCCGAGGCGGCCTGCCGGGTATTACGCCTGCCAACCGTGGCGAACAAGAATTTCCTTATCACCATCGGCGATCGCAGCGTCACCGGACTCGTGTGCCGCGACCAGATGGTCGGGCCGTGGCAGGTGCCGGTCGCGGATGTCGCCGTTACTGCCAGCAGCTACACGGCCTATACCGGCGAGGCCATGAGCCTGGGTGAGCGCACGCCGCTGGCGCTGCTGAACCCGGCCGCGAGCGGGCGTATGGCCATCGGCGAGGCGATCACGAATATCGCTGCCGCGCGCATCGCCAAGTTGCCGGACGTGAAGTTGTCGGCCAACTGGATGGCGCCGGCCGGGCACCCGGGCGAGGACGCGGCATTGTTCGATACGGTCAGGGCGGTGGGTATGGAGCTGTGCCCGGCGCTCGGCATTTCCATACCGGTCGGCAAGGACTCGATGTCCATGAAGACCGTCTGGCATGAGCAGGGCGAGAAACGTGAAGTGACCGCGCCGCTGTCGCTCATTATCTCGGCCTTCGCGCCGGTCGCGGACGTGCGCAAGACGCTCACGCCGCAACTGCGCACCGACCGGGGCGAGACCGATCTCGTGCTCATCGATCTCGGCAAGGGCCGGAACCGTCTCGGCGGGTCCGCGCTCGCGCAGGTGTACAAGCAGGTCGGCAACGAGGCGCCGGACGTGGAGGATGCGCGCGTGCTGAAGCTGTTCTTCGCCGTGATCCAGGCGCTGAATGAGCTTGGTTTTCTGCTCGCCTACCACGACCGTTCCGATGGCGGCTTGTTCGCCACGATCTGCGAAATGGCGTTCGCCGGCCGCACCGGCGTGCGCATCGAGCTTGACGATCTCGGCCGCGATCCGCTGGCGGCGCTGTTCAGCGAGGAGCTGGGCGCGGTGTTGCAAGTGCCACGCGCGCGTCTCAAGGGTATTCTCGGCGCGCTCAAGGAGGCCGGCATCGCGCGCACCGCGCATCGCATCGGCTTCCTCACGCACGACGACCGCATCGCGTTCGTGCGCCACGGCCAAGAGCTGTTCGGCGATACACGCGTCAACCTGCAACGCGTCTGGTCCGAAACCAGCTACCGCATGCAGGCGCTGCGCGACAATCCGGACTGCGCACAGCAGGAGTACGACCGCATTCTCGATGACACCGATCCGGGTCTAAGCGCCGTGCTCACGTTCAAGCCCGAAGACGATATCGCTGCGCCCTGCATCGTCAAGGGTGTGCGTCCGCCGGTCGCCATCCTGCGCGAGCAGGGCGTGAACGGCCAGGTGGAAATGGCTGCGGCTTTCGACCGTGCCGGTTTCCGCGCGGTGGATGTCACCATGAGTGACATCGTTGACGGGCGTGTGTCTCTCAATGACTTCAAGGGCTTCGCGGCCTGCGGCGGCTTTTCGTTCGGTGACGTGCTGGGCGCGGGCCAAGGCTGGGCGAAGTCTATTCTGTTAAACAGCCGTACGCGCGAAGAATTCAGCGCGTTCTTCGCGCGCACCGACAGTTTCGCGCTCGGTATCTGCAACGGCTGCCAGATGATGTCCAACCTGCACGAGATCGTCCCGGGCGCCGAAGCCTGGCCGCACTTCGTGCGCAACAGTTCCGAGCAGTACGAGGCGCGCGTGTGCATGGTGCAGATTCCGCCGAATCCTTCGGTCCTTCTGCAGGGCATGGCCGGTTCGTTCCTGCCGATCGCCGTGGCGCATGGCGAAGGCCGTGCCGAGTTTCGCACCGTGACGGACTGGGAGCGCGTGACCGCCGCCAGCCAGGTCGCGTTGCGCTTCGTGGACAACCGCGGCAACGTCACCCAGTCCTATCCTTACAACCCGAACGGCTCGCCGGCCGGCATCGCCGGTCTCACCACGCCGGATGGCCGTTTCACCATCCTGATGCCGCATCCCGAACGGGTGGTGCGCACCGTGTCCAACTCCTGGCATCCGGACACGTGGGGCGAGGACGGCCCGTGGTTGCGCATGTTCCGCAATGCGCGCTGCTGGGTCGGTTAGGAAATATCCCCAATAGAGTTTTGTCCGTGTGCCTGCCGTAAAACACCGGTGTCTCCAAGGTGCGCTGGAAAAAACTCGCAGAGAGCGCTAAGGCGCAGAGAACGCGGAGCTTTTAAAGATAGAAACACTCTGCGTCCTTTGCGCCTCTGCGTACTCTGCGTCTGCTCCCGGCGTCCAGGCTGGCTGTTCGGTGGTTCCTTAAGCTGGCTCACCAGTTTCCTGTTCGGCAATTTCCTTCCGTACCAGGTCCATGTCGAGCGCCTTGGCCTTGGCGAGAATTTCGT
The DNA here is from genome assembly GCA_964368085.1 of uncultured Acidiferrobacterales bacterium. Classification (GTDB taxonomy): domain Bacteria; phylum Pseudomonadota; class Gammaproteobacteria; order Acidiferrobacterales; family UBA6901; genus UBA6901. The sequence continues at coordinate 3,523 of CAYJBG010000059.1, read as the reverse complement.
CCAGCGCCGGGCCGGGCAGGGAGCCAGGCTGGGAAAAAAGGACGATCTGTTCGCGGAACAGCATGAGCGTGGGAATGGAGCGGATCTGAAACGTAGCGGCCAATTCCTGCTGGTCTTCGGTGTTGATCTTGGCGAAGACCACATCCGCGTGCTGCATCGAAGCGGCCTCATAAACCGGCGCGAAGGCGCGGCACGGGCCGCACCACGGCGCCCAGAAATCCACGAGAACCATGGCATTCTTTTGGATGACGTCTTTAAAATTGTCCTGGGTGAGATCGACTGTGCTCAAAGGAAAGGCTCCGGTTGGCACCCGGGGGGTGCGTGGGGTGAGGGGCCGGTGGGCCCCGGACAGGCAAACTCGACTACTATAGTGAAAACAATGTCCGCGGGCCGAAGCAGAGTCGTCGGGTGCCGAAGGACGGCAAACGGCGGACTTCGGGTGACGCCAAGAGTTCGACGCTCGTGGGCCAGGTCTTCAGAACGACCGAAAAATCAATACAGGTCAAGGCATTAGCGCGATTCGGGGTACGATCAGCGGCTGGCATAGGAAATGCAGCCATTCTTGGTATTCGACTGATGTCGGATAGGGGAAGCGCCAAGGAAATTCATGAACAAGGCTGGCAATATCCAGGCGATCCTGGGAATTTTGGTCCTCTGGGGACTGGGCGGTGTGGCCCAGGCGGATGTCTTCGTCTATCAGTTGCCGGGCGGGGCGCGCATCGTCACCGACCACCAACTCAACAACCGCGATTACCGGCTCGTGCGCCACAGCAAGACCAGCAAGGGCGCGGGCGCACTCGTATCCAGCCGCAATATTTCGTACGCCGTTACCGATCCCGCCGCCTACGACCGGCTCATTCGCCGCACCGCGACCGTCCACCATGTGGACATGGCGTTGGTGAAGGCGGTCATGCATATCGAATCCGCGTTCAATCCACACGCCGTCTCCCACAAGGGCGCGCAGGGCCTGATGCAGCTCATGCCCGAGACCGCGCAACGCTACGGCGCCGAGGATCTGTTCGACCCGGTGCAGAACGTGCGCGCCGGCGTGCTGTACCTCAAGGACCTGCAGAGGATGTTCAAGAACAACACACGTCTGGTGCTCGCGGCGTACAATGCCGGCGAGAACGCGGTGCTGCGCCACAAGGGCATTCCGCCGTACGACGAGACGCAGGATTATGTGCGCAAGGTGATGAAGATGCACCGCACCTACAGCGCCCAGAACCCCGTGACCCGGGTCGCCAATGCCGCCGCGCCGACGCCGCGCAAACTGATCCCGGCCGACGTGTTTCCGGTGGCGCCGAGTGCGACGCCGGCGCCGGCGGCACTGCCCGCGCAGTCGAGCGCGGCGGGCATGGTGCCGGTGGCGGCGGTACAGTCTCCCTCTTCGACACCGCCCGAAAAGAATATCTAGCTCTGAACAATTCGATGTAGGGTGCGTCCCACGCACCATTTTTGTCGATCGGTGCGCGGGGCGCACCCTACATTCTTGAATTAATCAAAGGTTCCCCGGCAATTCACCGATTCAGGAAGAAATCGCGCGCGCCAAGCGTTTTACGCCCAGCACTTGCTGGCGGATGAACCCCTCGCCGTAATCCACGCCGTCGAGCTGATCGCGAATACCGGTCGCGGGATAGCCGCGCGTGAAGTTGGCGGTGCCGAACAGCAGATCCCAGAGCGGGAACAGCGGCGCGAAGTTGCAGCCCAGCGCGTGTCCCTCGTGGCCGACGCCGATGCCGTGGTGGATGCGGTGGTAATGCGGGCTCACCAGCAGGCGGTCGCCGAGCCGGCCGAAGCGCATGCGCACGTTGGTGTGCGACAGGCTTTCGATCAGGCGCGTCACGACCACGATGCCGAGAAAGTGGCCGGGCGGCACGCCGATCGCCAGCGCCACCAGCACGATCCATACATCGGAGAGCACATCATCGAGCAGGTGGTTGCGCCGGTCGGCCCACATCGACAGTTGACGCTGACTGTGATGCAGGGCGTGCAGCGCCCACCACCAGCGGAAGCGGTGTTGCAGGCGGTGCCGCCAGTATTCGGCCAGATCCAGGATCGCCAGGTACACGAAGAACGAGGCGAGCGGGTGCGCGCTGAACCACGGCAACAAATCTTCGAGGCTCGGTGGAATGAAGCCTTGCAGGCGCAGCGAGCCATCCACCGATTCCTGCAGCGGTTGCAGCAGCAGGAACACCATCAGCGGCACGATACCGAGGCGATGCAGAAAGGTATAAAGCACGTCCACCCGTACCGCGCGCCGATTCGGCCAGTGTTCCACCGGCCGCCAGCTTTCGAGTGGCCGCAGCAGCAACAGCATGAGGCCGATTTCGAGCACGCCATACAGCGCCATTTCCAGCGCCTCGAAGGCCGGTTCCGCGTAAGTCATGAAGCCCAGCGCAAACAGCGCCGGCTGCACCAGCGCCTCGAACAGCCAGGCGTGTACGCTGGCGAAGAGGTCGGAGAGTGTGTCCAGCATCAGCGCGCTGCGGCTGCGAGTGGCGCGAAGCAGTAGCCGCGCGCCTTGAGACCCTGAATCAAAGGTTCTAGGATCGGCGCCAGCGGTTCGCGCCGTGAGCGAATACCAAGATGCATCATGGCGACGGTGCCGGGCTTGATGCGCACCAAGGCTTGCTTCAGCAGTTGGCCGTTGGGATGGGTATCACTCGGAAATTCGTCGCCAATGAAGCCGGCTTCGTCCCAGTGAACGTGTACCGGATAGCCGCAGTTCGCCGCCCAGCGGATGGTTTGGCGAGTGGTGTGGCCACCGGGCGCGCGCCACAGGCCATCGAGGTGCCGGCCGGTCAGCGTGTGGAACGTTGCATCGACCTTCTTCAGTTCGGCGCAGAAACCGCGTTCGTCCATCCGGATTTCCGGCCCATGGTAGTCAACCGTGACCAGTAACTGTCCATCCGCCAGATCGCGCTTTGCGTAAACATGCCGGAAGGTGTGGTTCCCAAAGGCGTGTCCCTCGGCGACCCGCGCGCGCCAATAGTCGCGCCACGCGGGATCGAGCGCATGGTCGCCGCGGAAGGTTTTTTCGTTGGCCAGGAAGAATGTGCCCCGGACCTGCGCTTGTCTCAAGATGCGCGCGATTGTTTCGGCCTGCGACATATCGCCGGTGTCGAAGCTCAGGTACACGTTGCCGGTGCAGCGTGTCTCGGCCAGTGCCGGCCAAACGGTTGCGGTAAGCAGCAGGGCAATAATAAGACTAGCGGCGCGGCGCATGGGTGTGGAAATAAATGCCGTGCGGCGAGCGGCCGACCGGGATCGCGTGTTTGATCTTTTTGGTCGCCATATCGATCACGACGACCTTCCTGATCCAGCGCGACGTCACCCACAGTTCCTTTCCGTCGCGCGTGAGTTCCATGCAGTCGGGCCCGCCCGGGACCGGGAAGGTTTCGGTTACTGTGAGGTTTTTCTGGTCGATGATGGAAACCGTGTTGGCGACGCGGTTGGTCAGCAGCATGTGCCGGCCGTCGCCCACGGCCAGAAAGTTATGCGCGCCCTTGCCGGTTGGCAATTT
>CAYJBG010000058.1:0-10959 GCA_964368085.1 uncultured Acidiferrobacterales bacterium | reverse complement strand
GGGCGTGCTCTATTTGCCGGAAAACCTCTTCTACAACACCACCGCGCCGGGCATCATCATTGTGCTCAACAAGGCCAAACCTAAAGAGCGGAAGGAGAAGCTGTTCCTGCTCAACGCCAGCCGCGAGTTCGTCAAGGGCGATCCCAAGAACTACATCCCGGAAGAGGCCATTGCCCGCATCGCTGATATCTTCACCGCGTGGAAGGGAGTGGAAAAGTATTCGCGCATTGTCACCCGCGAGGAGATCGCCAAGAACGACTTCAACATCTCACCTAGCCGTTACATCCACACCGGCGAGGGCGAGGAGTACCGGCCGATTGCGGAGATTGTGGAGGAGTTGGAGGCGCTGGAAAAAGAGGCTGCCATCGTATCCAACAACCTCAAGTCCATCCTCAAGAAGATTGCAATCTGAGCTATGCCCACACTGACAGATGTAGCTGATCTCATCATGGGACAATCTCCACCGTCCTCGACATATAACGAGGGTGGCGATGGTCTAGCGTTCTTCCAAGGAAAGGCAGATTTCGGCTTTCGCCACCCAACGCCGAGGCTGTTCTGCAACGCACCGCTGAAGATCGCCAAGCCGCACGACATTCTGATGTCTGTCCGCGCACCGGTCGGGCCAACGAACATCGCTGATCGGGAATGCTGTATCGGTCGCGGCCTTGCGGCGATCCGCCCTCGGACCATCAACGGCGACTTCCTTTTCTTCAATCTGCGCTACATAGAGAAATTCATTGCCAGTCTTGGGAGCGGCAGCACATTCCACGCAATCAATAAGACCCAACTCGGCTCTGTTGAGGTTAACGAGTACAACTTCAATTTACCCGAGCAGCGCAAAATTGCGAAAGTGTTGGGACTGGTGCAGCGGGCGATGGAACAGCAGGAGCGGCTGCTTCAGTTCACCACCGAACTGAAAAAGACGCTCCTCCACCAACTCTTCACCCAAGGCTTGCGCGGCGAACCCCAAAAACAAACCGAAATCGGCCCCGTGCCGGAGAGTTGGGAATTAGTGCCGCTGGGTGCGTTGGCAAAGATCGGAAATGGTTCGACTCCGAAACGTGACAATGAGGGTTATTGGAAAGGCGGTACGATTCCTTGGTTGAACAGCGCCAAGATTCACGAGCGTTTCATAAACCAGGCGGATCAGTTCGTAACCGAGCTTGCCGTCAAGGAGTGCCATTTGCCGCGCGTGAAGCCTGGCAGCCTCCTTATCGCGATCACCGGCCAAGGAAAAACGCTGGGCAACTCCGCGCTCGTATCATTTGAAACGTGCATCAACCAGCACCTTGCCTACGCTCAATTCACCACACCCAAAGTCATCCCGGAGTTTGTTCTGTGGTTCATGCAGACGCGCTACGAACATCTACGGTCTATGAGTCAGGCGGGCGGTAGCACGAAGGGCGCGCTGACATGCGGCTACCTTAAGACTTATCCGGTGCCTGTCCCTTCTCTGGGTGAGCAGCGCGATATAGCCGACGTGTTTGCTGCTCTGGACCGGAAGGAGAAAGTCCATGAACGCAAGCACGTGGCCCAAAACGACCTCTTCCGTACCCTGCTGCACCAGTTAATGACGGCACAGGTTCATGTACACGCCCTCGACCTGCCGGAATTGAATTGAAATGAGTAACAAAAAGCAGTTTAAAGATAATCTTTACGCACGGGTCCGAATTAGGCCTTTGGTTCACTACGCCAATTTGGGCAAGTTCCTTGATGAGGAATGGATAATTCTAGAAATCACAGAAAGGTGGTTCAGAATTGAGAACTCAATCAACCACTACGACGTTATCATAGGTCATGATGCCCGAAGGGAGTGGGTGGACGACTTTTCTAGGCAAGACGGGTTCAACCGAGGAACGATCATCCTAAAGGCGCAAATTATCCTGCGAGATGGGAGCAGTCATGTGGAACCATTGACTGACACTTTGTTAACAGGGGCAATGAAAAGGGTGCCCGATCAGCGATAGTCGTGAGCGAAGCGGATTCAGGTTGATGGCCTTAATCTTTCAGGAATACAGGGCTTAACGGAGGAACTTGCATCATGGCTGAGGCCGCAGTTCAGAGCATTGTTATTGGATCGGATGCACCGTTAACTGATCCTGTTCATGATGCCTTTGGTTACGCACTGTTCGCGCGACGGATCGCAGATGCGGTGCGCAAGACACCGAGTCCGCAGGGCCTGGTCATGGCGATTCACGGCCCATGGGGCGTTGGAAAAACCACGCTTTTGAATTTTGTTAAACATGATCTTGCCCGTGTGTCCGCTGGCGAGCAACCAATTGTTATCGATTTCAATCCTTGGTGGTTCAGCAGCCAGGAGCATCTCGCCACGCAGTTCCTCATGCAATTCCGCGCAAAGTTGCCGCATGAATCGGAAATTCTCCGAGCAATCGGGGACAAGATGGCGGACTACGGAACTGCGATTGGAACCACGATTGCCAAGGCCTATGGAATCCCGTGGTTGGACAAGCCGATTGCATTTGTCTTGAAATTTTTCAAGAAAGTGCCGAAGGATGTGCCAGCGCTTAAAACGGAGATATCGGATGCGCTCATGACGGCGGGTCGGCGCTTTGTATTCGTGGTCGATGACATCGATCGCTTGGCCCCGGATGAAATACGCGAGCTATTCAAAGTAGTCAAGGCGCTTGCCGATTTCCCCAATGTCATTTACCTATTGTCGTTTGATCGCAAATTGGTGGCTGATGCCTTGAATGCGTCTCTGGGTGTTAATGGCGACGCGTATATTGAAAAAATCGTACAAGTCCCATTCTCGCTACCCGCCGTGGATCGTCTCCGCCTTAGGCAGAAACTCTTTGCGGAATTAGACAGAATTCTTGAATCATCGCCTACGACCAACTTTGACCAGGCTTATTGGGGCAACGTTTATTTCGATGGTCTCGATCACTACATCAGGAAACCGAGGGATATTGTGCGCGTCACCAATGCCTTTAGTGTGCTTTATCCCGCTGCGGCTGGTGAAGTCAATCCTGTTGACTTCATCGCTATAGAGTTCCTCCGTGTTTTTGAGCCGGAGGTTTACGGCGTTATTTGTGTTCACAAAGACAGGTTTGCCGGGCGAACAGATTACAGCACTAGGCAGGACGTGGAACCAGAACGAGCATTTCACAATGCTTGGTTGGAAAAAGTATCTGCGGATAGACGCACCGAAGTAAAGCGGCTCGTGCGTCATCTGTTTCCCAGGCTTGAAAGCGTTTGGAGCAACACATCCTATGGGGCCGACTCGGCTGCTCGTTGGCGCAAAGAGTTGAGGGTTTGTAGTCCAGAAATCTTCAATGTCTATTTCCAGTTCGGGGTACCACCTGATTCGCTACGTCGTGCTGAACTCGACGAGTTAATCGCTGTCGCGACTCAACCTGATCGTGCGGTTGCAATTCTGACCTCCGCGTCGGCAATCAAACGTCCGAGTGGTGCATCGAAAGCCCGAGAATACCTTGAGAGACTTAACGACTTAGAAGATGAAATCACGCCTGAAGCTGCATCCGGGCTTTTGATCGCGCTCTTTGACGTCGGAGACGCCTTGCTCTCACCCGAGGATGAACAAGGTGGGTTTATGGCCGTCCCGAATCGATGGAGGTTGCAGTGGGCAATCAATCATTTACTGAAGCGTGTTGAAGCAAGAGATCGGGATGACCTTCTGCGCAGGGCCATTGCGCGAGGACAGGCGTTATGCCTTGCAGCTCAGATCGTCTGGGCTATCGAAAAATATCGTTCGAAACAAGATGAATCGAATGATTCGCCGCTGGCTCACGTGGATGAGCAGATCTTTAACGAACTAAGGACCGTTGTGGTTGACCGCCTTGGCCGGGTCGATGAGCAGCAACTATTGGCAATGCCAGAACTGGACTTCGTCATTTATCGATGGACCAGTTGGGCCGGTCAAGAAGTGGTGGCTACTCGTGTTAGCCGTATCCTTGCGTCGGACGCCTATTTGCCGTGCTTCCTTGAAAAGTATCTTCGCTGGGGTACACAGCAGGGACTGGGCGATAGGATGGCGCGCCGCGTACCTTACCTAAATCCGAAACATTTAGAATCCGTAACAGATATTTCTGCATTGGAGCCACGCGTTGATCATATGCTCCGCAGGACCGACCTGACGGCCGACCAGCGAACAGCCGGGGAACAATTTCTCAAGAGCATGGAGCGCATTCGCCAAGGCAAAGACCCTGATAATTTCTTCATGGATGACTAAGCACGGAACATATAGTGACCACCCCCACTGAACACAAAACCGTCCAGGCTCGCACTCTTGCCTATGCGCAGGAGATAGGCTGGCGCTTTGTGTCACACGCGGAAGCCGAGGCGCGGCGGGGTTTCGACCCCAATGGCGCCACGCCCGAGGACTGTGCCCAACCGTCATTGCTCTATTTTGGCGATCTGCTGCATCTATTGATAACTGCGCAGCTTCCCAGTCCATGATCTGGATTTGCCATAAAGGGGGGTTCTCGTGATAGCGAAGGCTAAGAAATTTTGGAGAAACGATCATGGAAGCACGTAACAGAAAGCTTGTGGACTGGTATGGGAAGATTCTAAGGGGTGAGATTAAGCTACCTCGCTTTCAACGTTTCGAGGCTTGGGATCATCAAAGAATTTGCAGCCTGATCTCAGTCGTCATCCAAAATCTTCCACTTGGAATTACGTTAATTCTGGAGGTAGGTGACGAGGAGAAATTCATATCGCGGTTTCTGGAAACAGCCCCCGAGAGTGAAGGCCGTGTTCATGAGCATCTACTCGACGGGCAGCAGCGTCTCACGGCGCTATGGCGTGCGTTTCACAACAATTACGAGTGGGAGACTTACTTCATCTATCTCAAGGAATTTGACCAATATGATCAAGACGAGGACCGTGAAGATATCTCTGCCTACGGGCGAGGGCGTTATACAAAGAAGAATGGTGATCGCTATCCTTTGTGGTGCGACGATCCAGAACAATGTCTCCTGCGAGGCATGATACCCACCCATCTTCTCAAGCCAGAGGATATACAGGCTGAGCTTGACGACTGGATTCAGCGCGCCACGAAACCTATGGAACCGGATGGGGGAAGGGACGAGCTTAAGAAATTCTACGAATTTCAGAAGCGGGTCAGCGATCGCATAAAAGATCTGAGATCCATTATCGCTAATTACAATCTTCCCTACCTCTCATTACCGACACATACGGAAAAATCCATTGCGCTGAATGTTTTTATTAACATGAACACTAACAGCAAGCCGCTTTCGACCTACGACATCATCGTGGCCGAAGTGGAAAGCGTAATGGGTCAGTCGCTCCATGATCTGGAATCAAAACTGGAAGAGCAGTATCCAGAGGTTGTCCGTTATGCACCGCTATCGGACTTGATTCTCACGACCTCGGCTTTGTTGCAGGGGCAGTTGCCGAATCAGCGCGGTGCCTGGGACATGGACAAGAAGCAGATGATTCAGCATTGGGATGCCATGGTGCGAGGCTTGAACCGAATGGCAGGGTTCCTGAAAGGTGAGGGAATTTATGACGAGAAGCGACTGCCAACCAACGCGGTGCTGGCTGTAATTGCTGCCCTCTATGCCGACATCCCTAATGCAGGTGACAAAAGAGGCCGTGATGAACTCTTGCTGAAGAAATATATCTGGCACGCCTTCTTCACGGACCGCTATGAGAACTCCGCGGCTACCCATGCTTTCTCTGACTTTAATGTGTTAAAGAGCGTGATTCGTGGAGACAGAAAGCCTGATAAGACCCCGTTCACGGCCGCCGATGTGCCGATTTTTGCCGAGCACTCTCTGGCGGAGTCTGAGGAACTGATGACCGCGGAGTGGCCGAAACGGGCGACCATCCGGGGACGGGGTGTCCTGGCGGTAGCTTGCCGGCTTGGCGGTCTGGATTTCTCAACAGGTGAACGGCTGGATGCGGCTAACATCGGGGGCCGACACTATCACCATATTTTCCCGGACGCTTTATTAAAGGAAGCCGACGTCAACAGCTTTCTCGCCTTGAACTGCGCCTTGATTACCGATACCACAAACATATCAATCGGTCGCAAGGATCCTCTCGAATACCTTAAAGATAGATATAAATGGACATCTAAGGCGATTGTACGTGAGCGGCTCCAGTCTCATCTCATTCCGATCGAGGAGTTGGCCAACGGCGGCTATGAGAGTCTCTCGAAGGGGAAAAAGCTGGAAAAGCTGAAACAAGATTTTGACACCTTTGTTCGGCAACGCGCAGAACTTGTCACCAAGGCTGTCAAATGTCTTGCGGAAGGTCGTCAATTAAGCGCTACTGAGATTTACGGTAAATAAACTTATGCCCGCCCCTGGCGAACACAAAACCGTCCAGGCCCGCATCCTTGCCTACGCGCAGGAAATCGGCTGGCGTTATGTGCCACGTGCCGAGGCGGAGAAGCGACGGGGCTTCGACCCAGATGGAGCTACGCCCGAGGATCGTACCCGTCCAGCGTTACTTTATTTTGGCGACCTGCTTCATGCCCAAGTTCTTGCTTTCAACCCCAAATACAAAGAGGCCGAGGGCGCACTGGTCGGCGAGTTCCAGCGGCTGAACGCGGATATCGCCGGCAATCGAGATTTTCTAGCCTATTTACGCAATCAGGGCAAATTTTTCTGCGCCGAGGAAAATCGCGAGCTGGACCTTCAGCTCATTGATTACGCCGACCTGACCAAGCCGCGCGAACAGTGGCGCAACGTGTACGAGGTGACCGAGGAGTTCTACGTCCACAACGGCCGCCACGGCACGCGTGAGGACGTGGTGTTCCTCATCAACGGCATCCCGGTGTTGGTCATCGAGTGCAAGAACGCCACCAAGGATGAGGCGATCGCGCTCGGGGTGGACCAGATTCGCCGCTACCACGCCGAGACGCCGGAGGTGATGGTACCGGAGATGCTGTTCACCGCCACCGAGGCCATCGGTTTTGCCTACGGCGTGACGTGGAACACGGTGCGCCGCAACATCTTCCGCTGGAAGAGCGAGGAAGTCGGCAATCTCGAAACCAAGGTGAAGAGCTTCTGCGCCGTGACGCATCTGCTGCGCGTGTTGAAGGACTTTATCCTGTTCGCCGAGAAGGAGGAGGAACTCCAGAAGTTCATTCTGCACCAGCACCAGACGGCGGCGGTGGACAAGGTGGTGGCGCGCGCCCTCGATCCGAAGCGCTCGCGCGGCCTCGTCTGGCACACGCAGGGCAGCGGCAAGACCTACACCATGATCAAGGCTGCTGAGCTGCTGTTCAAGGCCAACGCGGCACAGAAGCCTACCATTCTGCTGATGATCGATCGGAACGAACTGGAAGATCAGATGCTCAAGAACCTGGCGGCGGTGGGCTTGGGCAACGTGGCGCATGCCGACCGGATCGCCACGCTCAACAAGCTGCTGGAAGAGAAGGGCCAGGACTACCGCGGTATCGTAGTGACCATGATCCACAAGTTCCGCGACATGCCGGCGAACCTGAACACGCGCAAGAACATTTTCGTGTTGATCGACGAGGCGCACCGCACCACCGGCGGCGACCTAGGCAACTACCTGATGGCTGGCCTGCCGAACGCGAGCTACATCGGCTTCACCGGCACGCCGGTGGACAAGACCGTTTACGGCAAGGGGACGTTCAAGACCTTCGGCTGCGAGGACGACCAGGGCTACCTGCACAAGTATTCCATCAGCGAGAGCATCGAGGACGGCACGACGCTGCCGCTCTACTACAACCTCGCTCCGAATGAGATGCTCGTGCCGCACGAGATCATGGAGAAGGAGTTTCTGGCGCTGGCCGAAACCGAGGGCATCGCCGACATCGAGGAGTTGAACAAGATTCTCGAACGGGCGGTAAACCTGAAGAACTTCCTCAAGGGCAAGGACCGCGTGCCGCAGGTGGCACGGTTCGTGGCCGATCATTTCCTCCAGAACGTCGAGCCGCTCGGTTACAAGGCGTTCCTCGTGGCCGTGGACCGCGAGGCCTGCGCCTTCTACAAGGAGGCGCTCGACAAGATTCTCCCGCCGGAATATTTCGAGATCGTCTTCACCGGCAACAACAACGACCCGGCGCACCTGAAGAAGTGGCACCTCGACGACAAGCAAGAGAAACAGATTCGCAAGAATTTCACCAAGGTTGGCGAGTGGCCGAAGATTCTCATTGTGACCGAGAAGCTGCTCACCGGCTTCGATGCGCCGATCCTCTACGCCATGTACCTCGACAAGCCGATGCGCGACCACACGCTGCTCCAGGCCATCGCGCGCGTGAACCGGCCCTACGAGAACGAGGCGGCGGAGATGGTGAAGCCGCACGGCTTTGTGCTCGATTTCGTGGGCATCTTTGACAAGCTGGAAAAGGCGCTGGCCTTCGACAGCGACGAGATCAACGCCATCGTCAAGGACCTCGGCCTGCTCAAGCAACTGTTCAAGTCAAAGATGGAGACCAAGGCTCCGGGGTATCTGGCGCTGGTGACGCAGAAGTTCAACGACAAGGATGTGGACAACCTGATCGAGCACTTCCGCGACAAGGAGCGGCGCAAGGAGTTTTTCAAGGAATACAAGGAAATCGAGATGCTCTACGAGATCATCTCCCCGGATGCGTTCCTGCGGCCGTTCATCGACGACTACGCGACCCTATCCTCCATCTACGCCGTGGTGCGCAATGCCTACGCCAAGAAGGTCTATGTAGACAGGGCGTTCCAGAAGAAAACCAACGAGCTGGTGCAGTCGATGATCGGCGTGAAATATATCGAGCCGGTTTTCCAATACATCGAGGTGAACGAGGACACCATAGAGCAGATAAAGAGCAAGCACGAAAACGACAACACGAAGGTCATCAACCTCGTCAAGTCCATCGAAAAGACCGCAGAAGAGAATAGCGATGATCCATTCCTCGTCGCCCTGTCGGAGCGGGCCAAGGCGGTGCAAGAGAGCTTTGAGGACCGGCAAACGACTACCGCCGAGGCTCTGGCCACGCTACTCGGTGAGCTTGAGAAGAATGAACGCCGCAAGAAGGAACAACTTGCGAAGGGACTGGACGGGCTGACCTACTTTGTCCTGTGCAAGCTCACCGACGACGGCATCCCGAATCCGGAAGTAGCCAGCCGCAAGGTGGCTGCTGCGTTCGCCAAGTATCCGAACTGGCAGCGCAGCGAAGCCGAGCTGCGCGAGGTGCGAAAGCAGGTGACATTCGCCCTCTATGCGGAGGAGGGCGATATTGAGAAGGTAACCGCCACCGTCGAGGCGTTGTTCATGCTGCTTCAGAAGAGCTTCCGGCCATGAGTGCCTGGCGCGACAAGAGAGAGTTCAAGACCCACGTATTCGAGTGGGCCAACAAGCTGGACGTAAAGGTGCGTTCACTGGCCATCCGCCCCATGCGTAACAAGTGGGCCTCATGCTCGACCAACGGCAATCTCAATTTCAATGCCGAGTTGTTGGAATTAGACAAAAAGCTGGGCGAGTACGTGATCGTCCATGAACTCCTGCATTTCAGTGTCCCGAACCACGGCAAGCTCTGGAAGAGCTTAATGACGGCCCATCTGGGTGATTTTGGCTTGCTGGAGGGGAGACTAAAGAGTACGCAGGAAAAAACTTGGCCCGCCAAGTAACGAAGGGGCTAGGTTCCAACGGCAGGCGCAATCATGGTTTACCAACATCGAAATGCCCTTGATTTCACGGTTCTCTCATCGTTCGAGAATTGGAAGGCATTTATTGAGAAAGCGGAATCCAAGTATGCGTATGAGATACCGCTGTACAGCGATGCGACACTTGGATTCTTCGATAGATTGCGTGCGGGTCCGTATCAATTCTTCCGGACCGCCCCTTCTAATGCCAGTGAGAAACCATTCAGAACGATCGTCGTGATGCGCGTTGAGGTGCATATCACGAAAGCCGATCTCGCGTGGCTTGCGGATCTCGAAAAGACAGATGACGCGGCATATCACGGCGGGGATTTGAACGATGAGATCGCGGCGCTGCTGTCTCTTCTGCTTGGCGTCAGGTTAATGCCGGGTACGGAGACAAGGCAGTTCAACAGTCGGTTCGATCCATTGGGGATACCGGGCGATTCGAGTGTTATTCCAACGCTCGGGATCAGTAGCGCGCAGACGATAATTCCGCGTCTTCAGCGGAATGTCGAGGTACGTAAGCTCCCAGATATCTTCGAAACCTATCCGGCATTAGAAAGAACGGATGCCTTAATGCTGGTAAAGGCCGCGAGACAGTATCAACAAGCGATTTGGTATGCCGACACTGATCCGAACCTGGCTTGGCTTATGTTGGTATCGGCGGTTGAAACCGCTGCAAATCATTGGCGGAACGAAAAGGGAGCGTCGAAAAAGTTCATAGAATTCGTGTCGCACTTCTTGCCGGGTCCACCTGAAAGAAGACCAAGCGGGAGGGGGCGGTTTCCATTCGAAGAGAAGACAAAACTGGAGGAGGCGTTAAGGAAAATCTACAAGTACCGGTCGAAGGCATTACATGAGGGAAAACCGTTCCCCGCTCCAATGTGCCACTCTCCGGGACGATACGGCGGTGACGATGAAATAGCAGAGATTCCAGCGGGACTGGCGACAGGTGCGCTAGGGTCCACATGGAGAAATGAGGATACGCCGATGGCGCTTCATACATTTGAGCACATTGTCCGAAGCTCGCTTACAGAGTGGTGGCGGTCAATGGCCGGGCGTCATGGCAGATGACCAGTCGAAGACTGTCTATATCCGTGATGGACGGAAAGAGGTAGCTGCAATGGCTGTTCCATCAAGCCTCGGCGGTTGACTGATGCAACAAACGGATGTTCCCATGTGTGCCGGAAAGTGTGCGGAATTTTCTTGTGTCGTAATGTTATCACTGCTCATTTCGGCTCGTTTCGCACATTGGCAGGTGCCGTAAGGGCTTGATTGAACAATAAACGTGCGAACGTTGCCTAACTTTTAACCAGTTGGTCGCAAGTTCGAATCTTGCACGGCCCACCATTTCCCCAGGTCGTTT
>CAYJBG010000057.1:0-10962 GCA_964368085.1 uncultured Acidiferrobacterales bacterium | reverse complement strand
CCCACGAGCTTCGGCCAGAGCAGTTCCCACGGCAGGCCGACCATCACGTCCACCGCATCCGCGCCGCCCACGCCGATCGCCAGCATGCCGAGGCCACCGGCATTCGGAGTGTGCGAGTCGGTGCCGATCATAAGCCCGCCCGGGAACGCGTAATTCTCCAGCACCACTTGATGAATAATGCCGGAGCCGGGCTTCCAGAAACCCATGCCGTACTTGTTCGAAGCCGAGGCAAGAAATTCGTAAACCTCTTTATTGGTGTTCTCGGCAATCGCCAGATCCTGGAACGCGCCGACCTTGGCGCGGATCAAATGATCGCAGTGCACGGTGGTCGGCGCCGCCGTTTCGCTGCGGCCGGCGGTCAAGAATTGCAGGATCGCCATTTGCGCGGTCGCATCCTGCATCGCCACCCGATCGGGACGCAGGTTGGTCGTGGTCGTGCCACGCTCGGGCAGACCCTCACCCTTGTCCTCCCAGTGCGCGAACAGGATTTTCTCGGCGAGCGTGAGCGGCCGGCCGACGCGGGTACGGATCGAGGTCAGTTTGGCGGGAAGTTTCTCGTAAACCGCGCGGATCATCGGCAAGGCGTCGGCGGGTATTTTTTCCATGGGTATCTCGGAGGCAATGGCTGGGTTGCTGCTATTCTACCCGCGACCAGCGTCTCAGGTCAGCAGGGAAACTACGCCGAGGCGTATTTCAGTCCGAATCGCCGTAACGCTCGCGCCAACTCTGCGCGGTGAGTGTCCGCAGCTCTTGCTCGTAGACCATGGCGGGTACAGTCACGCTGCCGTCGCCCCGTGTCTGGGTCCAGATTTGCTCCGCCAGCACCGAACCAATCGCATGCACGGCATCGTGCCGGCTTAAACCATCGCGCCGCAGGCGCGCCAATGCCTCTACGACCGGCAGGTAGACCTCGGCCAACTGATTCTCGACGACCACATGGATGGCGGCATGCATCCGCGCATTCGGCAACTCGTCCCCGGCCTGATCGTGGTAGTCGCCCACCAGCAGCAGTCCTCGATCTCACTCAGTTCCAGCCAGGCCTTCGGCTCGGGTATGGTGTCGGGATCATAGGTGTCCATCGTTTCGTCCTCCCGGGCCTTGCTGCTTCACGAAGCACGGCCCCCATCGTTTGCCAGCAACTCGCGCGCAACGTCAATCGAAAACGCCCAGCCCAGGTTGCGCTGCGGCGTGCGGTTCATGCGCTTGAAGATGCCGTTCAGGTCGCATGACCTGAAACCGCCTTCCCAAAGAATATGGTGGCGATACAAATCCATCAAATCGTTCATGTTGCCAAGCAATCGCCGGCTGTCGGTACGACCAATATCGAATGTTTCATAGCTCGCCAGCGCCCGGTCGATCTCCGCCGGCTTGAATTCCTCCAGCACCAGCAATTGCACCAGCCCGCGCACGAACACCGCCGGCATCTCCTGCACATTCGATTTCTTGATGCCGAAAATTACGAACGACAACAGCGTGCGCTCGTTCATGAAAAGAAAGGTCTTGCGCCGGTCCACGGTGAACAGATTCACATACCAGTGCCCAAGCCGCGTGTCCGGCTCGTGCACCCCGCCGCCGGCCGGCGGCGTGAGTCCGAGTTCACGTAATACTTTTTGGGTACATTTCAGTTGCAGCATGACGCAGCCGTGATCTCGGCAACAAACCACGCACTACCTTCAGATTGTCGAGATTGCAGAGAAAGCTTTCAGGAAGCGAGCGGCTGAAACTGATCCATCGAACAGGCGGAGAAATTTGCCGGCCAAGGCGCGCTCAGCTTGCAGAGCAATCGCAATTGCATCGGGGCATCGGGGTTTACCTGCTCTACGCTCACGCGCACCTGGTCCGGGGCAACCGACTTCAGCAGACGCGAGAATTCGCCCGAATAGTAGCGGGGGCAATAACCGACAACTGAAATGGGGTCGTTGGTCCGCAACAACAGCGCCATGGCATCATGCTCGTTCTGGAGATCCCGCATCAGGTACAGTCGTTCACCCGCCTGAAGCTCGCTGACCCGCGCCTGATTCTGCGGGATCAAATGGCGCAATCCATGGCTAAAGAAATAGGCCTCGTAGTGTTTATCCGCAGTCGGTTCAGGACAGGGAAACATCTCCAGTGTGTCCGTGGCGCGCGAGCCGCCGCTGCGCGCGAGCACTTCGAGTTCGTTGTGCGCCTGTTCGCTCAGGCCCAGCCAGCGCAGATAATCGGCATACTCCGGCCGGCTCTTAGGCAGCAGACGATTGGCGAACAACGGAAACAGGACATCCGAAACGTACGCGGCGTCGAGTTCGACCATCCGCCCGAACGGCGTAAAGTCCTTCGACTCCTTGGCGCCCCGGGTGTAGACAAACTTATAAGTCCCGTCCCCATAAGTCAGCCGCCCGACCGGTACCCACCGCCGGGTGTTGGGCTCCTGCCATGCTACGAAGAGCGCTTTCATACTGAGGCTCCTGACCGGCTATCGCTGCGCAATAGCCGTTCTCGGTTGATTTCCAGCATTTTGAGGGCAAATTCCCTCGCTGGTTCAGTAATTTCTGGTACGGGGATATTCTCGAATATCTCCCGAAAGTCAGCAAGGCCGACTGCTGCGAGCCGGCCGAACCAGTACGCTTTTGCT
The DNA here is from genome assembly GCA_964368085.1 of uncultured Acidiferrobacterales bacterium. Classification (GTDB taxonomy): domain Bacteria; phylum Pseudomonadota; class Gammaproteobacteria; order Acidiferrobacterales; family UBA6901; genus UBA6901. The sequence continues at coordinate 8,351 of CAYJBG010000057.1, read as the reverse complement.
TCACGTACCTCTGGAAGCTTAGCCGCTTCCTCGAAAGCCACCAAGGTCGTCAGTGCCTTTTCGCCGACCCTGGCATAAAGGGCGGAACGGGCCCGTTCCACATACCGCTCAACGCTGTGCCCCTGGTCACGGGTTTTGAGTCGCTCCAAACGTTCCGCGTCCTGCTCGTTTCGCCCGAGGCTTGAAGCGTGGTCGAAGGTCGGAGCAAGCGTCAGCCGGTTGTCCGACGACAAAATTAGACCCCAGTTCTCATCGTGCCGATCCTGGTTGCTGACCAAGGCATCCAGCATCAGGTACCCAATAAACACCCCCGCCACTGTCCTGATCTCCGGCGGAGCAACGTACTCCAGTGGCATCTCGATCTGTATTGGCCGCAGCACGGTTCGCGCGCCGCGCGGCACCTTGACCGCGAGCCGCATTACACCGCGCATGATGGCCATTACGCGCGACACCGTATGTTTCTGTGCACGGACACGACGTTCGCCGTGGTAGTCCGGGTCGAACTTGGCCAGCAGCTCGTTACCCAGAATCAGGCGGCCGCCGCGCGGCACAAAGGTTGGAGTAACCACGCCACGATGTCGCTTCCAGATCGCAAGTTCATAATGGCCATGCGGCATACCCAACAACTCGCACAACTCGCAGCAAACCTTTTCCGCCCAATTCTCACCGGTATTAGGCCGGCCCTCCTTGAACAGGCAATGCCGGTCGGCGGCATCCCAGAACCAAAATTTCGGTTTGGTGCCGAGCTGCTCCGGCTGCTCCGGCGCTTCATCAGGCACCTGAATGATCGGATACATTCCGGATCAACCGACCAATTCCGCCATGGCATGATGCGGCCAGACCCACGTCCCGTGGATGGTCGCCGGACGCTCGTCGAGGTCACGAAACACCGCCAGCGGATTCATCAATATCACATTTCCGTGGGCAGTCATTCAATCTTCTGCAATTACTTCACTGCGTTCGTTATACAAGAAAAATCTCCATCCGTCGGCATGGCAAACAAGCAACGACCGCCGCTACGCGATACCCATACCGCCCCGATTGCTCGCTTCTCTTCTGAATCTTCTCCCGTGTAACGGTCCTTACCCTTGTATTCCACAACCAGCACCCGCCCATCCACTAACTGACAAACAAAGTCGGGGTAAAACCAATCGGTCGAAGTTTGCAATCGAAACGATGTTTGTTTTCGTGAAAGATTACGAACCCAGTATTTCACCTCGGCTAAGTTATCGATAAACTGCGCGCACTGAAACTCCTCGGTCAGCCCACCGTTCTGCTTTAGTTCGGCGAGCTCGCCTGGCTTCGCTCCAAAGTAATGTTTCTTGAACTGGAAGCTGCCTTCGTAAGGCCAGCTCGGTTCGTAGTGCATGGTTTTGAAATTGATCGCGCGGTCCTCACTCACGGCAAGCGCCGAATCGAGGAAAAGGAACGACTGAAACACTGTCTTGCGCTCACTGTCGCGATGTTGCCGAATGCGCGCCTCTATCTCATCGCGCAGGCGAAAACGGTCCAACGCCAGTATGGCGGTATCGGATATACCGAATTTAGCCATCAAGCCACGCAGCACCTTTCTGATGAACTCAGCGGATTCGCCCGCAGTGATGTCATAGTGCTCGATTTGGCTGTCGAGCCAAGCGATCAGGCCTTCCAATGTCCAATCGCTCGCGCCACCGAGTTGCAGCACATGTTGGTGCAGCGTGGTGACAAAATTAGCGCCCGGCGTTTCCTGCGCCATACCAGTTACCACTTCGCCCTTCGTCCCGATATCGAGATAACCCGCCTTACCGGTGGGTCGTAACAACGGGCTATAGTCCGGAGCGAGCGAGGCATCCTTTTCGCTCAGCTTCCACGCGTGTTCGATCAAGAACGTGCTCTCGAATTCGAACAGCTCGCCGTTTTCGCGTACACACAACACCGGTACTTTGAAATCGATCTCCAATTCGTAAGGAGACGGCATTCGCGTCTTGCCGCTGCCACCGAAGGCGATTTCTGCTGAACGTACCAGTTCAACCATCTCTGCGACGCGAGCTTGCGCTTCCGGAGTCTTCACGCAATTTTTCAGTTTTTCTGTCTCGTGCTCATCGAGAGGCACAAAGACGGTGATTTCCCGCTTGTCGGCATCCAGCCGAACTTTACCGCCCAACTCGGCGACATGTTTTTTCGCGACGGCGGTATCCATCTCGGCGGGGGTGAATTGCATGGTTTTAGGCTGCACGCCGAGCGGCAACACGCCCTGCGGCATCGGTATGATGATGCGGTCCGCTTCCGCCGCGGTGAAACCGTTGCTTTCCAGCGCCTCGCGCAGTTCGTTCAACACCTCCGGCAATGAGTCCGAAACCGAGAAGGCATAAGCACAATTCAAGTCCGGATGTCGCTTCGCGCGCGCATTCGGCAAACGCAGAATGCGCCCTACGATCTGTTCGATGGCCGTCGCCGAACGCGTCTCCTTCAGACTGCATAGCACGTAAGCAAACGGGCAATCCCACCCTTCGCGCAATTTCTGCACAGTGATGATGAAGCGTACCGGGCACTTGGCCGACTTGATTTCTTCCGCGCCCGGCAACTCATCGAGGCTGCCCACCGAAATCTTCACCTCGTCTTTGCCGATTCCGAATTCGCTCACCAAGCGCTCGCGCAACGGTGTGCATGCATCCACGCGCTCCGCCTGGATCAGCATGATGGGCCGCAGATACTCGCCAGTCTGTTGACCTTCGGCGACGGCGAGTTTTTCAAGGTCCGCGCGCAACGCAATGGCGTCGGCCAGTAATTGATCGCGCTGACTCGGGTGACGCGTCACCACACGCAGCGGCAGCTTCACCATGTCCGCCGCTTTCAATTCCGCCGCCGACACGCTGTGAAGTACATTCGACGCGTTTTTTGAGCGCGCCGGGGTCGCGGTGAATTCAACGATGCACGACGGCATGACATCACCGAGCGTGGAAAACGAAAGATCAGTGCGCGCGTTGTGCGCCTCGTCCACGATCACAATGGGGCGGCGCAAACGCAGCATGTTGACCAACGACGGTTTGGGTTTATCGTCCGCGCCCGGCAGCAATTCAGCTAAGCGGTCGGCGGAAACATTCAACATGTGCTCCGCAAAGGCGCCGTTCTGGTCATACACCTTGCGTCCTGTTGTGTCCCCCACGCGAAAGGCTTGAATGGTCGCAATGATGACAACGGTTTGTCCCTCTACCGTGGCGCGCGACAAGCGCAGCGCCTCTTCGATGGTCACCACCTCCACCGCACCGCAAGACAATTCCAGCGCGCGGCGATAAGGATGGCGTGAATCGCGCAACGCATCGGCGGTTTGGTCTAGGATGGTATTACTGGGCACCAACCACAGCACCACCGCGCGGTCCGCGTGCAACAGTTCGCGCATCGCGATTCCAGCGGCGTGACAAGCGAGCAGGGTCTTGCCGCCGCCAGTCGGCACGCGCAAGCACAGGTAAGGCATCCCGGCGTCCAGCCCTGCCGCATTCACTGGAATGTAAGGCAGGGGCGCGCGGTTGTTTCGGAGTTGCATCGCTTGAAACGCCGCATTGAGATTCCGGTCTTTCGCACATTGGCGAAAGAAATCGCGCAGCGATTCGAGCACACGTTCCTGGTAGTCCTTCAGTGAAATCATGACACTTTAATCTCGTAGGGCGTCTGGCGGACGATGATGTTCCGCGCGCGCAACCGGTCGCGCCCGAGCAAACAACCTGCGCAATAAATTACTTTCGTTCCATCGAATGGCGGAAGCTGTGCGAGCACCGCGCGCGTAAGCACATTGCCGCCGTTCACACTCTTGTCGCCGAGGATGCCGTTGTAGAGCAGATAAATTCCGACGCCACGGCACGCGCCAAGAAACGGTGTGTTTGGCACGCGTTCGCGCGGCAACGGTTCGCCAGTTTCGGTGAAATAGACATGCCGCGCGAGATCGGCGAAGCGTACGCTGTCGCGGATTTTGCCGTGTTCGTCGAACAGCGGTTCACCTAGTTCACAATAGCGGAACCCCCCTCCAAGTTCTTCAACGCGTTCGCCCTTTGCGTTTGTGTAGCCTTCAGCCACGCGGCGCACGCGCTCGGAGGTAACTTCACGAGCAATCTTCGGCTCCATTTCTATAAGGATGAAGCGGCGGTTACCACCATCTTGTTTGTTGAGGTTTAGTATCGCGTGACCGGTTGTACCAGATCCGGAAAACGAATCTAGTACGAGGGATTCTTTATCGGTGGCAAGTTCGAGAACGCGTTGAATTAGCCGACTAGGCTTCGGGTTCTCGAAAACATCGGCACTCTTCATAATTTCGTTAAGCTCTTTAGTAGCTTCTTGATTGTGTCCGACTTCTGTATTTGGCCACCAGGTCCAGGACGTAACTCCCTCAGTCTCCGAGAGGAACTTTTTGAGCCGCGGCCGTGAGTTGCCCGCTTTTCCGAACCAGATACGATTGTCGCTAATAAGATCGAGAATTGTCTTTTGCGCCATTGCCCAACAACGTCCTTTTGGAGGCTTCAGACGCTCTCCGCTCGGTGTAACGATCTCATAGAACTGGTCAGGGGTGGCGTGGCCCGTCTGTCCCGTGATATCCACGGACGCCCAAGCGCCACGAGGGTCGTTGTCCGGATTCTTGAAAGCGCGAACCCGTTCATCACTAGCAGGAATTTTGTTTAGCGTCGGCTTTAGTAGACTCAAACTCTTCGCATATACAGCGATATAATCATGCGCGGGTCCTAGGTTGAGGCGGGCGTCTGGCGATGTTCGCTTTTGCCAAACTATGGTGGCGAGAAAGTTTTCGCGGCCAAAAATCTCATCCATAAGGATTCGCAAGGTCTGAATCTCGTTGTCGTCGAGACTCACAAAGATTGCCCCGTCTTCCCGCATGAACTGGCGGAGCAACACCAAGCGCGGATACATCATGCACAACCAGCGATCATGCCGGTCGAGCGTCTCGCCTTCTTTGCCGACTGCCTTCCCGAGCCATTCGCGAATGACAGGGCTATTCGCGTTATCGTTGTAAACCCAGCCCTCGTTGCCAGTGTTGTACGGCGGGTCGATGTAGATGCACTTCACCTGCCCCGCGTAGTATGGCAGCAATGCCTTGAGCGCAAGAAGGTTGTCGCCCTGCACGATGAGATTGCCGTCGCCGGGATTGCCACAGGCAAGATCGGGCACATCCTTGAGCAAGCGAAACGGAACTTGCTGGTGATGATTCACCACCGCCTCTTTCCCTATCCAGTTCAGCGTTGGCATTGCTTGATTGCTGCTATACGAGGGGAATTGTTGTTATGGCGACCACTACTTTTTTATGTATTATGGGTTGTCGTGTAACAAATTATGCGAGGCGACGTTGCGCAGGATGGCGGTGTCGCCGTCGCGCTCGAAGGTGAGCCGGAAATTCTTCGTCACCCTGACCTCCCAGATATCCGGGCTGTGATGGCCGGACATTTTCTTGACCTGCCGCCCGGGCGGAGGAACATCTTTCAGCAGATCTTCGATCGTTTCGTCAACCTCGCCCTGAATGCGCGGGTCGAGCTTCTTGTAGGCTTTCTTGAACCGCTCCTTGTACTGAATCCTCCTGATCCCGTGCACAGCCGAGGACTCACGCCTTCAAATCTTTGATGGCATCCTCCGCCGTCGAGAAGGGCTTGCTGACCGCCTTCTCGAGATCGGCATCGTGCTCCATGATGGCCCAACGCAGTTCGGTCATGGCATTGTGCAATGCCTGCACAGCCTCAGTGGTCTGGTCGTATTCGGCCACTACGGCGGCCTCGTTGTCTCCGCGCAGGTTGGGGTCGCGAAGGGCCGCCTGCTTCTTCTGGCCGAGAATGGCGACCAGCTTCTTGAGTGAGTCCTCCGAGGACACAATCTTGTCACGGATTGAGTCATCGGCGTCGATGGTCATCGTTGGGGTACAGGCGATCGCCTCCCGGAACTTCTCCGCGTGGGAAGCCTCGCCTTCGATCTGCTTGCGAAACCCAGACAGCCAGTCGACTGTTCGCTCGATATCGGCGAGTAACCTTAGGTTGCTCGCGCTGGTGGCGGACACGCTGTCGCAGAATCCGCGCACGGCGCCAATGCTTGCTGAGTCGCACCTCATGGCATTTCCCTGATAATCCACTGAATAGGTTCTTTAAGGTCCATGGAAACAGCCCTGTACTTGTGTTTATAGCACAGCGCTAACTCAATATCGAAGGACCCATGAGACACCGATTCTGCAGCTTGTATGATGGCGAATTCGGCGCACCGTTGGCGTCAGGCATCGGGGCCGGGCTGATCCCATCTCACGACTCGCGGTCCAGGCTCAGCCTGCGTTCAGCCAGGCGATACGCAGGAATAGCCTCTCCGGGTCGCGCTCGCCGCTTGAGTTCGGCCGCCAGAATGCGGCTCAAATGCGGGATGCCCAGTCGACACTCATCGAAACTGTCCAGAAACAGGTGAAGTGTCTCCTCCCCACTCTGGTATCTGCGAAATTCCTCTGATTCGAAGACATCGCGGACAAGCCGATCCTCGGCGCCATATTCGCTGAGATCGCGAAACAAACAGGTGGTTGCGCCGACTGCTACCTGCTGTTGGGCAAATTCGGCCTCATCACGCAAGACATCGCTTTTCCCGATTCCCGCTTCACCCAGAAACACGATCACCGGCAAGGGACGGATCTGCGTAACATCGAGCGGAACGTTGCCGACAAAAACCGCGTTCTCCGACTGGTCGAATAGAAAACCATCATCATCCGCCCACGACTCACCACGGCGCACCCAGAAACGCTTCCATGGTATACGAGTCATATTGGCGGCTTTACCCAGGGACATGGCGATTACATTTGAATTTAGTTTTTCACGGCTTCTCAATTACATCCAGGATCGGCTGCGCGAGGAAAAGTTGGCCCCATTTGCGGCCGGAGACTTCTTTGAGCATGCGATGTTTCTGGAGGAGCGCGACCGCCTGGCGGGCCGTAGGGTTGGAGACCTTGAGCGCTTGCTCGGCGCGAGCGACGGTAACGTACGGGTTCATGAACAGTTCGTCCAGCAGCGCCAGCGCGCGCGGTTTGTCGCTGAGGCGCTTGCGGAACTTCTCGCGCAGCTCCATCAGTTCGCGGGCGCGGCGCATGGCGTCCTGCGCCATTTCGGCCACACCGGTCAGGAAGAACTGCAGCCACGCGTTCCAGTCGCCGTGGGTACGCGTGCGCTGGAGCAGGTCGTAGTAGTCCTGTCGGTGGTCTTCGATATAAGCGGAGAGATAGAGCAGCGGCTGCGAGAGCCGGCCGCGCTCGATGAGAAACAGGATGATAAGCAGGCGCCCCACGCGGCCGTTGCCGTCGAGGAAGGGATGTATGGCCTCGAACTGCTCATGCATGAGGGCGCACTGGATGAGATCGGGCATCTTGTCGCGCTGGTGCAGGAATTTTTCCCAATCGGCGAGCGCTGCCTCCATTTCGCGCGGCGGCGGCGGAACATAGGCGGCGGTGACGGGCGTGCTACCCGCAGGTCCTATCCAGTTCTGGGTGCGGCGAAATTCACCGGGTGTGGCGCGATCGCCGCGCATGCCCTTCATCAGTCGCCCGTGCAACTCGCGCGTGAGTCGCAGTGACAGAGGCAACGTCTCCAGGCGTTTGACACCAAATTCCAGCGCAGTGACGTAATTGCGCACCTCGTGCACGTCTGCCGCGCCGTTGCGAGCGGCGGCGTCACCCATTTCGTCGAGCAGTACGTCCGAAAGGCTGGCACGCGTACCCTCAATGCGCGAGGACAACACCGCCTCACGGCGGACATAGGGGGCAATAAGCAGGTGCGGATTGGGCAGCAGCCGCCCGAGGCCGGAGAGTTCGCTTAAGGCTGCATCGGCGCGGGAAAGGGTCAGGGCCAGATCGGCGTCATAGGTAAACCTGGGCGGGAGCGGGGCCGGAACAAAGGCGTGATATCCATCCGAGGTCCGAATCACCTTTCCGGTTTCAGGCATCCTGAAATCTGCGGGATTCATCGGGCCGCCCCCTTTTGTTTGTGCATTTTCAAAGCCTTTTCGGCTTTGAAATTTATTTTCCTTATACTTTCAAAGTATCCGGAGCTTTGCAAGCAGTCTGCCAGACGCAACTCAGAGAACCAGGACTGCTATGGAAGGCGCAGCCGGGGCAATTCGCAGCCACTACCGCTTCGGCTTCCGGTTGCTGGATGCCACATTGAGCGTCTTGTGACCGGCGAATTCGGCGCCTTGTTGGCGTCAGGCATCGGGGCTGAGCTAACCCCATCTCACGACTCGCGGCCCGGGATCAGCCTGCGTTCAGCCAGGCGAGCGCTTCGTCACTGCTGTCGAAGCTTCTGGTCTGCGCGTCGCTGAAGGCCGCGCTCACCCAGGAAAGCCACGATGTCCATTGCGTC
>CAYJBG010000056.1:0-11318 GCA_964368085.1 uncultured Acidiferrobacterales bacterium | reverse complement strand
GTCCGCGCACCTCGAAAGCAAACGCCCGCTGCCCGAAGGCCGGCGCCGCTGGTGGGAGGGCCTCTGGGAAAGTCCCAGGGACGAGGGACGAGGGACGAGGTGCGAGGGTAATTAAACTTCTTCCTTGGTCAACCCAATAGCTCCCCACGTATCTTACCCTTGCGCCTTTTCGCTCGCCCTTCGTATCCCGACCCTCGTATCTCGCCCCTCGCCCCTCGCCCCTTTATTCCTGCCTGGTGGTGCCGCAACCCGCACCTGCAAACCCTGTGGCCGGTTTTCTTCCGCCGCTGGTTGCGCCCGCAACTACGGCGCGAGCGGCTGGAACTCCCGGATGGCGATTTCGTCGATCTCGACTGGACACTGAACGACAGCGGCCCGATCGTTATTCTTTTCCACGGCCTCGAAGGCAGCAGCCGCTCGCACTACGCGCGCGGCATGCTCGCGTCGCTGCCGCAACACGGCATGCGCGCCGTCCTGATGCACTTTCGCGGTTGCAGCGGCGAACCCAACCGCCTGGCGCGCGCCTATCATTCCGGCGACACCGGTGACATCGATTTTCTGGTGCGCACCCTCAGGGCGCGCGAACCGAACACGCCGCTTGCCGCGATCGGCTATTCCCTCGGCGGCAATGCTTTACTCAAATGGCTGGGCGAACAAGGCAAGGACGCTCCGGTACAATGCGCCGCCGCCGTGTCCGTGCCGTTCCTGCTGCACGAATCCACCGCCCACATGAACCGCGGCCTGTCACGCATCTATCAGTGGCATTTGCTGAAGAGCCTGAAACAAGGCGCGCACCGCAAAGCCGGAAAATTCACGCCGCCTGCACCCTTGGAAGAAATCGACCGGATGAAAAGCTTCTTCGAATTCGACGACCGCGTCACCGCGCGCCTGCACGGCTTCGATGACGCGCTGCACTACTACACGTCGTCAAGCTCGCGCCAATACCTGAACCGCATCCGCATCCCGACCCTCATCGTGCACGCCATCGACGACCCGTTCATGCACGCGCAGGTGATCCCCGCAGCCGGAGAACTGTCACCGCCCATCGAACTCGACCTGCACCGCCACGGCGGGCATGCCGGTTTCGTCGGAGGAAGCCTCCCCTGGAAACCCCGCTACTGGCTGGAGGAAAGGATTCCCGCCTGGCTGGGCACGCAGCTGTTTTAACAAACGTAGGATGGGTGAAGCGCAGCGCAACCCATCAATGTAGTACGATTACTTCTACCCTTTCCGCAAACAGCACGGATTTTATGAACGATCATCAAAGACTCGCCGAAGCCATCCGCACCGCCTGCCTCGAAGCCGCCCTGCGTGCCTACGAAGATACCGGCATCAGCGGGTTGTGCGAAGAAGGCCGCTGGGAGTGTGCCGTACAAGCCATTCAGGGACTGGATGTGACCGCATTGATTAAGCAGGCGAACGCAACGCCGGACAACAAGAAATGACCGCGCGCCCCTCGCCAGCGTTGCTCCATGAACAATACAACACTCGTTCTCGCATGCGCCGCATGCGTTGGACCACCTTCGTATTGGTCATACTGGCCTATGCACTGTCGTTCTTCCATCGCATGGCGCCGGCCACCATCGCCGCCGACCTTCAACAAGCCTTCGCCGCCAGCGGTGCGTTGCTGGGCGGCATCAGTGCAACCTATTTCTATATCTATACCCTCATGCAAATTCCTACCGGTGTTCTGGTCGACACCCTCGGGCCGCGCCGCATTCTGACACTGGGTGGCATCATCGCCGGTGCGGGTTCGTTGATGTTCGGTCTCGCGGAGTCGGTCACCTTGCTGGCCACCGGACGTTTGATGGTCGGTCTCGGCGTGTCGGTGACCTTCATCGCAATGCTTAAACTACACGCCGCCTGGTTCCACGACCGGCACTTCGGCACCATCACGGGTCTCTCGATCCTGCTCGGCAACATCGGCGCTGTCATGGCCGCTGCACCGCTGGCATGGGTACTCACGACCACCTCATGGCGCAGCGTGTTTGAATTTATCGGTATTCTGATGTTGGCACTCGGCCTGCTGAGCTGGTATTGGGTACGCAACACCCCGGCCGAAGCCGGCCTGCCGAGCATGCGCGAACTCGACGGCCACGAGGCCCACCCTGCTCACCACGGCCACTGGCGCGAGGGTCTCGTACAAATCCTGCGCAACCGCGCCACCTGGCCGGCGTTCTGGTTGAATTTCGGTCTGTGCGGTTCCTACTTTGCCTTCGCCGGTTTGTGGGCCGTACCCTACCTGACTGCCGCCTACGGTCTCACTCGCACCGAAGCCACCATCCACACTACCTTGCTGCTCGCCGGTTTCGCCCTCGGCGCCCTCGTCATCGGCACCCTCTCCGACCGCCTCGGCCGCCGCCGCCCGGTGATTATCGGCTTCGCGTTACTGCATCTCGCCTGTTGGCTACCACTGCTCGCTGGCATGCACTTATCTCAAGGCATACTGTTGCTGCTCTTCTTCCTCATGGGCCTCGGCGCCTCCTGCTTCACCCTCAGCTGGGCCTGCGTCAAGGAAGTAAACCCCCACGCCCTCTCCGGCATGGCCACCAGCGTCGCCAACACCGGTGCCTTCTTCGGCACCGGGATTCTGCAACCGCTGGTGGGGCGGTCTGTCGATCTGTCGGGCAGTTACACCGTGGGGCTTTGGATTCTGTTTGGGTTTTCGGCTGTTGGATTTATCGGGGCGCTGCGGATTCGGGAGACTTATTGCCGGTATACGGCGAGCGCGGCATGATTCCGGCACAATTCCAGAAATTGAAAGAGGACAAGGGTTAAGCATGGGCGCACAGTGGAAAACAAAGATCAAGGAAACCACGGCCAACGCCAAGGGCAAGATCTTCACCAAACTTGCCAAGGAAATCATGGTCGCCGCGCGCCACGGCGCCGACCCGGAAATGAACTCGCGGCTGCGCATGGCGCTCGATCAGGCGAAGAAAGCCTCCATGCCCAAGGACACCATCGAGCGCGTCATCAAGAAAGGCGCCGGCCTGCTGGACGAAGGCGTGCACTACGAGAAGGTCGTCTATGAAGGTTTCGCACCGCACCAGGTGCCGGTGATCGTCGAATGCCTGACCGACAACGTGAACCGCACCGTCACCAACATCCGCATCCTGTTCCGCAAAGGCCATCTCGGCAACACCGGCTCGGTCGCCTGGGACTTCGACCATCTCGGCATGATCGAAGCCACCCCCCAATCCCCCAACGCCGACCCCGAGACCGCCGCCATCGAAGCCGGCGCCCGCGACCTGGAGCCCGGTGAAAACGGCGGCACGCTGTTCTACACCGACCCCTCCGATCTGGATGCCGTCACCCGCGCGCTGCCGAAACATGGATTTACCGTGCAGTCCGCCCAACTCGGCTACCGGCCCAAGAACCCGGTCACCCTCGGCGCCGCCGAACGCACCGAGGTAGAAGCGTTTCTCGAAGCCGTCGATGCTGATGACGATGTGCAGAACGTGTATGCGGGGTTGGCTGGCTAAACCAAGTAGGGTGGGCACGTTTTTGTGCCCACGCGGATTCAAAACAGCGTGGGCAGACGAAAACCCTGTCTGCCCACCCTACGCGGCTGGCTAGGTCTGTTATCAGAGTAGAAAATTGGCAAGCGCCCCCTTTCGAGCATCGGCCGCTCTCGCGCATCCATACGCTTCGCGGCATTCGTATGTCCCTGTACAGCACAGCCGAAGGCGGATCAGGCCGCGCGCTAGCGCGGTTCGCGCCGGGAGCGCGAACTCGCATGACGGCACAGGGATGTGCCGTCATGCGGGCCCCAGCTTCGGCGAGAAGCGGCCGCTCTCGCGCATCCATGCGCTTCGCGGAATTTGTGCATCCATGCACGGCACAGGGGATTCGGCGGCTCCGGGACGTGCTTTTGATGTACAGGGACGTACGAATGTCTGGCCCGCGCATGGATGCGTGTCTGGGCCAGACCTTTGGGCTACCTTTCTTTGCACGAGCAAAGAAAGGTAGCCCGCTGCCGCGCGGCTAGCGGCATCAAAGCTGTTCGAGCATCACCGGGGGCGATACAACCGCCCTCACCCTAACCCTCTCCCAGAGGGAGAGGGAATAAAAAGCCAGTGCGCGAGCGCACCCTGCACGCTCAAGGGAGAGGGGATACAGCGGAAACAAAATAAGGAGTCATCGGCTCCTTTTTTGATGCAGAAACAACGGTATAGATCAGACGGACTCGAAAATATTCCTGGCCGGCCATCGCAGGTGACGGCAAGACGCGGCGAATCAGGGCGCCACGAGCATCTCCATGAAGCGTGTAACCGGTGTCGTATCAAGACGACCGGGATCGGCGAACAGTTGCATGAAGGTCTCTGACTGGCCGGACGGCAGGCGGGTCGCCAGGTTACGACGGCACTTTGCTACCAGCAACGGGATACCGTCCCGACGCCGGCGGCGGTGGCCGATCGGGTATTCGACTTCGACTTTTTCCGTGCGCCGCTTATCCTTGAACACGATCTCGATGGCGTTGGCGATCGAGCGTTTGTCGGGGTCGTGGTAGTCGGCGCTGTAGCGCTTGTCTTCGATCACTTCCATCTTTGCGCGCAACCGGTCGATGCGCGGGTCCGCGGCGGCCTGGTCCTCGTAGTGGTCGGCGGTGAGATCGCCGTGCATCAACCCGATCGCCACCATGTATTGCAGGCAGTGATCGCGGTCGGCCGGGCTGTGCAACGGACCGGTCTTGCTGATGATGCGAATCGCCGACTCGTGCGTGGTGAGCACGATGCGCTCGATGCCGTCAAGCCGGTCTTTCACCAGCGGGTGTAGCTGCACCGCGCACTCGACCGCCGTCTGCGCATGGAACTCGGCCGGAAAGGATATCTTGAACAGCACGTGCTCCATGACGTAGGAGCCGTAGCCGCGCTGGAATTTGAAGCGGTTGCCTTTGAACGCCACGTCATAAAATCCCCAACCTTTGGCGGTAAGCGCGGACGGATAGCCCCTCTCGCCCCCGAGCGTCATGAGCGCCAGGCGCACCGCGCGACTGGTGGCGTCACCCGCCGCCCAGGACTTGCGCGAGCCGGCGTTGGGCGCGTGCCGGTAGGTGCGCAGGGCCTGCCCGTCCACCCACACTTGCGACAGCGCATCGACGATCTGTTGCTTGTCACCGCCAAGGATCTGAGTCGCAACGGCGGTCGAGGCAAGTTTCACCAGCACCACGTGGTCGAGCCCCACGCGGTTGAAGCTATTCTCAAGCGCCATCACACCCTGAATCTCGTGCGCCTTGATCATCCAGGTGAGCACATCGCGCATCGTAAGCGGGTTGCCCGCACGGCGGCTCGCGTACTCGGCGCACGCCAGGATCGCGCCGAGATTATCGGAAGGATGTCCCCACTCGGCGGCCAGCCAGGTATCGTTGAAATCGAGCCAGCGGATCAGCGTGCCGATGTCGAACGCCGCCTTGACCGGATCGAGCACGTGACGCGTGCCCGGCACGTGCACGCCGTTCGGCACGACGGTGCCCGGCGCCAGCGGGCCAAGGTGGCGCACGCACTCCGGGTAATTCAGCGCCAGCAGCGCGCAGCCGAGGCTGTCCAGGAGACAGTAGCGTGCGGTTTCATATGCCTCTTGGCTATCGATGCGGTGGTCGGCAACGTAGTTGGCGATGTCCACCAGTTCCCGATCGGGGGCGGGACGAATATTGCTGTCGGCAGTGTGTTGACTCATTGCAACTTTTTGTTTTTTGCTTCTTTCAAGTACGAATCGTCAGCGCTTTCAATGGCTGCAATGCCGTCACGTCCACAACCGCTTTTTTACAGCACTAACTTCGTTGTTCAATCCGCGCATAGGCGCGCGCGGTCGGCCCGGTGTATTCGGCGTTGGGGCGGATCAGGCGGTTGTCGGTGCGTTGCTCTATAAGGTGCGCCGCCCAACCCGTGATACGGGAGCAGACGAACAACGGTGTGAACAGCGCCGTGGGCACGCCCAGAAAATGGTAGACGGAGGCCGAGTAAAAGTCGAGATTGGGGAAAAGTTTCTTGCGATCCCACATGATCTTTTCGATGGCCTCGGAAACCGGATAGAGCACGTTGTCGCCGGCGGCTTCGGAGAGTTTGCGCGACCACGCCTTGATGACGACATTGCGTGGATCGGAGACACTGTAAACCGCGTGACCGAAGCCCATGATCTTTTCCTTGCGGGCCAGCATGTCGTCCAGGGCGGCGCTGGCCTCGGCGGATTTGCGGAAGCGCGAGATCAGCGCCATGGCGGCCTCGTTGGCGCCGCCGTGCAGCGGACCGCGCAGCGTGCCGATGCCGGCGGTGATGGCTGAGTAGAAATCGGACAAGGTGGCGGTGCAGACGCGCACGGCGAAGGTCGAGGCGTTGAATTCGTGTTCGGCGTACAGGATCAGCGATACATCCATGGCGCGACGATGCAGGTCGCCGGGCCGCTTGCCGTGCAGCAGGTGCAGCAGATGGCCGGCAATGGTGTCGTCGTCGGTAACGGTGTTAATGCGTTTGCCATGGGTGGCGTAGTGGTGCCAGTACATGAGCATCGAGGGAAACGCGGCGAGCAGGCGGTCGGCGACGTCCTGCTGCCGGCCGAAGTCGGGCTCGGGTTCGAGCGTGCCGAGCATTGAGCAGGCTGTGCGCATCACGTCCATGGGATGGGCGCCGGCCGGTATGCGTTCGAGCACGTCTTTCAACGCCGGTGGAAGGTCGCGCAGGCCGGCAAGTTTCTTTTTATAGGCGTCGAGCTGCGCGCGGGCCGGCAGCTCTCCCTTGAGCAGCAGGTAAGCAACTTCCTCAAAGGTCGATTGATCGGCCAGCTCAATGATGTCGTAGCCGCGGTAGTTGAGTCCCATGCCCTCGACGCCGCAACTGCAGATGGCGGTACGTCCGGCGGTGACGCCGCGCAGTCCGGCGGCGCTGGTAACTGCCTTCTTCTCGGTCATTTGCTCTTGTCCCTGGCGAACAGTGCATCGAGCTTGCGCTCGTAATCATGGTAGCCGAGGACTTTGTACAGATCCTCGCGCGTCTGCATGCCGTGCACGACGTCACGCTGCGTGCCATGCTCGCGCAGCATGGTGTAAACCGTCTGCGCCGCCTTGCTCATGGCGCGAAAGGCCGAAAGCGGGTAAAGCGCCAGTCCCACCCCGGCCGTGCGCAATTCCTCGACCGTGAACAAAGGCGTTTTGCCGAATTCGGTGATGTTGGCAAGAATCGGTACGCCGACGGCGTCGGCAAAGGCGCGGTACTCATCGAGCGTCGTTACCGCTTCGGGAAAGATCATGTCGGCGCCGGCGTCGCGGCAGGCAATGGCGCGTTCGATGGCGCGTTCCTGGCCTTCGGTGGCGAGCGCGTCGGTGCGCGCCATGATGACGAAACTTGCCTGCGTGCGCGCGTCGACGGCGGCCTTGATCCGGTCCGTCATTTCTTCTTTTGCGACGATGCTCTTCCCGGGCCGGTGACCGCAGCGCTTGGCCTGCACTTGATCTTCGATGTGCAGGCCGGCGACACCGGCGCGGATGGCCTCTTTGACGGTGCGTGCAATGTTGAAGGCGCCGCCGAAGCCGGTGTCGGCATCGATCAGCAACGGGATTTGCGTCGCGGCGGTGATGCGGCGCGCGTCTTCGAGCACATCATTCAAGGTGGTCATGCCGAGGTCGGGCAGGCCGTGTGAGGCATTGGCGACACCGGCGCCGGAGAGATAAAGCGCGCGGAAGCCTGCGTTTTGCGCGAGCAGCGCGCAATAGGCGTTGATGGCGCCGACGATCTGGAGCGGCTTTTCCGCAGCGACGGCGGCGCGCAAACGCGCGCCCGGGCTTGTTTCAGGTTTCATTTTGGTGTGTGGGGATAACCAATCGTTTTGAGGGAGGCGGTGATTTCGTCGAGGATCGCCGGATCGTCGATGGTCGGGGGCGTGGTATAGGGCTGGCCGTCGGCGATGCTGCGCAGGGTACCGCGCAGAATCTTTCCAGAGCGCGTCTTGGGCAGGCGATTGACCACGACCGCCTGCTTGAAGGCCGCGACCGGACCGATGATGTCACGCACCCGTTGCACGATTTCCTGCACGATCTGCTCGTTGCCGTGTATCACGCCGGCCTTGAGCACGATGAGACCCACCGGCAATTCGCCCTTGAGTTCGTTGGCGGCGCCGATCACCGCGCATTCGGCGACGTCCGGATGCGCGGCCAGCACTTCTTCCATGGCGCCGGTTGAGAGCCGGTGGCCGGCGACGTTGATAATGTCGTCAATGCGGCTCATGACCCAAAGGTAGCCGTCCTCGTCCTTATAACCGGCGTCGCCGGAAAGGTAATAGCCCGGGTAGGGGTCGAGATAATATTTTTTGTAGCCGTGGTCGTTGTGCCACATGCTGGAAAGGCTCCCCGGCGGCAGCGGCAGCTTGATGACGATACTTCCGATGACACCGGCGGCGACCGGCTTGGCGTGAGCGTCGAGTACCTGCACATCGTAACCTGGCACCGGCTTGGCCGTAGAGCCCGGCTTTACCGGCAGCTTTTCGATGCCGATGCAGTTGGCGGCGATGGGCCATCCGGTTTCGGTTTGCCACCAGTGGTCGATTACCGGCACGTTAAGGTGGTTCTCGGCCCAGCCGAGCGTGTCCGGGTCGCAGCGCTCGCCGGCCAGGAACAAGGTGCGAAACGCGACGCGCTCATGCTTTTTGATGTACTCACCCATCGGGTCCTCGCGCTTGATGGCGCGAAACGCGGTTGGCGCGGTGAACAGCGCCACCACCTTGTGCTGTGAGATCACGCGCCAGAACGCGCCCGGATCGGGTGTACCGACCGGCTTGCCTTCATAAAGAACCGTCGTGCAACCGTGCAGCAGCGGTGCGTACACAATATAGGAATGCCCCACCACCCAGCCGACGTCCGAGGCCGCCCAGAATACCTCGCCGGGCCGCACGCCGTAGATGTGCCGCATGCTCCAGGTAAGCGCCACCGCATGCCCGCCGTTGTCGCGCACCACGCCCTTGGGCACACCGGTCGAACCCGAGGTGTAAAGAATATAAAGCGGATCGGTGGCGGCGACCGGCACGCACTCGGCTGGCCGCGCCTTGGCCATTGCCTCGTGCCAGTCCACGTCGCGCCCGGCGACCATCGATGCATGCGCCTGTGGGCGTTGCAGGACGATACAGCGCCCGGGTTTGGCGGTAGCGAGCCTGATGGCTTCATCGAGCAGTGGCTTGTATTCGATCACGCGGTTCGGTTCGATTCCGCACGACGCCGTGACGATCAGCTTCGGAGCGGCGTCGTCGATGCGCTTGGCCAGCTCAGCGGCCGCGAAGCCGCCGAACACCACCGAATGGATCGCGCCGATGCGCGCGCAGGCCAGCATGGCGACCACCGCCTCCGGCACCATCGGCATATAGATAATGACGCGATCGCCCTTCGTGATGCCCTGGGCGACGAGACAGCCGGCAAAGCGCGCGACCTCGTCGCGCAGTTCGCGGTAGCTGTAGGACTTGATCGTTTGCGTGACCGGGCTGTCGTAAATCAGCGCCGCCCGCTCGCCGTGCCCGGCGTCGACGTGCCGGTCGAGCGCGTTGTAACAGGTGTTGAGGCGGCCGCCGCTGAACCAGCGGTAGAACGGCTTACGCGAATCGTCCAGCACACGCTCCCACTTGCGTTCCCACCGCAGGGCCTCGGCGGCATCGCCCCAGAATCCCTCCGGGTCGGCGAGCGAACGGCGGTGCATGGCTTCGAGTATTTGTGGCATGGCGGCTCTTGCTGACCGGTGGCGGTGCCGACGGATGACCCCGCCAGTGCTCTTATCGTGCTGGGCACTATATTCCTGGGTGCCCCGCCCAGGCAAGGCGCTTTTACTGGCCCGACCGCTAAGGAAACTCCCGAATTCAACTATCAACCGCAACCACGAGTCGGGTCGTGGTTGCGGTTGATAGTTGAATTCAGCATTCTTCTTTGCACGAGCAGAGAAGAGTAACCTGCCGCCGCGCGGCGAGTGGCATCAAAGCCGTTCAAGCATCGCCGGAGGCGATACACCCGGCCCTCACCCTAACCCTCTCCCAGAGGGAGAGGGGATAAAAGGTAAAAAAAGGAGCCATCGGCTCCTTTTTTGATGCAGAAACAACGGCCCGGATCAGGCGTGCTCTTTTTCTTCCACGGCCTTCATGGACAGGCGGATGCGGCCCTGGCGGTCGACTTCGAGAACTTTGACCTTGACGGTGTCGCCTTCGGAGAGCTTGTCGCTGACGTTCTCGACGCGCTCGTTCGAGATCTGCGAGATGTGCACCAGACCGTCCTTGCCCGGGAGAATGGTGACGAACGCGCCGAAGTCCATGAGCTTGGCGACCTTGCCGATGTAGATCGTGCCGACTTCAACCTCGGCGGTGATTTGCTCGATGCGGCGGCGCGCTTCCTGGCCGGCGGCGTTGTCCACCGAGGCGATCTTGATGGTGCCGTCGTCTTCGATGTCGATGTGGGTGCCGGTCTCCTCGCTCAGCGCGCGGATGACAGACCCGCCCTTGCCGATGACGTCGCGGATTTTCTCCGGGTTGATCTTGAAGGTAATGATGCGCGGTGCGAACTCGGACAACTCGGTGCGCGGCGCGGCGATCGCCTCGTGCATGATCTTGAGCACGTGCAGGCGCGCGTCCTTGGCCTGCTTCAGGGCCGCATCCATGATCTCCTTGTTAATGCCTTCAATCTTGATGTCCATTTGCAGCGCAGTGACGCCTTCCGCCGTGCCGGCCACCTTGAAGTCCATGTCGCCGAGATGATCTTCGTCGCCGAGGATGTCGGTGAGCACCGCAAAACCTTTTTCTTCCTTGATCAGGCCCATGGCGATACCCGCCACCGGCGCCTTGATCTGCACGCCAGCGTCCATGAGCGACAGGGACGCGCCGCACACGCTGGCCATGGAACTGGAACCGTTCGACTCGGTGATCTCCGACACCACGCGCAGTATGTACGGGAACGTGGCCATGTCCGGCAGCACCGCGATCATGGCGCGCTTGGCGAGACGCCCGTGGCCGATTTCGCGGCGCTTCGGCGAACCGACGCGGCCGGTTTCACCGGTGCAGGACGGCGGGAAGTTGTAGTGCAGCATGAACGGCTCTTTGCGCTCGCCTTCGAGGGCGTCGATGATCTGCGCGTCGCGGCCGGTGCCGAGGGTGGTGACCACCAGCGCCTGGGTCTCGCCGCGCGTGAACAGCGCCGAGCCGTGGGTGCGCGGCAGCACGCCGGTGCGAATGACAATCGGGCGCACGGTGGTGGTGTTGCGGCCGTCGATGCGCGGCTCGCCGGCGATAATGCGCCCGCGCACCACTTTCTTTTCGATGTCCTTGATGACGCCCTTGATGGTCTCGATCTGATCGGGGCTGGT
>CAYJBG010000055.1:0-11549 GCA_964368085.1 uncultured Acidiferrobacterales bacterium | reverse complement strand
CGGAACGCGTCTTCCGGCGTGCACACGATCGGCTCGCCGCGCACGTTGAACGAGGTATTCACCACCACGCTGTAGCCGGTGAGCTTTTTGAAGTTGGAAATCAGCCTGTGGTAGCGCGGGTTGGTGTCGGCGTGCACGGTCTGGATGCGCGCCGAGTAATCCACGTGGGTGATCGCCGGCAGGTCGGACTTCGGCACGTTGAGCAACTCGATGCCGAACTTCTTGCTGTCTTCGGCGGACAGCGGCTTGCGGCGTTTCTCGGCCACCGGGGCGACCAATAACATATAAGGACTGTCACCGTTCAGGTCGAAGTACTCAGCCACATCCTCGCGCAGTACCGACGGTGCGAACGGCCGGAATGACTCGCGGTATTTGATCTTGAGGTTCATCACCGACTGGGTCTTGGCCGAGCGCGAGTCGCCGAGAATCGAACGCCCGCCGAGCGCGCGCGGGCCGAACTCCATGCGGCCCTGGAACCAGCCCAGGACTTTTTCCGAGGCCAAGGCCTTGGCGCCGGCATCGAGGAGCGCGTCTTCGCTGAGTTGGTGATACTTCGCGCCGAGACGGTCGAAGCGGGTCTTGATGTCGCTGTCCGCGTAGCTCGGGCCAAGGTAACTGCCCTGCATGGCATCGCGCTGCACGCTCTTGCGTACTTTGCCGGCGAACAGGTGATAGCCGATGAGCGCCGCGCCGAGCGCGCCGCCGGCGTCGCCCGCGGCCGGCTGGATCCACAGGTTGTCGAAGATTTTCGCTTTCAGCAGCTTGCCGTTGGCCACGCAGTTGAGCGCCACGCCGCCGGCCAGGCACAGGTTCGGCAGCCGGTATTCCTGGCGCAGATGGGTGGCGAGCTTGAGCACGATCTCTTCGGTGATGAGCTGGATCGAGGCGGCCAGGTCCATGTCGCTCCGGGTGATCTGGTCTTCCGCCGGACGCGGCTTGCGGCCGAACAGGCGGTCGAAGCGCCGGTTGGTCATGGTGAGACCGGTGCAGTAATTGAAATACCGCATGTCGAGATGGAACGAACCGTCGTCGTGAATATCGACCAGGTGCTCGCGGATGAGATCGGCGTATACCGGCTTGCCGTACGGCGCAAGGCCCATGAGCTTGTACTCGCCGGAGTTCACCTTGAAGCCGGTGAAGTAGGTGAAGGCCGAGTACAGGAGACCAACCGAGTGCGGGAAGTGGATTTCCTTGAGCGGCGTGATCTTGTTGCCCTCGCCCTTCATCACCGAGGTCGTGGCCCATTCGCCGACGCCGTCCATGGTCAGAATCAGCGCATTCTCGAACGGCGACGGATAGAACGCCGAGGCCGCGTGCGACAGATGGTGCTCGGAGAACAGCAGCTTGCCGGCGGCGTTGAACGCCGGATCGAATTCCTTCAGGTGTTTGGCGAGTTCGGTCTTCTGGAACAGTTTTTCCCTCAGCCACACCGGCATGGCGTTCACGAACTGGCCGAAGCCCCGCGGCGCGAACGCCACGTAGGTTTCGAGCAGACGCTCGAACTTGAGGAACGGTTTGTCGTAGAAGACAATCTGATCGATGTCCTTAAGACCAACCTTTCCTTCCGCCAGACAGTAGCGCACGGCATGCGCCGGGAAACCCGCGTCGTGTTTCTTGCGCGAGAAGCGCTCCTCTTGCGCAGCCGCGACAATGCGGCCGTCCTCGATGAGGGCGGCGGCGCTGTCGTGGTAATAGGCGGAAATTCCAAGACAAAGCATGGTCGGAATCGATTCCCTCACCCCATCCCTCTCCCGGAGGGAGAGGGGGAGTTGGTCAGAACAGGGTATAAATAAACGGCGCCACGGCGCTGCCTTGGGCGAGGACCAGCAGGCCGCCGAGCAGCAGCAGGATGATAATGATCGGCAGCAACCAGAACTTCTTGCGTGCCCGCATGAACGCCCACAGCTCTTTCAGAAAATCGATCATCAGAATTGATTCCGCATGGATTGAGGGGTGAGTTTCTGGCCGCGCTTGACCCAGTAACTGCCGGTACGGTTCGGGCGCATTCCGAGAAAATCCTTGCCGAACAGGCGCATGACGAGGCCGATGGGCATGACGACCGCGAAAAATACCAACCCAAGAATAATGCGCGCATTGATCCAGCCGAGCACATGGCCGAAGGCCATCCACGCTTTGTAGAGCGGCGTGAGCATCTTCGGATAGATCAACGCAGCCGCCAGCCAGGCGCCGGCGCCGGCCAGCCAGTAGAGATTTGGCGCGTGCAGCGGCCACAGCGGCCAGAAGGACACGAGCACGAATACAAAGGTGAACAGAAAACCGAATTGCCTTTCCTGCTTGTGGGACATGCCGGGGAACCCTGTATCGACGCGGCGGATTTTAACAGGAAAGCCGGGGGGAGGCGACGCGACCGCCATGAATGGCGGAAGTGCCGGGCGCGCAGCCGTCCCTGCGGGGACAAACGCAGGAGCAGTTTTCCGGCCGACCGCCGGGCCGTACCGGAACCGGGATTGCGGCCTCCAGGGAAGGCACGCTCGCACTAAAATAGCCGTTATGAACTGGGCGCGCGCCGTCGTGTCAGTGTATAAATGGTTAGTTTTGTGCAGGCTTGCTTTCCTAGAATGGCTAATCTTGTGCGGGCTTGCTTTCCTCAAACGCGCGTCGCACGAGCGCCAGGGTCCGTTCGAGCGCGCCACGATTCTCTTCCACCATTGCACGTCCGGCGGCGCCGGCGGCGCGGCGCGCTTCCGGGTTCTTAAGGTAATCGGCCACGACACTGGCAAGTTCCGCGGCATCACGCACCTGGCGGCCGGCGCCTTGCTCGATGGTCATGCGGCTGATCTCCGTAAAGTTGAACATGTGCGGACCGAACACCACCGGCGTGCCGACGGCCGCGGCCTCGAGCAGGTTTTGGCCACCGAGCGGCGCCAGACTGCCGCCGATGAACGCCACATCCGCCGCCGCATGAAACAGTAGCAGCTCGCCCATGGTGTCGCCGAGCAGAATGGCGGTCTCGGGGGCGACGCGGTCCCGGCGCGCGCTGCGCCGCTCGATCGCAAAGCCGCGTTGGCGACAAAGCTTCGCCACCGCATCGAAACGCTCCGGATGACGCGGCACCAGCACCAGCAGCAATTCTGGCGACGACTGACGCAGAAGTGCAAAGGCGTCGAGCACTTGTTCTTCTTCGCCGGCGCGGGTGCTGGCCGCGATCCACACCGGGCGTTTGCCGAGGCCGGCACGCAGAGTTCCGGCCTGCGTGGTGAGATCGTCCGGCAGGTGCATCTCGAACTTGATGCTGCCTGTGATCCGCACGGCGTCCGGTGCAGCGCCCAGCGCAACCATGCGTTGCGCATCCGCCTGCGACTGCGCGCCAACCCGGCGTACTTTGCCGAGGGTGGCGCGTGCCAGCGACGCTACGCGCCGATAACCGCGCGCCGACTTTTCCGACATGCGCACATTGGCGAGGATGAGCGGGATACCGCGCGCGCGACACTGGTGAAACAGGTTCGGCCAGAGCTCGGTTTCCATAATCAGTGCGAGCCGCGGACGGGTGCGATTCAGGAAACGCCACACTGCCGTGGGCAAATCATAAGGTACGTAGCTGTGCGCGACCGAATCGCCGAACAGGTCGCGCACCGTGGCCGAGCCGGTTGGCGTCATGGTGGTAATCAGGATCCTGTGCCCCGGGTAATCGCGCGCCAACGCCTTGACCAGTGGCGCGCTCGCGCGTACCTCGCCCACCGACACGGCATGCAACCAGATTACCGGGCCTTCCAGGCGCGGCACGAAACCGAAACGCTCTCCCCAGCGCTGCCAATAGCCGCGGTTTCGCAAGCCGCGCCAAGCGAGGCGCGTCAGCACCCACGGCGCCAGCAGATACAAAAGAAGGCTATAAATGAACCGCACGCTTGCTCCCGGTTGCCCGCTGCCGGCCCGACCGGGCGGCGGAAAATGAATCTGGTACACTGGCGCCGTTCCGGCATGGCCAAAACAATGCCCCGACGCTTCTCGATTATTATTGTACACAGGAACGGCGTTGAGATGCTGCGCAAGGCGCTCACCGCCCTGCATGCCGCCTGCGACAGCGCGCGCGACGAAATCTTCGTGGTGGACAACGGCAGCAGCGACGGTTCGCCCGAACAGATCGCGGCCGCCTTCCCGCATGTGCAACTCATCCGCAACGCCTGCAACAACGGCTTTGCGCGCGCCAATAACCAGGCGATCGCGCGTGCACAGGGCGAATTCATCCTGCTGCTCAACAACGATGCCTTTCTCGCACCCAATGCGCTCGAACGCTTCGAGGCAGTGTTCCGGACACAGCCGCGCGCGGCGATCGTGGCCGGACAACTGTTCGACGCCGAGGGCGGGGCGCAGCGCTCCGCCGGGCGCATTCCGGCGGCACTCGATGAGCTGGGCCTGGGTTTTCTGCGGCGCACGCCGCGTGTGCCTACCGTGAACGGGCTTACCGAAGTCGAAAGCGTGGTGGGCGCCTGCATCGCCGTGCGTGCCGCGGCGATCCGCGAGGCCGGCTCGCTCGACAACGACTTCTTCTTCTATTTCGAGGAAACCGAGTGGTGCCACCGTCTGCGCACATACGGGTGGAAGGTTTTGGTTGAACCGGCGGCGCGTATCACTCACTTGAAGGGGGCAAGCACGCGCGGCATGCGGCGTGGCGCGCAGATCGAAATGCTGCGCTCGCGTCTGATTTTCTATCGCAAGACCATGCCGCGGATTGTGGCTATTCTGATATCGTTTTACCGTGTGCTGCGCCTATTGCTCAATGCCGGCGTGCAGCTGGCCGCGATGCTGGTGACCCTCGGAACGGTGCGTTCCGTGCGCGAGCGATTTATGGTTTACGGAATCCAGATCGCCTGGCTGCTGCGCGGATGTCCGGAACAATGGGGCCTGCCGGACAAGTGTCCGGCAGGCCCGACCTGAAGCGACAGTCGCCATGGATCGACGTCCCATGAAGAAACTTCCTGTCTCCGCCTTCATCATCGCCAAGAACGAGACTGACCGCATCACTACGGCGATCGCGAGTGTGCGCGATTGGGTGGACGAAGTGCACGTCATCGACAGCGGCAGCGACGACGACACGATCAAACTCAGCGAGTCGCTCGGCGCGCAGACCCGCTTCCGCGCCTGGACCGGCTACGGCCCGCAGAAAGTGTACGGTGAAAGTCTGTGCCGCAACACCTGGGTGCTCAATCTCGACGCCGACGAGGAGATCAGCCCCGGGCTGCGCGACGAGATCATCGCGCTGTTCGCGAATGGCGAGCCGGCGTGCTCGGCCTATCGCATGCTGCGCACCGAACTCTACAATTTCCACGAGCGCCCGCACCCGTGGGCGCCGACCAGTGACTGGCTGCGGCTGTACCGCAAGGACCGGGCCGGCTACAAGGACAGTCCGGTGCACGACACGGTCGAGGTTCGTCAGGGAAAAACCGGACGGTTGCGCGGCCGTTTCTGGCATCGCTCGTTCCGTTCCTTCCGCCACCATGTCGACAAGGTCAACTCGTATTCCAGCGCCCAGGCCGAGGACCGCTTCCGCAAGGGCCGCAATCCGTCGTGGCTCACGCTGCTGTTCACGCCGCCGCTGGCGTTCCTCAAGTGTTTCATTCTGCGCCGCGAATTCGTCAACGGCATCGACGGCGTCCTGATCAGCTACATGTACGCCTTCCAGCGCTTTATTCGCCTGGCCAAGACGCGCGAACGCTTTCAACTGGCACGCCGCAATAACGAGACGGAAAATATGACAGGACGAACGAAGTAGGGATTCATTCGATGAGCACCAAGGCGGTACTCTGGTGGGGCCGCTTCGACCCCGACTACTCGCGCAACCGTACCCTGCGTCAGGTCTACACCGCACTCGGCTGGCGGGTTGCCGACTTCCATCCGTTGCTCAGTCCGCTCGGCGATGTGGAAGCGCTGCTGCGCCGTCCGCTGTCGGCCGATCTGGTGCATGTACCCTGCTTCCGGCAGCGCGACATCGCGGCGGCGGCCCGCTACGCCCGCCGTCATGCTATTCCGCTGCTCATCGACCCGCTCATCAGCGCCTACGACAAGCAGGTGTTCGAGCGCGCCAAATTTCCCGAGGACAGCACCAAGGCAAAACACCTGCTGCACGGAGAAAAGAAACTTTTGCGCAACGCCGACGTCGTGCTGGCCGATACCCCGGAACACCTGCGTTTTTTCGCCGACACCCTTGGCGTCGAGCGCGCGAAACTGCACGTGGTGTATGTCGGCGCGGAAGAGTCGCTGTTCATTCCGACCGCCATGGATGGCGGAAGTGCCGGAAACGCAGGAGCAGTGTTCCGGCCGGCGCCGTCCCATGCGCCGGGTGCGCCCATCGAAGTACTGTTCTATGGTAGTTTCATTGCGTTGCAGGGCGCGGACGTGATCGTTGATGCAGCGCGTGCCTATCAAGGCCCGGCGGTGCGCTGGGTGCTGCTGGGTAACGGCCCATTGCTCGAAACCTGCAAGCAGAATGCGCAGGGACTTGCAAATGTCGTCTTCGAGAATTGGCTGCCGTATGAGCAACTGCCGGCACGCATCCGGCGCGCCGACATTCTGCTCGGCGTGTTTGGGGCGACGCCCAAGGCGCAACGCGTGATCCCGAACAAGGTGTTCCAGGCGCTGGCCTGCGGCAAGCCGCTCATTACCTGTCGCGCACCGGCTTATCCGGCCGGGCTGATTGAAAGCGGGAACAGCGGCATCCGCTGGGTACCGGCCGGCGACAGCGCGGCGCTGGCCACAAGCGTCGCAGAACTCGCGCGCCATCCGGACCGGCTCGCCGCACTCGGCGGCGACGCGCGCACAAGCTACGAGATGTTTTTTTCGGCAGGCGCGATCCGGCGCCAGCTGCAGGCGGCGCTTGCCGCGCTGCCCCTCACTTCGGCACGCGGATGATACCGATGCCGAAACCGC
Organism: uncultured Acidiferrobacterales bacterium; assembly: GCA_964368085.1. Lineage (GTDB taxonomy): Bacteria > Pseudomonadota > Gammaproteobacteria > Acidiferrobacterales > UBA6901 > UBA6901. Next base: position 4,664 of record CAYJBG010000055.1, on the reverse strand, counting down.
ACTGCTTCGGATCGTCGATGAATTCCTCAACGACCTGACCCGGCTTCAGCTTCTTCCAGAAGTGATACACCTGGTTGCCGGGAAACGGCTGGTTCTCGATGATATCGTGGAACGCGACGATTCCGCCCGGGCGCACGAACTCCCTGTAGTCATTGTAGTCCCGGGCAACACCGGACTCGGTGTGGTCGCCGTCGATAAACAGGAAGTCTGCTTTCCGGCCACCGAGTTCCCGCGCGACGCGTTGTTTGAACCCCGCCTCGTGCGAGTTACCGGTGTGCAGCCTCACTTTGCATTTCGAGCCCGGCGGCGGCAATGCCTCGAGCAACGGCCGCTGTGCGTCGCGGTGCACGAGGTCGCAGGTGATGACCTTCTCCGCCGCGAGACTCGACCAGATCAGCAGGGTGCCGGCGCGCGCCGTGCCGATTTCGAGAATGATCGCAGGCTTAAGCGCCGCGACGGCCCTAGCCAGGGCAATGATTTCGGAACGCTTCTGCAAAGTGTGAATCGTGAAGTAGCCGTAACGCCCGAAGCGCATCGCCCAGTCCACGGTTTCTTCAATGTTGCGCGGTGCGGCGTGATATTTCCTCAGCCGCCGGAATGCGAAATAGCGGTTGAACGGGATGCGCAGGGTACGGCTCAGCTCTTTCAGTGCCTTCTTCATCGATACTTCCTCATTTATAGATAGGCCGCATCATCCCCGTCCCGGCACGATCGTGTCTTTTGTGAATGGCTCTCCATCCAGGGCCGCCAGAAACGTGGCAAACATCAGCAGTATTACCGGGAACAGCCAGTTGCCGTGATAGAGCGGCGGCTGGGTATTGAGCGGAAAGAAATAGACAATCAGGCCGAGCGCACAGGGCCATGCCTGGTCGCGCCTTTGCAGTGCTGCGGCCCAATACCATTTCACGCACAAGCCAATGGCAACCAGCAGACCGATGAGGCCCGGCCACCCGGTTTCGGCGCCCATGGCGAAATACACCTGGTGGGCGTGATACACCTTCACAGCGCCGCCGCGATAGATATCGTTCGGACGCGTGGCATGGTCGTCATACGCCTTGGCGAAGGCGCCGGCGCCGACGCCGGTCAGCGGACGGGCGAGCAGCATGTGGCTCGCGGTCTCCCAGATCGTGGCGCGCGTACTCAGAACATGATCGATGGTCTCGAATTTTGTGTCTCGGATTTCGGTCAGACGATTCATGCGTTCTTTCATCGCCGGTGTCAGACCGATTGCCACCAGCACAATCGCGCTCGCCAGCAGCGCGGCGGGAATCTTGAAGCGCCAGCGCGGCAACTTTAAATAGAAACCCGCGGCGACGATCGCCAGCATCACCAGCACCATGCGCACAGCGCCGAGCGTGGCGATGAAACCGGCGGCGATGAAGAAAAGAACGGCCGGCAACGCACCCTTGCGCAGCAACACCCAGAGTGCGACCGGCAGGAGCAGTGCGATCAGCGTCGGCTGGCGCAGCGAATCCTTGAAGGGGCCCAGGATCCGCAGGTCGCCCGTGACCGGGATACCAAACAGATCGGACCCAAACAGATATTGGATCATGCTGTCCACGACCCAGAACGCGAGCACGAACAGGATCCACGTCGCGAGCCACGCGCGTTCGGCGTCGCCGCGCAACACCCGCACCAGCGCCAGGCCGGCGAAGTAATACGCCACCAGCGCCCCGGCGACATTGAACGAGTAACGCATGTCGTACGAAGCCGGAATCGAGATCAACGCCGGCACCAACAGCAAGGCGAATACGATGGTCAAGCGATGCGTGGACGGCGCCGCGAACACTGCCGCACGCTGCTTCCACACCAGCCAACCGCCGAGCAGTGCGAGCAGACCGCTCGGCAGTGCCGGACTGACACCGTGTTTGAGACCGAAGTTGGGCATGACCGCGACGATCAGCAGGGCCAGAAAAACACCGATCTGGACGTGGCCGAGATTCTTAATTGTCTGCCAATTCAAGATAGACCCCCAGCGTGGAGTTCAACATGCGCTCGAGCGTGAACGGGTGATGGTCCGGTACCGCCGGGCGCGCTGTGGTCCACTGTGCGATTTTCTTCACGGCGGCAGCGACGTCACCGACCGGTACGCGCCCTTGCGGAAAGACAGCGGCGAGCTGTTCGGCGACACCGCCGTGGTCGTAGGCCGCGACCGGCACGCCGAGCGTGAGCGCTTCCAGCGACACGCGCCCGAACGCCTCCGGGTCGAGCGACAGCGACAGCACAACATTCGATACCGCCATGATTTCCTTCACGTCGCTGCGATGGCCGGTGAAGGTGATGTCCGCCTGCACGCCGGCGGCGCGCGCCTGCGCGCGCAACTCGTCGGCGTAATACTGCTTGCGCGGGTGCGCATCACCCACCAGCACGCCGTGCACCGGCAGGCCGCGCTGTTTGAGTCCGGCGATAATGCGAATGAAATCCTCCTGCCCCTTCCAGCGCGTGAGTCGGCCCGGCAAGGTGATTATGTATTTTCCTGCGAGCCCGGGATACTGCGCGCGCCACTTGGCGAGCCACTCGGCCGGCGGCTGGTAACCGTGCGGATAGGTCTGCGGGTCCACGCCGCGTGGAATGATGCGAATGATAGACGGATCCACCCACGGGTAATTCCTTAATATGTGTGCGCGGATCATGTCCGAGATCGCGATCACACGTTCGCCGCGCACCATGACCGATGAGTAGCGCCCGGGCGTGTACGGTCCGTGTACGGTGGTGACGAGATGCGGGCGCGACAGCGCCGGCAAACCCTTCCACGCCCGGTAACCGACCCATGCCGGCAGGCGCGAGCGCAGATGCAGAATATCCGGCCGCTCGCGCGCCAGGAACTCGCGCACTTCCCATATATAGCGCAGCGTCGTGAGGCGCTTGGCGCCCACCGGCCAGGTCAGGTGCTCGCTGCCTTCATGTTCAAGCTGCGCCACCATGCGCCCGCCGGCCGAGATGACGATTGAGCGATGACCGTTCTGCACCAGATGGCGGCCGACCTCAAGCGTACCCTTCTCCACGCCGCCCGATTCCAGCGCCGGCAACATCTGCACCACGGTCAGGCGCTTAACCATTTTTCACCGATCCAGGCTGCCACGCGCGCGGCTTCATTGAAGGGCGCGGCGGGTGCGCTAAGTTTTTGGCCGCGCTGCCAATCGGCAAAGCTTGTCACGAGGCCATCGCGGGTGAGTCTGGCGATACCGCGCGCAATGCGGGATGCACGCTTCAACGGCACGTTGAGCACACCGGTCGCGGCGTTGGCGGTCAGTGCTTCGTAGACCATGGACACACTGTCCTCCGTGACCCACGCCTGCGCAGCGGTCGCCAAGCGTTGCGACAGCCAGCCGGGTCCGGTCTCGGCCACCGGAACCACCGTGAGATTCTTGTACGTTAGCGCACGCAGACGCGTCGTGGTGGAAGATGGCGTGCGGCGCGAAGTGGTCAGCGTCCAATCGATGTCACCAACGCCGGCAATGACGGTCTCGATCTGGCTGAGGATATCGTTTTCACTCCAGCCATGGTGCCGCGACGGCCCGCCGATCAGTATCAGTCCGGCGCGCTCATTTTTCCGGCCCGGCTCTACCGGGTTGAGTGCGCCGCGCGTAGTGAACACATTGTTGCTTTCCACGCCGGCCGCGCTTGTGTGTCCCTGCACATCGTCGTGCTCCGGGATCACACACAGGTCGAACCACGCGCGCGGCAGCGACGGCTTCATGAGCACCACCGTGCGGCCACCGTGCGCGCGGCGCGCGGCCAGCAGTGGCAGATGGGTACGATGCCCGGCGCCGATCAGGAGATCGGGTGGCGGCAGACCGGCGACCGCCATGGATGGCGGCCGCTTCGGGCTCCTGCCCTCACGCGGCATTACTCCATCCATGGAGGGCAGAAGTGCGGAGCGCGAAGCCGTCCCTCCGGGGACAAACGCAGGAGCAGTTTTTCCGCCGCCGGGCAGAAAACGGCGGGTCATGAGGCTGGAGAGTATCGAGGCGTAGGCGGGAACATGGATCCAACGTGCATCCACCGGGTGGCTGCGGGCTAGTGCGGCGAGCAGCCCGCGCGTTTGATTTTCGTGACCGGCCTTGCCGTCGGTGAACGCCCAGACGACAACGGCGCGGGTGCTGTGTTCAATCACGCCTGAGCACGTACATCGCCCCGCAATACGGGCAACGCGCTTCGCCGTTTTCTTCAAGCGGTAAAAATACGCGCGGGTGTGAGTTCCACAGGCTCATGCCCGGCATCGGGCAGTGCACGGGCAGATCGGCGCGCGTTACTTCGTAACGGTTCTGCGCATTCGCCGGTATTTCCGTCGCCGGTTTTGTTTGAGTGCTGGCCATGGCTTTCATCCTTCGTAGGGTGCGCTTGCGCACCCTACCTCTATTGAACGAGCGTCAACCACTCCGGGTGCTGGCCGTTGCGGCCGTGCACGATATCGAAGTACAGGGTCTGCAATTTATCCGTGATCGGGCCACGCTTTCCGATGCCGATCTTGCGACCGTCGAGTTCGCGGATCGGCGCGACTTCGGCGGCGGTGCCGGTGAAGAACGCCTCGTCGGCGATGTACACCTCGTCGCGGGTAATACGCTTCTCCACGACCTTGATACCGAGTTCACCCGCGAGCTGCATGATGGTCAGGCGCGTGATGCCATCCAGCGCCGAAGTGAGGTCGGGCGTGTACAGGA
>CAYJBG010000054.1:0-11978 GCA_964368085.1 uncultured Acidiferrobacterales bacterium | reverse complement strand
GACGTAGTAATGCCGCGAGAGGGCAGGAGCCCGAAGCGGCCGAGCGCAGGATGCGCAAGAGCGGCCGCTCACGCGACCCACAGGGACGTGGGAAGTGTCGCGGCAGGCAGGAGCCGAGAGCGACCGGCATACACTCCATCCCTGGAGATAAAAAAACCCGGCGCAAGGCCGGGTTTTATTGAGGCGTGCACAAATATCAGAAGTTCATGTGGAAACCGACGCTCAGCATGCGGACATCGCTCCCGTATGTGGCGAGCTCGGCTTCGAGGCTTCCGGGACCAACCTTCCAGCCGGCGCCGATTCCTATAGCCAGCGTGTTCGTCGTGTCTCCCGCAGCCGGGATGAAATCGGTGTCGATGGTGAAATGCACCAGCCCGGCCTTGCCCTTGAGATAGAAATAGTTGGTGAGCGGATGGCGGTAGGCGGCAAACGCACCAAAACTGGTGATGTCCCAGTCTCCTGCCAGACCGGCGTCGCCCTTCACGACGGTCAGGGTCGCCTCACCTTCCACGGCCAGTGTGCCGCCGTTGAGGTTAGCCGCGAACTGCGAATCCTTGCCGAGTAAATTGAAACCGCCGTAGACGCCGACCGCGATGGCAGGGTCGAAGCCTACTCCCGTGACGCCGGAATCGGCATCCACGATGCCGACCTTGCCGCCGATATAAATCTTTCCTGCCGCCTGCGCCGTGCCGGCCGCGGCGAGGCCCGCGGCGAGTGTCAGAATCATAACGAGAGTTGAGGTTTTCATGGTGCTCCTGTTTGTGGTTTTCAGAATATTTACGTCTGGGGTTGCCGGGTTGGTGGTGAAGCGTGCTGCGTTCGCGGTGTGTGCGTACCGGAACCACCCGGGATTGTAGCAAAGCGAGCGTAACAGAAAAACGCAGTTCACTGTGTACGCTACACCACATATCGAAGGGCGTACCCCGTTCGTCAGCGCGTCGCCTCGGGAAGGAACAATGCAACGAGATCGTTCAAGAAGCGTCGCCCGAGCGGCGTCGGCCGGATGTGCCCAAGGCCCGGTTCGAGCAGGCCGCGCGCCATGGCCCGGGTTAGCGGTTTGCGCAGGCAGGCGGGATCGAGTCCGGTGCGTTCGCTGAAGAGTATGGCGGGCACACCCTGCGTCAGACGCAGGGCGTTGAGCATGAATTCGAAGGCCACCTCGTCCCGGCCCGGCCGCTGTTCGCCGCCGAGCCCAGCCGGGGTCCCGGCCGTTTCAAGGTAGTCGCGTGGCTGTTTCACTTTCCACAACCGTGTGACGCCGTCCGCATCCGTGATCTTGGCGTGTGCACCGGCGCCGATGCCGAGATAGTCACCGTACTGCCAGTAGTTGAGATTGTGCCGGCAACGGTAGCCGGCGTGTGCGTATGCCGAGACTTCGTACTGAGCCAAGCCCGAGTCCGCCAACTCTGCTTGCAGCGCTTCTTGCATGGCCGCCAGCACGTCTTCATCCGGCAACTCCGGCGGCTGGGCATGAAAAAGGGTGTTCGGTTCGAGCGTGAGCTGGTAAACCGAAAGATGCGCGGGGTGGAGCGCCAGCGCCGTGCGCAGATCGGCAAGCGCTTCATCGAGTGTTTGTTGCGGCAGGCCGAACATAAGATCGAGATTGAAATTGTCGAAGCCGGCGGCGCGCGCCGCCTGGGCGGCAGCGAGCGCCTCGTCGCGTCCGTGGATGCGCCCGAGCTTTTGCAATTGTTCAGGCTGAAAGCTCTGAATGCCGATCGACAGCCGGTTCACGCCGGCCGCGCGGTAACCGCGGAAACGTTCGGTCTCGACAGTGCCGGGGTTGGCCTCAAGCGTAATTTCCGCGTCCGGAACCAGCGCCACGCGTGCGCGCACACCGGCAAGCAGGCGTTCAATTGCCTCTGGCGAAAACAGACTGGGCGTGCCGCCACCGAGAAAAATCGAACGCACCGGCCGGCCCCAGACGCGCGGCAGGTCGGACTCCAGATCGGCGAGCAAGGCATCGATGTAGCGTTCCTCAGGAATTTCACCATGCCGCTCGTGCGAGTTGAAGTCGCAGTAGGGGCACTTGCGCACGCACCAGGGAAAATGGACGTAGAGCGCCAGCGGTGGCAGAGCGGTGAATTGAAACATCGCGGATGGCACGTCGGGACCGGTATTAATATTACCATCGTGCCCACATACAACCGCAAGAACCGGGTTGTGGCGGGCGGTGTGCGCTGACTATGATGGTGGCCGGACAAGACGCTCAGGCACCGCTATGGCCGAATCGGATTACGCGCGTATCGAGAAGACCATTCGCTATCTCGAGACGAACTTTCGCGCGCAACCGTCGCTCGCCGAGGTGGCGGCGCAGGTGTACTTGAGCGAGTACCATTTTCAACGCTTGTTTCGGCGCTGGGCCGGCATTAGCCCGAAGCGCTTCCTGCAGGTGCTGACGGCCGAGTTTGCCCGCGATCTGCTGCGCGAGTCGCGCACGGTGCTGGAGGTGAGCGACGCGGCTGGACTGTCGAGTGCCGGTCGTTTGCACGACCTGTTGGTCACGCTGCACGCCGTGACGCCCGGAGAAATTCAGGACGAGGGCGCGAATCTGCACATCCAGTATGGTTTCCACCCGAGCCCGTTTGGTGAATTTGTCCTGGCGACAACCGGGCGCGGCATCTGCGCCATCGAGTTCGTGGCCCCGGCGAGTCGCAACGCGGTGCTCGCCGGTCTGCAGAGACATTGGCCTGCGGCACGCTGGCGCTTGCAGCCGCGCGCCACGCAAGCGGTGGCGGCACGCTTATTCCCCGCCCAGCGGCTGGCGGGCGAGCGTTTCGATCTGCTGGTACAAGGCAGCAATTTTCAGGTCAAGGTATGGCAAGCACTGCTGCGCATACCCAGCGGGAAAGTGGTCTGCTACGAAGACCTTGCCGCCCGGATTGAAGCGCCCAGGGCGACCCGTGCCGTGGCCAGTGCCATCGCACGTAACCCGATTGCCTTCCTGATTCCCTGTCATCGTGTGATCCGCAAGACCGGTGCGTTCGGTGAGTACCGCTGGGGTCGCACACGCAAGAAGGCGTTGCTCGGCTGGGAGGCGGCGCGGCGTGTCGTTGTGGATGATGAAAGGATGTCCTGACGAACGACAGTCCATCCAAAGCGGCGATGACCGTATGCAAAAACATGAGAATTTATCGAGAAAACCTTGCGCTTTGTTTCGAGATTGGGAGCAGCGCATCGATGCATCGATCCTCCGGGAGGTCACCGTAGGTTCCGTGCGGCGAAAAAAACGGTCATGCCGGTACCGGCATGACCGTTGTTAAACGATTTGACAACGCAGGCTACTTGTAGAGTTTGTCGTAATATTGCCTGTAATCCATCTTGGCCTTTTCGCCCTTGACCTCGATCTCCGTGTATTTGAAGCTGGACATCAGCTCGTGCGCGCGTTGTGCGTCGAGAGGTTCGATGAACATGCCGCTGGTATAGCCCACACGGCACAACAGGAAGACCGTCTTGCCCGGAGCCGGTGTGACCCGATAGTGCATGATCGGGCTCGGCGCCATGTACGCGACGATTTCGTGTTCACCGTTCGAGACCTTGAAATGGCTGAAGGTCCCGGGCGTGAGCACCGCCATCACGGTATCATTGTCGATGATAGCGAATTTGCGTGCACCGCCAAAGGACGAGTCTTCCCGGAACACGTAGATCAGCTGCAAAGCACTACACTAGATTGTGACAGATTCACGCGCGCCGCGACGGAGAAGTTTCAGATTCGACAATAACCGGCCACGTCGGCATGCGTGGCGCTGGCGTTGCACGGCGCCACCACATCCGGGCGCCCGAGGTGGTAGCCCTGGCCGAAGTCGACACCGAGATCGATCAGTATCTGAAATGCCTCTTCGCTCTCGACAAATTCGGCGATGGTTTTTTTTCCGAGGGCATGGGCGATATCGTTCATGGCGCGCACCATGGCTTTGTCCACCGTGCTCGTGGCGATATGTTTCACGAAGCGGCCGTCGATTTTGACAATATCCACGGGCAGCTCCTGAAGGTAGGCGAAGGACGACATCCCGGAGCCGAAGTCGTCCAGCGCGGTGCGGCAGCCCAGCGCACGCAGGCGCGCCAGCAGGCTGGCGGCGGCGCTCAGATCGGCAATGGCCGCTGTTTCGGTGATCTCGAAAATGATCGCGGCGGGGTCGAGCCCGGTGGCGCGCAATTTTTCCTGGACCAGATCGCAGATCGTGGGCGTGTTCAGCGTCTGGGCGGACAGGTTGATGGAGTAGCACAGTTCCGGCAGCCTGCGGCGTTGCTCCGCAAGGGTTTCGATGGCGTTGACGATCACCCAGCGGTCGATGTCGAGCGACAGGCCGAAGCGCTCGGCGGTCGGCAAAAAACCGCCCGGCATGATAAGCCCGCCGTTCTCGTCCAGCATGCGAATCAGTACTTCATAGGTAGTCACCGCGCCCCCCCGGGTGCTCACGATCGGCTGGCAGGCGAGTACGAAGCGGTTCTGTTCGATGGCCTCGCGAATACGCCCTGACCAGCCCATGTCGAGCGACATGATGGCGACATCCTTGGCGTCCGCGGGCGCGAAGATGTGCACCTGGTTGCGCCCGCTGCGCTTGGCGATATGGCAGGCGAGATCGGCGTGCGACATGATTTCGGCCGGCGACAGCACCGATGGCTCGATCATCGCCACGCCGATCGAGCAGCCGATCGTGACCGGGTGTCCCTCGAAACTGAAGGCGTGTTCGGTCAACTGGCGGCGGAAGGCGTCGGCGATCTTTTCCATTTGCTCCGGCTGGACGTCGTACATCAGCAGCGTAAATTCGTCGCCGCCGAGGCGCGCCACCAGATCGCTCTTGCGCACCCGGCGGTTGAGGATGCCCGCCACTTCGAGCAACACCTTGTCGCCGGCGGCGTGTCCGAGGGTGTCGTTCACGTACTTGAAATGGTCGAGGTCGATATACAGCAACGCGCAGTTGGTGGTTTCATTGCGGCGCACGCGTTCCACGACGCGCTCCAGCTCGCCGTGAAAATAGCTGCGGTTGTACAGACCCGTGAGGCCGTCATGCTCGGCGAGCCGGCGCAGATTTTCCATCATCGCCTTGCGCTCGCTGATGTTCGACACCAGGGCGATGTACTTCTGCCGGTTTTCCAGGCGCATGCCGGTAATCTTGATCGCCATCGGGAAGCTGCCGCCGTCTTTGTGGCGTCCGGCCACCTCGCCCTCGTGGCCGATGAGGCGTTGGACCTCGGTGCGCATGAAGTGCTCAATGTAGCCATCGCGATTCTCGCGTGCCTCCGGCGAAATGAGCAGCGCGATCGAGGTGCCGGTCACTTCGGCCTCGATCCAGCCGAACAGTTTCTCGGCCGACTGGTTGAAACCTTCGATGCTGCCCCGCTCGTCGAAGGTGATAATTCCCTCGGCGGTGTTGTTGAGGATGGTGTGCAGGCGTTGTTCGCGCGCGTTGAGCTGTTCCAGCATCGCCTGACGTTCGCTGATGTCGGTCATCATGCCGGTGAACAGACGCCGGCCGTCCACCCACATTTCGCTGACATGCAGTGAGACCGGGAACGTTGTGCCATCCTTGTGCAACGCCAGTTCCTGGAATTCGCGGCCCAGCATGCGGCTCACAAGCGTTATGCCGTGGCGTTGCAAATATGCTTCATGCGCCTGGCGCGCGGGCGCCGGCATGATCAGGGAGATCTTCTGGCCGATGGCTTCCAGCGCGGCATAACCGAACAGCTTTTCGGCGGCCGGATTGAAGTCTTCGATGACGCCTTGTTCATCGACGGTGACTATTGCCTCGACCGAGTAATCGAGCACCGCCTTGAGGCGGTCCTGGCGCATGTGTACTTCGCGGCGCATGTGGTCGAAGGCCTGTGTCAGGTCCTGGGTTTCGATCAACTGGGTTTTCGGCACGACGATGTTTTTCTCGCCCGCCGCCTCGGCCCGCAGCGCGGCCACCACGCGCGCGATCGGCCGGCGGATTTGAATCTCGAAGACCATGAAAATGATTGCGGTAACGGCCAGACCCATGAGCACCAGCAGCCACAGGGACCCGGAGAGGTGCTCGGCGACCTGCGCGAGCAACGACAGGTCCTCGGCCGAGTTCGCATCCACATCCTTCTCGATCTCACGCACGCCGTTCCAGACACGCGCGATGAGCGGTTGTACGCTGTTCTGCAGTAACTGGGTATCGAGGCGCCAACTCTCCGAGGACCAGATTGCCTTCACATCGCCCCATGATCTATACCATTCGCGGTGCAGGGCGTGCATCTGTTCCAGCGATAGCTCCTGCTGGAACTGCAGGAGGCCGCGTTTCTGCATGTCGGTGAGCTGCGCGAGGTTGCGCGTCACTCGCTCGGAAAAGTCTTCGAGCACCGCTTGCTGGGCGGCCATGGATTCCTCGGGCGATGCGTCGAAGATGCCGAACCGATTCGACACGAACATCCGGAAGGCGGTGACCATGCGCGACCAGGCGTACAGCGTATCGTAGAAGAGCCGTTGTGCTTCCGGCTGGCCCGGTTGCGAAATCTGTTCGCGGGCCTCGTCCAGCGCCAGCGTTGCGACGGAGAAAAACTCCTGAACATTCGGCTGCATTTTGTCGACCATGATCGGCATTGCCGGGAAGGCCCGCAGCGGCGAGGCGCGCAATGCCATGAGGCGCGGCCCGTCGCCGCGCAGCGTGCGCAGATCGCGCAGCAGCGATTCGGTCTTTTCGCGTGTGCCGGTGGTGCGTCGCACCCACGCGGTTTGCATGAGTTTTTCGGTATCTTCCGCGAGGTGCGCCAAGTGCGCGTCGAATTTCGCGCGCGTTGGCGGCGCTGGCGACAGCATGTAGTTTTGCAGGGCCTGTTCCGCCTCCCACGTCCTGTTGCTCAGGTCGCGCGTGAGTGCGTACACGTGGCTCCGGTCGGAGAGGTTGGCGGCGTTGTCCCCCGACACCTCGCTGACCCGCTTGTTTACCACCCAGGCCACCACCACCAGCAGCGCCAGCAACAGGCCAGCCATGTACAGGAATCGCCCGCGCAGGGTGTTGACGCCGAATACCCGCAGCCAGCCGGCGGCGGGACGCCGGCTGTCGGTTTTCGGGTTCAAGCCGTGGGCTGGGTTCATTTCAGACGCTGGCGATTTATGCACTTAACCCATAGCGATTGCATAAAGCATGCCGTCCACGGGCGCTGGACAGCCCGGGTTTATTGGGTGATTTAGCGGGTCAGCCTGGGTAAGCGATGAAAAACAGGAAAATCCGGGGATCTTCCGAGCGCGGATCGCGGGCGCCTTTCAAGCAGGAGGCGTGGTCTGGATCAGCTTCGGTTTGGCAGGCTGGCAAGCAGCTGACGCAGGGCCTGGCCACGGTGGCTCAGGGAGTTTTTGATCTCGGGCGACAGCTCGGCCGCACTTATCGAATGGGTCGGTACGTAGAACACCGGGTCATAGCCAAATCCGCCCGACCCGCGCGGTTCGCGCAGGATGCGCCCCTCCCAGGTGCCCTGGCAAATGAGCGGCGTGGGATCGAGGGCGTGGCGCAGGTAGACGAGCACACACTGAAAACGCGCGCTGCGGTTTTGTTCCGGTACATCCTTGAGCAGACCGAGCAGCTTATCGAGATTTGCCGCGTCGCTTGCGTCCGGTCCGGCGTAGCGCGCCGAATAAATGCCGGGCGCGCCCTGCAAGGCATCCACTTCCAGGCCGGAGTCGTCGGCCAGTGCCGGCATATTGGTGTGTCGCGCGGCGTGGCGCGCCTTGAGGATGGCGTTTTCGACGAATGTAAGTCCGGTCTCTTTGGCGTCAGCGACGTTGAAGCGCGACTGCGGCACGACCTCGAAATTGAGACCGGCGAGCAGATGACTGAATTCACACAGCTTGCCGGCGTTGCTGCTTGCCAGCACGATGGTCCGGTTCATACATCCTGCGCCAGCACCGCGCGCTGCTGTTGGATGAGTTGCGCGATGCCTTTCTGCGCGAGCGCGGTCATGGCCTGCATCTGTGCGACACTGAAGGCCGCGCCTTCCGCCGTCCCCTGGATCTCGATAAAGCCGCCGGCCTCGTTCATGACGAAATTCATGTCGGTCTCGGCGCTGGAGTCTTCGGCATAGTCGAGATCGAGCATCGGCTCTCCCTGCACGATGCCGACCGACACCGAGGCCAGCATGTGACGCAGTGGATCTGTGGCCAGCAGCTTGCGGCCGCGCAACACGCTGAGCGCATCCTGCAAGGCCACGCACGCGCCGGTGATGCTCGCGGTGCGCGTGCCACCATCCGCTTGAATGACGTCGCAGTCCACCGTCAGGGTGCGTTCGCCGAGGCGCCGCAGGTCAACCACGGCACGCAGGCTGCGGCCGATGAGCCGTTGAATTTCCTGGGTGCGCCCGCCCTGCTTGCCGGCTGCGGCCTCGCGCTGCACGCGGTTACCGGTGGCGCGCGGCAGCATGCCGTACTCGGCCGTGATCCAGCCCTGGCCCTTGCCCTTGAGGAACCCCGGCACCTTCTCCTCGACGCTCACGGTGCACAGCACGCGCGTGTCGCCGAATTCAATCAGCACCGCGCCTTCGGCGTGTTTGGTGTAGTGGCGGGTAAAGCGGATGGGACGCAGTTCATCGGGCGCACGGCCACTGGGACGCATGGGAATTCCTTAGGGTGAAGCAATCAAGAGGCGCAACCATACCGGAGCGCGATGCAGAAGTCAGGCGCGCCGTTCAGGGCTTCTTCTCGAAACGAGCCAGGAACGCCTCAAGCTCATCGATGGTGTTTTCCAGGGTTTTGCGCGCGTCCGCCTTGATGTCCTTGGCGGCACGCTTACGCAGCTTCATTCCGGCGGTGCGGATGCGCGCGTCTTCGAGCAGGTTCTTGTGGTTGGTCTCTTTTTTCATAGTGGTCGTCTGCAGCGGCAGGGCGCCGGTGACGCCCTCCTGCCAGCGCAGGCAGATGGCGCTCAGGTTGTCGGCGCGCTCTTTCATGCGTTTCTCGGCGGTGAGCAGCATTTCCTCCACGCCTTCGTCGAGCGCCGGATATTTCAGGAAACTGAAAAGGGCCGAGGCTTCCATCGCCTCCCACAGACCGTCGCTGCACAGCAGCAGCACATCGCCGCGCTGCAACGCGGTCTCTTCGCCGAGGCTGACGGCCGGCGTGTGCGGTCCGCCCACGGCCTTGAGCAGGCGCGCCTTGTCCGGGTGGCGCTTCATCTCTTCTTCGCTCAACAGGCCGTCGAGGCGCATCTGCTCGGTGACGGTGTGATCGTGGGTGCGGCGCAACACCTGGCCGTCGCGGAAGTGGTAGAGACGGCTGTCGCCGACGTGCGCCCAGTAGGCGTAGCCGTTCTGCACCAGGCACAGCACGCAGGTGGTGCGCGGCGAAATCGGCGGCGTGCGCACTTGGCCATGCGCGTAAATCGCCTTGTGGGCCTGCATAATGGTGAGCGCCAGGAACGCCGACGGCTTGGTGATGACCGGCTGGCGCACCGCCTCGAAGGCGTGCTGCGCGGTCTGAGTGAGTATCTCGGCGGCGAGCGCGCCGCCCGTGTGGCCGCCGAGACCGTCGGCCAGCACCAGGAGCACGGCGTTGTCGCGCTCCGCGCACACGATGCGGTCCTGATTGGTGGCGCGGCCGCCGGCGAGGCTGTAACTGGCAAGCTGATATTTCATGTCATTCGTTCCACGGCAGGCGTGCGCCGAGGCGCGTCAGCCAACTGTCTGCGGCCGGCGCGGGCTCGTTGGAACTCAGCGGGTTCATAAAGTCGAGCAGCGCCTGCACACTCTGCGGCCGGTCGAGCTGGTGGAACTGCAAACACCAATCGATGGACTCAAGCAATTGCGACGAGTAGTGACGGGCGTACTGGCGCGCCGCCGGTTTGTAGGTGTCTTTAATGCGTCGTTCGGTTGCGGGCGGCGGCGGACGGCCGCTGATGCACGACCACATGGAAGCGCCGATGGCGTACACATCGCTCCACGGACCCACGTGTCCGCCGAGGTGTTGTTCGATGGGCGCAAACCCGAGGGTCAGGGTGTAGGGTCCGGTCGGCCGGCTGCCGACCGTGGCGATACGCGCCGCGCCGAAATCGAGCAGCAGCGGGTTGCCGCCCGGGCGCAGGAAAATATTGGCCGGTTTGATGTCGAGATGCAGCAGGTTGTTCTGGTGTACGTCGCGCAGGCCGAGCAGCAGCGGCGGGAAGATCGCCCGCAGCGCGTTCTCGTCCAGACTTCCGGCCTTGCGCTTGATGTACCAGCGCAGATCACGGCCGTGTTCGTAGCGCATCACCATGTACGCGGTGTTGTTGGCGCGGAAGAAATTCACCACGCGCACGATGTTCGGGTGGTTGATCTTGGCGAGCGCCGCGGCTTCGTCGAAGAAGCGTTTGATGCCCTGGCGGAATGCCGCCGTCGTATCCGCGTTGAGCGGTTCGACGCGCGACTCGTCCACGCGCTGTGCCTGGTTGCTGGGCAGGTATTCCTTGATCGCCACCGGCTCGCCGTTCTTTTCGTCGGTGGCCAGGTAGACAATCGAGAACCCGCCACCGCCGATGTGTCGCATGATGCGATAGTGCGTGAGCAGGTAGCCCTTGGGCAGGATATTTTTGTGTCGCTTCAACTTCATGGTGCTGTGCTTCGACGTTATCCCGAGTTTCGCGGGAAACCAGCCCGCCGCTTACGTAATAATAGGTCAAGACGCCAAATCGTGCTTACGACCGCCATGGATGGCGGCCGCTTCGGGCTCCTGCCCTCTCGCGGCATTACTCCATCCATGGAGGGCAGAAGTGCCGGAAACGCAGGAGCAGTTTTCCGGCCGGCGCGCGTTTTTCATTCCAGCCGGTTCAGTTTACCATCGGCGCCTTCAGGTCAATCGGGCGACACCATGACAGCGAGCATGACCGCGTTTGCGCGGCGCGAAACCGTTACCCCGTGGGGCGGCCTCGCGTGGGAACTGCGTACCGTCAACCACCGCTACCTGGAACTCGGTTTCAAGCTGCCGGACGAGCTGCGCGTCATCGAGCCCGCGGCGCGCGAGCTGCTCGGCAAGCACCTCGGGCGCGGCAAGGTGGATTGCCACCTGCGGTTCGCCGCGCGCGAGGGCGCGGAAGGGGCGCTCGACGAGGCGCTGGTCGCCCGCCTGATGGCGCTCGCGCAGAAAACCCAGGAACTCGCGGCCGCGGCTGGCGGGTCAGTGGCGCCGTGGCGCATGGTGGATCTGCTGCGCTGGCCGGGGGTGTTCAAATCTGGGTCGGTGGACGCCGGGGGACTGCAACAGGCAGCGATTGCGCTGCTCACCGAGACCGTGAATGAACTCGGGGCCACGCGCGCACGCGAAGGCGCGCAACTGGCCGTTATCCTTCAAACACGCCTCAACGCTCTGGGCGAGATTGCCGCGCAGGTGCGTGTGCTGTTGCCCGAGGTCCGGCGGAATTTCCGCGAGCGCCTGCTCGCGCGTCTGGATGACGTGCGCGCGGAACTCGATCCGGCGCGCGTCGAGCAGGAGCTGCTGTTGTTCGCGCAGAAAACCGACGTGGATGAGGAGCTCGACCGGCTGGTCATGCACTTGAACGAAGTGCGGCGCGTGCTCGACGACAAGGGCCAGGCCGGCCGCAGGCTCGATTTCCTCCTGCAGGAACTCAACCGCGAAGCCAACACCCTCGGCTCCAAGGCCGCGGACGTGCGCGTCACCAACGCCGCCGTCGACCTCAAGGTGCTGATCGAGCAGATGCGCGAGCAAGTGCAGAACATCGAGTAACCGTAAATTGTAGATTGGGCTGAATGCAATGAAGCCCAACATCCCAAGGAAAGGATGAAGCAATGTGCTACCGGCGGGCCGCTACCGCAGGTGGAACGTATTTTTTCACAGTAGGGGTTATGGGGAACGATAACCTGTTGGGCTTCATTGCATTCAGCCCAACCTACGCGGGCTTTTATTCCGGCCAATGATGTGTACAATTAACAATATCCATACACATGGAGTTTCGCATGCGCACCAACATCGTTATCAACAACAAACTCATGTCTCAAGCCCTCAAGTTCACCGGCCTCAAGACCAAACGCGA
>CAYJBG010000053.1:0-12275 GCA_964368085.1 uncultured Acidiferrobacterales bacterium | reverse complement strand
TGATTGAAGGCCCCGGCCATGTGCCCATGCAGCTCATCAAGGAGAACATGGACAAGGAATTAGTGGACTGTCTCGAAGCACCGTTCTACACCCTCGGGCCCCTGACCACCGACATCGCCCCCGGCTACGACCATATAACGTCCGCCATCGGCGCGGCCCAGATCGGCTGGTACGGCACCGCCATGCTCTGCTACGTAACGCCCAAGGAACACCTGGGGTTACCGAACAAGCAGGACGTGCGCGACGGCATCATCACCTACAAAATCGCCGCCCACGCCGCCGACCTCGCCAAGGGCCACCCGGGCGCGCAGTTGCGCGACAACGCCCTTTCCAAGGCGCGCTTCGAATTCCGCTGGGAAGACCAGTTCAATCTCGGCCTCGATCCCGACAAGGCGCGCGACTTCCACGACGAAACCATGCCCAAGGACGCGCACAAACTCGCGCACTTCTGTTCCATGTGCGGGCCGAACTTCTGTTCCATGAAGATCACCCAGGAAGTCCGCGACTACGCCGCCGCGCAGCAGCTTACGGAAGAAGAAGCGCTCAAAAAGGGAATGGAAGAAAAGGCCATCGAGTTCAAAAAGGCCGGCGCGGAGATTTACCGCAAGGAATAAAACGCTCGATGCCACTCTACTTGCCGCTATTCAAGGCGCTTAACGATGCCGATGTGAAGTATGTCGTGGTGGGAGGGGTGGCAACCGTGCTCCATGGTTACGCGCGCTTGACCATGGATATTGATCTTATCGTCGATCTCGTTCCGGATGAGGCGGCCCGAGTCGTACGAACGCTGGAGTCATTGGGATTCAAGCCGCGCGTGCCGGTACCGGCAGCGCAGTTTGCCGATGCGGCGAAACGCAAGGAGTGGATCGAGCAGAAGGGGATGACGGTGTTTTCGTTTTTCAACCCGTCCAACCCGATGCTGACGGTCGATCTTTTTGTACATCACCCCATTCCATTCACAGACTTGCACTCACGTGCTGAGCGCATGGTTATCGACGGTGTTCAGATCTGTATTTGTTCAATAGATGATCTGATTACCTTAAAGCAGCTGGCGGGCAGACCACAGGACCTGCAGGACATCGAAAAATTGCGACTCATCCAGGAGAAACGCCAACGTGGAGAACGCTAAACCGACATCAATGGACAAAAGTTTTTATCCAGTGACATGGGATGAGGTCAAGGAGGCTGAACTTGACGACGCCTTGCGCGCCACGCCCGCCCAGCGGCTGGCCTGGTTGGAAGAAGCGCTGAAATTAGCGTGGATGGCAGGCGCCACCAGAGGAGAGAAGGAGTCATAGCGGAAATAAACGGAGCTAGACCCTGAGGTTTCCTCTTTTCGATAGTGCAGACAATGTTTCAGACGTGCTGTCTATTCTCCTGCGTTGAGACGTTCAGGTGTTCATCAATCGGTATGGGATGCCTGATCGTGTAACCCTGCGCGTAGTCGACGCCGAGAGCCACCAGCCGTTCCAGTATCGCATCGCTTTCCACGGACTCGGCGATGGTGGCAATGCCCAGCACATGGCCAATGTCGTTGATCGAACGCACCATCGCCTCGTCGAGCACGTCGTCGACCATGTCCCGCACCAGACTGCCGTCGATTTTGAGGAAATCGACCGGCAGGTTCTTGAGGTAGGTGAATGACGACCAGCCGCTGCCAAAATCATCCAGCAGGAAGCGGCAGCCTTTTTCCTTGAGGACAGTCATGATGCGGATCGCGCTGTCCAGCTCCCGAACAGCGGCGGTTTCGGTAAGCTCGAACGCGATTCTGGCCGGAGCGACGCCGCTGGATTCCAGCTCCTGCAATACAAAAGCCAGAAACGGCGCGTCACTCAGGGATGGTCCGGACAGGTTGATGGTGTAGCACTCGGCCAGTGCTGGATTCGACGCGTGGGCGGCCAGCCACTGCAGCGTTTTCTGGATGACCCATCTGTCGATGGCCGGCATCAATCCGTAACGTTCCGCGGCCGGCAGAAACGCCCCGGGTGACGCCAGTGTGTCGTCCTCGTCGCGCATGCGCAGGAGTATCTCTTGCATCGCCGGTACCCTGGTCGATGAGGCGAGGTGGATGATCGGCTGGCAAAACAATACGAATCGGTCTTCATCCAGGGCATGTTTCAGCCGGCTGACCCACTGCATCTGTTTGCGGCGCTGGCTGAGTTCGTTATCGTCGGCTTGGTAGATCAGCACGCGGTTTCGTCCCATATCCTTGGCGGCATAACAGGCGGCGTCGGCGGCGCTGAGGATAGCAGCGGGGCTTTCCGGGCCTCCGCCAAACGGCACCATGCCGATACTGGCACTGATCGTGAAGGTTCGATCCTTCCACACGAACCGGAAATCGTTGATCGTCTGCAGCAGCTGGTGCGCAACCTGTCTTGCTTCGTCCGCCGGACAGCTGTGCAGCAGAACACCCATCTCGTCGCCGCCGAGGCGGGCCAGCAGGTCGCTCTGCCGTGTTTCCCGGCGCAGTACGGCGGCCAGTTGGCGCAATAACTGATCGCCGGCGGAATGCCCGCAGGCATCGTTGACGATCTTGAACTGGTCGAGATCGATATACAGCAACGCATGCTGGGTGCGGTCGGATACGGCATTGGTGATAAACTGGCCCAGACGCTCCTCGAAAGCGCGCCTGTTATACAGACCGGTCAGCGCATCGTGCGTGGCCTGATAGGACATCTCGTGGGCGGTCTTGCGTTGTTCGGTCACATCGCGAAACACCACCACCGAACCGCGCACCTCGGCGTCGCGCCCAAGTATCGGCGCAACCGATTGGTCAATGGGGATCTTCCGATACGAACGATTGATGAGCAGATTGTCCAGCGTCGCGGATTCCTCGACCCCGACCGGCGAGGCGGATTCCTCCGCCGGTTGTACCCGGAAAACCTCGATGAGGCGGCGACCGCGCGCCTCGTCGCTGCCCCAACCGGTTAATTTCTCGGCCACGGCGTTCAGGTACTCGACGCAGCCGGCGGCGTCGGTCGTGATCACCGCATCGCCGATGGAGGCAAGTGTGACCAGCGCACGTTCCTTTTCCAGCGCCAGCTCGGCGGTCTTCTCGGCCACCTGCCGTTCAATCTCAAGATTCCGCAGGACCAGCGCCCGGGTGCGCCGCGCCGCGCGTTGCACAGCGACCACCAGCAGCACGGTGGTCAGTGCCCCGGCAAGAAATACCGCGATGACCGGCAGGTAGTTGATATCGCGCCACGACACCGCCTGCTGCAGGTCGAGCCGGAAACGTTGATTGCCGGAGTTAATCTCGGATCTTTGCGTGAGCACCGGGGTGCTCCAGCTGGCGGAGGCATCGTCAAAATCGGCGCTTGCAACAAGTTTAAGCGGCGGTCCGCCGCGGGACGGGATCATCGTCAGCTTTGCCGCTAACGGCCGCCTGGCCAGCGATTCTGAAAGCAATTGTTCGGCGTTGATGCGCAATGCGACCAGCGCATTCACCGCCGGGCGGCGCTCTTCGGTGGTGGCCGGGGCGCCCTTACCGGCGTATACCGGTGAAAACAGCCAGTAACCCCGGACCCGTCCTTCGATGAGCTGGGGGTCGGCGGCGCTCGGCTGCGCCGAGTCGATCGCCAGCTGCGCCGACTGTGCGAGTTGTGCGTCCGCAAACACATCGAACCCGATCATGGAGACCGAGATCGGCTCGAACGGTTCGATGAACAGCATCGGAAAATACTGTGCACGCGCCGGGGCGCTGCGGTAGACGTCGCCGGAGCGATCGGTGATGGCGAAACCCGGAAACCCGGACTCGCGGCGCGAGCGCTCAAAGCCGCGCCGCAGTTTTTCGGGGATGCGCGGCAGATAGGAGGTGGAGACCATGTACCGGTGCCGCCGCAGGAGTTCATCGGAAAACACCCGGAACTGATCGGCATCCACGTGGGTGGCGGAGTTCACCAGCGTTCCCAGGCTGATGATCATTTCGTCGCCGGTCTTGATGCGTGCGAGCACCTGCTCACGCACGGCATCGGAATGCGCGGCAAAGACCTTCTGCTGGTCGTTCAGCGCGTCTTTCCAGGTCGATAGGACTACAGCCGCTGTCAGGAATGCGCCAAACAGCGCAATCAGCATGACGAACGACGGACGCAGCCGCCGCATGAGTTCTGTCACTAGTCCACCTTCATGGCCTTTTGCAGGATTTCGGTCGACACCCGGATGCCGGCCTTGTCCAGCAGCAGGGTGTTGACGTACATGTTCCAGCGGCGGTTCGCCACCACCGGAATTTTCGAGGGCGGCGTGCCATTCAGTATCAGTACGGCGACCTTGCCGGCCCATTCGCCCTGCTCGTCGGCGATCTTGGCCATGGTCAGCATGGCGTACGGGGCCATCCACTCGAGGTAGGCGACGGTGAAGCGCCGGCCATGTTCATGCACATAGCGACGTGCCACCGCCTCGTCCCAATCCTTGATGCCGGCACTATTGCCGATCACGATAAAGTCGGCGTTTTGTTGCGCGGCGCTGAATCCCGCCTGCCAGTCGGCGAGCGTGCTCACCGCGGTGTGGGTCAGGGTGATGCCGCGGCGCTTGTAGAGTTCCCGGGACATGGCAAATTCCTTGCTTTGGGTCATCTCGTCGGCCGACAGAAAAACTCCGCGCCGCGGATATTTAACCACGGTCAGCACCTCGGCCAGCAGCGGTCCGATCGGACCGACCTCAATCATGCCGGTGGCATTGCGATACGGATAGCCATAGGGTTCGGCGGTCCAGTTCAGGCCGCAAAAAACCACCGGGATCGCCGCATTCTTGTAATACGGCATGATCAGGAATCTGGAAACGTTGTCGTCGGCGGCGATGATGATATCCGGCTTCCAGGTCTCCACGAGTTGTTTGGCCTCAAGCGCCTTGGCCCTGGCAAACGCCTCGCCCAGATTGTGCTTGCCGTCCATGTAGAATTTGCGGATCTCGCAACGGTTCTGCAGGGTCGATTGCAGGCCGCGCTGGATGCCATCGTCCCATTCATAACCGGCGTGGTACGACGATACGTACAGACAGCGGGCCGGCGGGGCGGCCCCAGCCGCAGTCGCGTGGGCAGCCAGGATCAGTCCTGCTAAAGCGGCAGCCAGATGCATAAATCTCTTTTTGACGAAATGACACCCGGACAGATCGGCATATCGGGTTCGGGGCCCGTGATCACAGGCCCGATGCCAACCCGGTGTCCATCGTAAATCGGAGGCCATGTTGATATTGTGGCTATCCATAAGTTTTCCATTAAAAATGTGCAAATTGTGTGCCAGCCTGATTCATGACAACCCGGGTCAGACGCGTCTCACGCGACAGTTTCAACCTGCGTGGGGAGGCCGTAGGCGGGGCTGTTGGCAATGCGCGGCGCGCGCGGTAGGACCGGATCCTGGCTGAGAACGTTGCCAATATCCGCGGCGGAACAGGATGGATCGCTTACCATCCCGTTCACATGTACCCCGACCCCGGGAACGAAACACGCATGGCGGCTTAGTCGCTCTATGGTTCCCTGCCACTAAGTATAGTGCCCAATCGGGATCGCCGGAGGCCGTCCTCTAAGGGAGGAACCGGCTGCTTCCGGCCTCCGGAGGGCGCGCCGACAACCCTGCCAGTCCGGGCGGGGCCCCGACCGCCTGTTTGTGCTTGGGGTAAGTTAAGTCTGTGTCGGGATAGGAGTAAGCTGACCGCGGCCATCCGGTTGGTGCTTTCCATCGCCTCGGCTGTGTCGGCGGCGATGGGACGCGGATGGAAATGTTGTCATGCCTGATCTTTAAAGGAGAACGGTTATGGCTTACTTCCCGCTGAACGAAGCACCCGGTCAGCAGGATGTCGGGAGCGCGCTGCGCAGGCGGGACGCCTGGCGACGTTGGATGTTTTTCCATACTTAACTTCAAGGGGAGAGAGGAATGAACAAGAATAGTGTTCGCGGCTTGCTTGCAGCAGGCCTGCTGCTGCCGTTGGGTGTGGCATCTGCCGCAGAACTGGCAGTAGCGCCGGCCATCGATCTGGCCTACAAGTCCAGTGACTTCACCATTGCATTTTTCGGCGGTAGCGGAACCAGCTTGATCAAGCCTTCCTACACCACCCTGACCCCTTCCCTGGCGCTGAACTATGGCCGTTTTTACGGGGTAGCGGCCTATGAGTCCACGGTGGATGACTGGAATTCGACGAGTCTGGAGGTATCTTCTCCCACCAGCAACAGTTTCATACAGCAAACGTTCGAGCGCAACGAGGCGTCGCTGACGTTCGGTTATCGTGTTCTGGATGGCAGCGGCAAGCTGGGCGCGGTCAATGTTTTTGCCGGTTACCTGCAAGGCGTTTCCGGCTGGAACTCGACCACTTTCCGGTACAGCGCCGCTCCAGCTCCAGTCAGTATCAAGAACCTGAATGTCAATTTCAACGAGAAGGGATTATTCGTCGGCGCCAATTACAGCCAACCCTTTGGCAGCAAGGGCACGCTTTCCCTGAGCGCCGCTTACGGTTTCTTGTCCGGACTGCTGAATGACGTTGAAACCTCCGGCGGCAGCTCCAGCACCAACCAGGACTTGTATTCGAAGTCCAATGGTCTCAGCGTGGGTCTGGCCTGGAGCGGGAACCTCACCGGCAACATGAACTACCGCGTCGGCCTGAAATACATCAAATACAATTTCGACGTGGACAGGATCGACGACAAGCTGACGGGCACGTCAACCAGCGTCACGCCCGGAATGTTCGTGATCAAGGAGCAGATCTACTCGCTGAATTTTGGCGTGATAAATTATTTCTGATATTCCCGGGCAAGGGCCGCCGCGCCGCACCCAGCCTGGGGCGCGGGTGTGTGCGGCGCAGGGTTCGCGCTGCACCGGTATTTCTTGCCGCCCGCGGTTCAGAACGTGCCGAAGGTGCGCGGTTTGGCCTTCTGGCGCTCGGCCACGTCTTTCTGCAGGCCCGCCAGCAGGCGATGGTTGGGAACGAGGTCGAGGCCCTTGCGGATCAGATTGTCGGCCTCGGAATAGTCCTTGGCGTCGGCACGCACCGTGGCGAGTTTGAGATAGGCGTCGGCGATCTGGTTGGCTGTATTCCTGACCCGCGCGTCGGAGGGCGCGAGCTTGGTGGCTTCGGCATAAAGTTCCGTGGCCAGTCCGGCGCGCGTGGCGGTGATGCCGCCCGTGGCCAGAAGTTCCTGCATGCGTGCAAAGATGCCGGCCAGCTTCTGCTCGCGTTCCTGGGTTTCATCGATACGCGGCGCCACGACCGGCGCCGGCGGGCGAGCGGCGGCGATCGGTTCCGGTCGGCGCGGCGGTTCCTTTTTGGCGGTGGCTGCCGGTGCGGGTTTGATCGCCCCTGACGCCGTTCTGATGCGGGCCTCGCTCAGCGCCTGACGGCGGGCGGCGAGCAGCGGATGGGCGGGGTCGGTTTCCTCGGCCTGTTTGAGCGCCAGCGCCGCTTGGTCGTAATCCTTTCTGTCCAACGCCTGGTCGAACTGATCGATATAGTATTTGGCAATCTCCTGCAGGCCGCGCTGGGCGCGGGCATTGCCGGCGTCGAGGTCGAGTACCTGGCGGTATTTGTGCACCGCGCTCTGGTCGCGCGGTTCCAGGTAGCGCCCGGCGAGCGCCGCCATGCCGGCCTCGGCAAACAGCACGTTCAGGCGATTCGCCTTGCTGTCAGCGGATGGCGATGGCGCCGCGGGGATGGAGGCCTGGGGTGCGGGTGGAGTCGTGGCTGGACGCAGCAGGAAGTATCCGCCCGCGGCGATCAGCGGAACCAGCACCGCGGCGGCGATGACCAGTCCACGCCGGTTACCGGCGCCTTCGGCAACCGGCGCACCGGTGACCTGGGTCCTGGCGTGGGCGCCGGAAGTGCGTGACCGGACGACCGTCGGCTGTTTGGTCCTGCCGCCGCCAGTGATCACGGTCGGCGTGGTGGTGCTGACCGCGGTGAAATTGCCCGAACTCATGGCATCGATCATGGCCACGAATTCCGCGCCGCTCTGGAAGCGGTCGTCCGGGTCCTTGGCCAGCAGTTGGTCGAGCAGCGGCTGGTAAACCCTGAGCGGTGGCGGCAGGGCCGGCGCCGGCTCTTTAAGATGTTTGATGCCGATCGACAGCGCCGAGGTGCCATTGAACGGGACGACGCCGGTGAGCATTTCATACAGCATGATGCCCAGGCTGTAGAGATCGGAGCGGTGATCGAGATCCATGCCCTGGGCCTGTTCCGGGCTCATGTAGTGCGGCGTGCCGATGATGGCGCCGGTGGCCGTCATGCGCGACGCGCCGTCGCCGGTCTTGGCGATGCCGAAGTCGGTGAGCAGGGCGGTGCCGTCATGGCGAAAGATAACGTTCTCCGGTTTGACGTCGCGGTGCACGTAGTTCTTGGAATGGGCAAAGGACAGGGCGCTCGCCACCTGGCGGATGATGGACAGCGCCATCTTCGGCATCATGCCTTCGTGGATACGCGCCTTGAGATCGCCGCCGGTGTGGTACTCCATGGAGTAGTAGTGGTGGGGGCCGGCCACGCCGACGTCGATGACCGCGATGATGTGCGGATGCGAGAGCTGGGCGACGATGCGCGCCTCGCGCAGGAAACGCTCGCTGAAACTCGGGTCGGTCGCACTCAGCGCCGGCAGCATGACCTTGATCGCCACCTCGCGCTCCATGCTTACCTGCATGGCCAGATACACGCGCGCCATGCCGCCCCGGCCGAGTTCGCGGATTATGCGGTAGCCGGGAATTTTGAGATCGGGATCGGGTGTCGTTGAGTTCATGGAGAATGGAGACTGCTATTCACACAAAAAGTGTATCAGATGCAGGCCGCCGTCCTGGATTTTTTCGCCGCAGGCAATCACGCCGGAACCGAACAGCGGCAACTCCTCGCGGTGCAGAAACAGGTTGTCGATGTCCTTGAGACTGATGTAGGTGCCGTTGGCGCTGTGGTCCACGTACACGAATTTTCCCAGCCGGTATTCGATCTTGCCGTGCTGGCGCGAGGCCAGCGTGGACAGGATCTGCAGGTTGCAGCCGTCGTCACGGCCAAGGGTGTAGGCGGCGCGGCCGTCGCCGCGAATCGCGCGGGTCTGTTCCCGATAGGTGAGGACGATGCGCTCGCTCGCACCGCCGCCGCCGCTGGTGCGGTTCATGTGCAGCACGGTCAGGTTCTCCTGGTGCCAGATGACCTCGTGCAACACCAGTGCCTCGGCCTTGCCCTTGACCGGCGTGAAATCGAGACGGCGGGTGTGGGCGGAATCGGCCGGCGTCAGCGCCTCAATCGTCTGGGCGGTGGTAAGTGTCTGTTGGCCCTTGGCCAGGGATGCCAGCCGCGCCGCCACGTTGACGGCGTCGCCGAACAGATCGTTGTCCTTGCGAATGGCCGGTCCGAAATGCATGCCGATGCGCATCGACAGCCGGGTTCCGCCCGGGTCGGTCTGCTGATCGAGGGTGTCGTGGATGGCGCGTGAGGCGTGCAGGGCATCGGATGGACTGTCGAAGCTGCACATAAGCTCGTCACCGATCGATTTGACGATGGCGCCGCGGTGGCTGGCGACCACAGCGCCGATTTTCCCGAGCGTGAGGCCGATCAGTTGCTGGGCTGCGGTGTCGCCGAGCCGCTCGTAGAGCGAGGTGCTGCCGATGATGTCGGCAAACAGGATGGTGCAGCTGTGCTGTTGTTTGTTATCGGTCACGGTACGTGCCGCCTGCCACTCGGTCCGGAGTGACGGGACCAGGCGTTCCTCCCCTGCTTCTCGCCAAAAGTATAGCACCGCCGCCCGCCACCCCCGGCGAGTGCTTCAGCGGCATTGATTGTAATGATGTTTCCACGGATGATTACCGGACCGAAGCGGTAATCGAACCGACGGGGTTGTGGCCAGGGAGGAATCGTGGGCAATAAAAAGTTTCTCGCCCGCCTTGCCAAAGAGCTGCCCGACTGGGCGGCCCGTGGCTGGGTGAAGGCCGGCGCCGAGCGCGTCATTCTCGATCACGTCGCCGCGCAGGGGAACGGCATCCCGTTGCTCACCTACGCCTTTTCAATCCTTGGCGTGCTGTTGTTCGGGTCCGGCATCATTACCTACTTCGCCGCCAACTGGGGGGAAATCCCCAAACTCATCAAGCTTGCGATTCTTTTCGGCTCCCTGTGGCTGGCCTACGGCGCCGCCTGGCACGCCTTGCGGAATCGGCACGCACCGCTGCTCGGCCAGTCGCTGTTGTTGCTCGGCGCGATCCTGTTCGGCGCGAACATCATGCTGATCGCGCAGGTCTACCATATCGATTCGCATTTCCCGAATGGCGTGCTGCTGTGGTCGGTGGGCGCGCTCGTCGGCGCTTATCTCGTCCGCTCCCAGCCGATGCTCGTGGCCGCCATCGCACTCGGCTGGCTGTGGACCACGCTCGAATTCGATCATTTCTCGGTCCGGCACTACGCGCACTGGCCGTTCCTGGTTCTCTGGGCGGCATTCCTGCCACTGATCTATTGGCATCGCTTTCGCGCCGCCCTGCATCTGGCGCTGGTGGCGCTGCTGTGGTGGAGCCTGAATGCATTCGGGGTAGACGGATTGTTCTGGAATACCGGTTCCAAGACATACCTCGTGCAGATTTATTTTCTCGCCTATCTCGCCGTTTACCTGCTCGGCATGTTGTTCGCCACCTTCGACCGCCTCGCCGATTTCGCACGCACAGTGCAGCGTTACGGCATCTTTGCCGCGCTGGTCAGCGCCTATGCACTCACGTCGCCGCATATCCAGTCCGGCCAATGGGGGCACATGTGGGGCGAGAAGACGTTACGCGAAGTTGCCGGCAGCGCTGACATGGTATCCACTTTCGTTGCCCTCGCCCTCGTGGCAGCACTGGCGCTGTGGCACCGCAACCGCACCGGCGGCGGGGCGCGCCCGGCGTATCTCATGTGGGGAGAGGTGTTGATCGGCGCCATCGCGCTGCTGATGCTGGCCAATCTGTTCCTCGGCGGCGTGAGCGGCGGCTGGGTGGCCATTGCCTTCAACCTGCTGTTTTTCGCCGGCATGCTCTGGCTCCTGTACGCGGGCATGCACACCGATGACCGCTTTCTGGTCAACCTCGCGTTTGTCTTCTTCGGCCTCACGCTGCTGACGCGCTACTTCGATACCTTCTGGACGCTGCTCAACCGTTCCTATTTCTTCATGGTCGGCGGGTTGTTGCTGATCGCCGGCGGCTATGTGCTGGAACGCAAGCGCCGGCAAATCACCGCCGGCATCGGCGCCCGGCGCAAGGAGGGTGCACCATGAACCTGGGTCTGCGAATCGTTATCGTGATCGCGCTGCAAACCGCGGCGCTCCTCGTCATGGTCGGCATGAAGCAATACACGCTTTCCACCGGCACGCCGGTCGTGCTCAAGACCGAACCGATCGATCCGCGTTCGCTGTTTCGCGGCGACTATGTGCGGCTCAACTACGCCATCAGCCGGTTGCAAATCGACAAACTCGCCGGCGACCGGGAGTTTGAGCGCGGCGACACGATCTATGTGCTGCTCCGGCAGGAGGCGGAATTCTGGCAGGCGGTGTCCGTACACCATGCTCCACCGCCAGCCGTGGAAAAGCAGATCGCCATCAAGGGCCGTGTGGAATATATCAACCAGCAGAGCTTTCCAGGCCAGGGCGCGCCGGCCGAGCCCATCAAGACGATCAACGTGAAATACGGCGTCGAGAACTACTTCGTGCCCGAGGGCGAAGGCCGCGTGCTGGAGCGGCCCAAGCCAGGCGAAACCGTCTCGATCCGCCTGGTGGTAGATCGCAACGGCAACACCGCGATCAAGGCGGTGCTGGTGAATGGCGTGGAGCGGTATGTAGAGCGGCTGTTCTAGTGTAGTGCTTCGTATTTAACGGACCTTCCGGTCTTGCAGGTACCCTCCCCTTGCAGGGGAAGGAACCCTGCGCTTAAGTTCCAAACAGAATGAAGCACTACACTAGCAGTCGTTCGCGCGTATTGAAGCCATGAAGAAATTCATGTCAGAGAAGTTGTCGTTTGTATTAGAAAGAACTCCTCTCTGACCCGAATGGCACTTACTTAAGCGGTTACCTGATCAATGTAGGGTGGGTCAGGCACGCCGTTTGTGCTGTAACCCACCAGCCGTGCCGCCAGGCACTCATTGAATAATGCGTTGTGTTGCCACGCAACGCTTGGCGGGTTACGCAAAAAACGCTGACCCACCCTACATTAGGCTTAGGTAAGTGCCATTCGTCTCTGACCCGGATTATGTGCAGGACGAGCTCGACGTCGCCGTAACGGTCAATTGCTAACGCGTTTTTTCACCGAGGCGGGCAGCTCGGCCGGCCGGCCGACGTGGTAACCCTGAACAAAATCGACCCC
>CAYJBG010000052.1:2102-12305 GCA_964368085.1 uncultured Acidiferrobacterales bacterium | reverse complement strand
CCAGAAAACCGATCGACATGGCCTGCAGGTGGTAGCTCACGATCGGCTCCATCTTGCGGCCGTCCTTGCTCTCGGGCTTCATTTTCACGCCCAGCATGCGCGGCTGGCTCGGGCCGTAGATGTCCGCGTCCAGGATGCCGACGTTCGCGCCTTCCGCGGACAGCGCCAGCGCCAGGTTCACCGCCACCGTGGACTTGCCGACGCCGCCCTTGCCGGAGGCGACGGCGATAATGTTCTTCACGCCCTCGATCGGCTTCACTCCCTTCTGCACGCCGTGCGCGACGATCTTCGAGGAAATGTTGACCGTGACGTTCGACACGCCACCGATGGCCGCAACCTTTTCCTTGAGCTTGGCGGCGAGGCCGCCCTGCGAACCCTTGGCGGGATAACCGAGCACGATATCAACGGCGATGTTGCCGCCGTCGATCTTGATGTTCTTGACACACTTCGCCGCGACCAGATCCTGCTCGAGGTAGGGGTCGATCACTTCCTTGAGGGCGGTTTCAACCTGCAACTGGGATACGTCTGCCATGGGGACTTCTTCTCCGCGAATGAGGTGTAACGATTCGAGCGCGAATGCTACACCCAAGGCCGCGAAATGTCATGATGTTCCCTACCAAAAACAAGGGGTTGCTGACGATCGCGCCGGTACGAAAGCACCGTAAATTCCTCGTCTTGGCAGAATAAAAAGGTTAAAGTTGCGGCCTTTCAGGCGCTTGGCTGCGTCTTGGGTATTCGCCGAATAATCGTATGTCGCAGAAGAAACGCCGCATCCTCGTCACCAGCGCCCTGCCCTACGCAAACGGCTCGATCCATATCGGCCACCTTGTCGAGTACATTCAGACCGACATCTGGGTGCGCTTCCAGAAGCTGCGCGGTCACGAATGCTGGTACGTGTGCGCCGACGACACCCACGGCACGCCCATCATGCTGCGCGCCCAGGCGGAAGGCGTGACGGCGGAGCAGTTGATTGCGCGCATGCACACCGAGCACGCGCGTGACTTCGCCGATTTCGGCGTCGCCTTCGACAGCTACTACTCCACCCACTCGAACGAGAATCGCGCGCTCGCCGAAACGATCTACAAACGTCTGCGCGACAACGGACATATTACAAAGCGAACGATCCAGCAAGCCTACGATCCGGTTAAGCAGATGTTCCTGCCGGATCGCTTCATCAAGGGCGACTGCCCGCGCTGCGGCGCGAAAGACCAGTACGGCGACAGCTGCGAGGTGTGCGGCGCGACCTATGCGCCCACCGAGCTCAAGAACGCGGTATCGGTGCTGTCCGGCGTGGCGCCGGTGGAGAAAGAATCCGAACACTACTTCTTCAAACTCGGTGATTTCGAAGACACACTGCGCAAGTATCTGTTTCCGGATATCACTGATACGCGCCATGTGCAGCCAGAAGCCGCCAACAAGCTCGACGAGTGGTTCAACGCCGGCCTCAAGGATTGGGACATCTCACGCGACGCGCCGTACTTCGGTTTTGAGATTCCGGATGCGCCCGGAAAATTCTTCTACGTGTGGCTGGACGCGCCAATCGGCTACATGGCGAGCTTCCAGAAGCTGTGCGAACGCAAAGGCCTCAAGTTCGACGATTTCTGGGGTCAGAACAGCAAGACCGAGCTGCATCATTTCATCGGCAAGGACATTCTCTATTTTCACGCGTTGTTCTGGCCGGCGATGCTGAAAGGCGCAGGCTACCGATTGCCGACGGCCGTCCACGCGCACGGCTTCCTCACCGTGAACGGCCAGAAGATGTCCAAGTCGCGCGGCACCTTCATCAATGCGCGCACATACCTCAATCACCTGAATCCCGAGTATCTGCGTTACTACTTCGCCGCCAAGCTCGGCGCGCGCCTGGATGATATCGATCTCAACCTCGATGACTTCAGTGCGCGCATCAACTCAAATCTGGTCGGCAAGTATGTGAACATTGCCAGTCGTACCGCAGGCTTCGTTACCAAGAAGTTTGGTGGGAAACTTAGCAAAGTTGAGCAGCTTATTTACGAGTGGGACGGCGGTCAAGGAGACGTCCTAAAACATTTTCGAGATGCAGCAAAACTAATTGGGGAGTATTACGAAAATAGAGAATTTTCAAAGGCGATACGTGAAATCATGTTGCTCACAGACATTGCCAACCAATATATCGATCAGGAGAAGCCTTGGGAAATCGCGAGAGATTCCGGGAGAGACGGTTACCTATTAGATGTTTGTAGCGTTGCGCTTAATCTCTTCAGACTCCTAACGTTGTATCTCAAGCCGGTGTTGCCCAGGATCGCTGCTGAGGTAGAAACCTTCCTCAACATATCTCCATTGTCCTGGAAGGACTCTGAAACGTTACTTGCGAATCACCAAATCAATACGTACCAACACCTTGCTACCCGTGTAGACCCGAAACAGATCGAGGCCATGCTGGAAGAATCGAAAGAGAGCCTCCAGCCCCAATTAGTAAAAACCGCATCAGCGGACCAACTCCCCCTCTCCCTCCGGGAGAGGGATGGGGCGAGGGCCGCCGAAGGTCAAGGCCGCAACGCGCGCAAAACCTTGCCACCCAAAGAACTGATCGAGCTTGCACGAAAACTCCGCGCCGAACAGACCGATGCTGAACAATTAATTTGGGAGCTGTTACGCGATCAGCGCATGCACGGCACAAAGTTTCGCCGCCAGCACCCCATCGATGCGGACGGCAAACGTTTCGTGCTCGACTTCTACTGCCACGATATCAGGCTGGCTATCGAGATCGATGGCGGCCAACATCAGGAACGGGAAACGCAAGACGCCGAACGCACCCGACTGCTCGAACAACAGGGAATCAAGACTATCCGCTTCTGGAACAACGAAGTGCTTGCGCAGACCCAGTCCGTGCTGGAAGCCATTTGGAATGAACTGGAGGAACGTTTAGCCATGACCACGCAACCCTCAGCCCCGACAGCCCTCACCCCATCCCTCTCCCAGGGGGAGAGGGGGAGTAGGGTCGCTGATGCGAGTTCTACTGGTGGGCCGATCTCGATCGATGACTTTGCCAAGATTGATCTGCGAATCGCAAGAATCGTCAAGGCGGATTACGTCGAAGGCGCCGACAAGCTGCTGCAACTCACGGTGGATGTGGGCGAAGGCCAGACGCGCAACATTTTCGCCGGCATCCGTTCAGCCTATGACCCGAAGCAGCTCGAAGGCCGGCTCACGGTGGTGGTCGCGAACCTGGCGCCGCGCAAAATGAAATTCGGCCTGTCCGAGGGCATGGTGCTGGCCGCCGGTCCGGGCGGAAAAGAGCTTTGGATTCTTGCACCCGACTCCGGCGCGCAGCCCGGGATGCGCGTCAAATAGCCCACCGCCCTGCCGCTATCTTGGTCAGGCGGCGCGGGGTAGGATAAGGCGAGTGGGGCGGGCGATGAATCCGCCCCACCACGGAAGGGGCCGCCCATGAGGCACAAACGGACGCCCACCCGGGCCGCGGGGCTCGCGAAGATCACGCGCCCGCGGCTTGTGCAGGCATACGTCCGCACGCGACTGTTCAGGCAACTTGACCGGGCGCGGAAGTGCCCGGCGGTGTGGGTGACCGCGTCGCCCGGTGCCGGCAAGACCATGCTCGCGGCGACTTACGTCGAGGCGCGCCGCCTGCGTTGTCTGTGGTACGAGATCGACACCGGCGACAACGACGTCGCCACGTTCTTCCACTACCTCGGGCTCGCGGTCAGCAAAGCGGCGCCACGCCGCCGCTCACCCCTGCCAGCCCTCACCCCGGAATACCTGCCCGGCCTCGCCGTGTTCGCGCGCCGTTACTTCGAGAATGTATACGCGCGGCTCAAGGCACCGGCGGTGCTGGTTCTCGACAACTACCATCTGGTTGCAGCCGATTCGCCCCTGCACGCAATCCTGGGCGAGGCGATCGCCGCCTTGCCCGCGCGGATCAATATTATCGTTCTCAGCCGTTCCCCGCCGCCGCCCGCGCTCGCGCGGCTGCACGCCAACAACCTGCTCGCCGCCATCGATGTGGACGCGCTGCGGCTCACGCCGTCGGAGGTCACGGGCATCGCCCGCCTGCGCCGCCCGAAGGCGAGATTGTCGCGCGCACGGATCGAGCAGCTGCACGAGCAGACGCAGGGGTGGACGGCGGGCCTCGTGCTGTTGCTCGAGCGCGAAGGCGTTACGGGTGCGGCCGGGCCCGCGAACGGCGAGAGCACGACGTACCAACCGCTGTTTGACTATTTCGCGGCGGAGATTTTCGAGAAGACCGATAACGTCACGCAGGACACGCTGCTGAAGACCGCGATCCTGCCCAGGATTACCGCCGAGATGGCCGGGAAACTGACCGGCCACGCGCAGGCCGGGCGCGTTCTCGCCGAATTGCAACGCCGCAATTACTTCACCACCCGCCACGCCGACACCGGCGTGTACCGCTACCATCCGCTGTTCCATGGCTTCCTGCTCGCGCGCCTGCACCAGCGATTGAGCCCCGTGGAACTGTCCCGGCTGCGTCACCGCGCCGCGCAGATTCTCGAAGACGCCGGGCACGCGGAAGACGCCGTGGAGTTGTACCTGCTGGCCGGCGACTGGGCCGGCGCGGCGCGTCTCATCGTCGCCCAAGCCGGCCCCCTGCTCACCCAGGGCCGCTATCAGACACTGGAACAGTGGCTGGGAGGACTGCCGCCGGCCGTTATCGAGGACAACCCATGGCTGCTCTACTGGCTCGGGATGTGCCACCTGCCATTCCATCCCGC
Organism: uncultured Acidiferrobacterales bacterium; assembly: GCA_964368085.1. Taxonomy (GTDB): domain Bacteria; phylum Pseudomonadota; class Gammaproteobacteria; order Acidiferrobacterales; family UBA6901; genus UBA6901. The sequence continues at coordinate 7,581 of CAYJBG010000052.1, read as the reverse complement.
CGAGGCGCGCGAGCATTTCGAGACGGCGTTCCGCCTGTCTCGCGACGCCAACGACCCCGCCGGCACGTTACTCGCGTGGTCGGGAGCGGTGGACGCCATCGCGTTCGACTGGTCGGCGTTCACCGCCATGGATCCGTGGATAGACTGGCTCGATGCGCATCTGCGGACCGGGGCGTCCTTTCCGAACGCGGAGATCGAGGCGCGCGTTGCCACCAGCATGGCTTGGGCACTGACCCAGCGCCGGCCCGATCACCCCGCTGTGCATCAGTGGGTCGAGCGTTCACTCGCCCTCACGGTGCACGCCGATGCGAGCCTCTATGTGCTCTCGCGCACCGTGGCCGCTCTCTACCACGGCTGGGCAGGTAGCCCCACGATACTACCGATAATCGAGGAACTGCGCGTCGCGGCGGGCAAGGTGAACGCCGCGCCGCTGGTGCAGCTCACCTGTGCGTGGGCGGAGGCCGCGCACGAGTGGTTGCGCGGCGCTCCGGCGCTCGCCTACGGCCCAGTGCAGCGCGGGCTGCGGATCGCCGAAGAGAGTGGCGTGCACATCGAGGATCATATGCTTCTTGCCGAAGGCGCGACCGCTTGTCTGGCCGATGGCAGGCCCGACGCTGCCGACGGCCATCTGCGCACGATGTTGCGCGTGACCGACATGAACAGGCCCTTCATGGCAAGTCACTATTACTATCTCTGTGCGTGGCAAGCCTTGCTGCGCAACGACGCGACGCACGCGCATAGCCACGCACAAGCAGCCGTGACGCAGGTCATCGCGAGCGGGGCACCGTTTGCCGAAGCCATCTGCCGCATGCTGCTCGCGCGGGCGCTCATCGAACAAGGCAGCCTTGCCCAGGGCGAAGAGGAACTCGAGCGCGCGGGCGCAATCACACAGCGGCTGCGAAGCCCGCGCTTCGATTTCATGATTCACCTCTGGCGCGCCTACGCCGCGCTGGCGGCGCGTGACGAAACTCGCCTCGCCGAGGCGCTGCGCGTCGCGCTGGCGGCAGGCAGCGCGCACCATGAATGGTGTTTGTTCGGCTGGGATCCGGCGGTCATGGCGCGGCTGTGCATGGAGGCGCTCGCGCGTGACATCGAACCCGACTACGTCCGAGCGCTCATCCGTAAACGCAATCTGATCCCGGCCGATTCCGTCGCCGTCCCCGACGCCTGGCCCTGGCCGATCCGCATCCACACCCTCGGCCGCTACAGCGTGCTCAAGGACGACATGCCGATCGAATCCACCGCGCGCTCGACGCGCAAGCCGCTCGAACTGCTCGCCGCGCTCATCGCACTGGGCGGGCGCGGCGTCAGCCAGGAAAAACTCATCGAGGCGCTGTGGCCGGAGGCCGAGGGCGACGTCGCGCAGCAGGCGTTCGAGACCACGCTGCATCGGCTGCGCAAGCTGCTCGACATCGGGGACGCGCTGGTGCTCAAGGACTGCCGCCTGACGCTCGACGCGCATCGCTGCTGGGTGGACTGCTGGGCGCTGGAGCGCGCGCTGCACCAATCCGAGCAGACGCTCGCGGGATCGGCCGCGAGTGACGAGGATATCGAGAGCCTGACCGCGAGAATATTCGCGCTCCACCAGGGCCCCTTCCTCGGTACCGAGGCCGACCGCCCCTGGGCGCTGTCGGCGCGCGAACGCCTGCGCGGCAAGCTGCTGCGCGCACTCGAACGGCTGGGCCGTTACTGGGAAGCGCACGCGGCTTGGGACAAGGCCGCAACCAGTTACGCGCGCGGGCTCGAAGTCGAGCCGCTCGCCGAGGAACTGTATCGCGCGTTGATGCGCTGTTACCAGCGCCAGGGGCATTTCGTCGAGGCCTGTGCGGTCTACGCGCGCTGCCGGAAAACACTGGCGCAGCTTCTCAACATGTCTCCCTCGCCCGAGACCGAGGCTCTTCATCGCGAGCTTCAGGGCCGGCAAACGCCCTCCTTATAACGAGCGACTCTCTCGCTCGATCACGCCTCTCCCGAGAGTAAAGGGTGGGGCCCTGTCCCACCCTAACATAGTGCGGTAGTGCGGTAGGTTGGGGTGAGCTTCGCGAACCCCAACATTACCTTGGCGTCCCGGTCGTTGGGGTTCATTTCATTCACCCCAACCTACGAACTCGATCACGCCTCTCTCCCGAAAATAATGTAGTAATGCAGGGTGGGATCTCTGCTCCACCTTGCCGCTAGCCCCTCTCTCCAAACCCTGAACCCCGGGCGTGTGCCCCCGGATAACGGGCTTGGTCAGGACTTCCCCCCCCCCGTCATTCCTCGGGCCTTTCCACTTGTCAGTAGACAAACTGCCCGCTATCCCGGGTCTCAGGTTGTCAGCTTTTTGTAAGCCCGCCGGCGCTACGTTGGCGCACATCAAGAAGCCCGAAGGAGTTTTCGCATGATGGGCGTTCGCGATGGATAGCTACATCGTGCGGATCTACCGCCGCTCGCCGCGGGAAAAGCAGACGCTGGTGGGCCTGGTGGAGGACGTGATGCGCAAGCGCAGCTATCCGTTTCACAACCGCGAAGAATTGTGGGCGCGCTTGAATGCCTTGCGCAGGGATGAACCGGCCGCGCCGACAAGCCGACAAGAAAGAAGTGCGCCGGGCAAGGCGCACACGACTGACAAAGTGACAAAGTGAATCTCAATCGGAGGAAGCCGCCATGACGACCTCGTTTAACCGCGATCTTAACGCTGTAGCATCCGTAGACCTGTTTGCAACGACGCTTTTACGTGTCTCTGCCCTCGCCGTCCTTCTCGCCGTCGCCGCCTGTGGCGGAGGGGGCGGTGACGGCGGAGGCGCGGCGCCGCCACCGCTCGCGGTGGGGACATTCGTCAAGACCTACAGTCCGGCGGTCAGCGGGAATCTTAACTTTCCTTTCTACTTAGGTGATGATAAACATCAGACGCTTTATACCGCATCCGAAGTAGGAGGTGCCGGCAAGATCTCGGCCTTGCACTTTAGGCGTGCCTTTGCCGTGGCCACGCCGGTGACCTGCCCGAACGCGACCGTCCGGCTCGGCCACACAAGCCTCTCCGCGCTCACGAGCGACTTCGCGAGCAACATCGATCGGAGTTCGTTAGTCACTGCGCTTAACAACGCCACGGTCACCATCCCGGCGGGCGCGGCCAATACCTGGTTCGAGATTCCGTTCACGACGCCCTTCGGCTACAACGGTGTCGACAACCTCGTGGTCGAGATCGAAAAGACCGCGGGTTGTACGGAAAACGTGTCGGTAACGGTCTTTAGCGCCGCCACCGACCGGCGCGCGTTCTCATACGCTGTGGATTCGGACCCTGCTACCGCTCAACACAACCAGACCACCGCGAGCACGGTTGACACCGTTCAACTCTGGGCAAAGTTCGCGTTTGCCGGCGGCGATGACAAGATCGACCTCGGCGGAGCCGGTAGTAATTCTTGGCCTTTTGCCATTGCCATAGTGGGTGTGAGCGAAAGGCCCAGAATCCAGAATTTGTATCTGGCGTCCGAAATCAATGGCTCCGGTCCTGTTACGGGCATTGCCTTTCAGATGAATGCGACCTCGCCCGGGAGTAACTACACCTACTCACTGAAGCTGGGCCACTCGACGCTGGCGGCGCTCGGCAACACCTTTGCGAGCAACTACTCTGGTTCACCAATGACAGTCGCGAACGCAGTGACCTTCAGCATCCCGGCGGGCATCCCTGCCGGCGAGTGGGTGTGGGTTCCGATCCCGGATGGCGTCTTTACCTACAACGGCACGGATAATCTGATTGTTGAAGTGGCGGCCGGTGCCGGCACGGCTTCTACACCCCTTCGGTATGCATCCATTGCAGGTCGCCGTGTGTGGGTCAACGATACCACTGGAACGGCGACGACTGGTGCTGTAGATCCAGTTGTCAACCACATCGCGCTGCGCTTCCATGGCGGGCCGGTAAGTGTGCTAACGAACGGCGGTATTGGGACTACTCTCGCCTTTTCCGCGACGATCACAACCGGCGGGTTGAATCTGTATCGCGCGACCGAACTTGGTTCGGCCGGCACCATTACGTCTGTCGCCTGCCGTATGTGGGATTTGACCTCCACAGCTACCAGCTATGCCAACTATCGGGTCATCATCGGTCACAGCAATCGGACCTCACTGTCGGCAACAACCGCCGACAATTTTGTGAGCCAGACGACGGCGGTGAGCGGGACGGTCTCGGTTCCTGCGGGCCTGGTGCGGGGTGACTGGATCGAGGTTCCGCTGTCCACACCCTTTACCTACGATGGCAAGCGCAATCTCGCCATCTGGATGGGTACTACAGGCGCATCCGGGGCAGTTACAAACCACAACTGCAAGACGTCGTCCGCCGTGGATGCCGCAAGGTATCCGGGTCAGATGGCTTCGGGCGTGCCCGGCGCTGGCTCAGTGATGGTGTGGGACTACAAAGGCGATATGAAGCTCAAGATTTCGAGATAAGCACGGTAGGTTGGGGTGAATGCAATGAACCCCAACGAACGACGACAAGGTTGGCGTGAACGCCGGCTATCCGCCGGGCCCAACTCGTCCTCACGGTCGCGCCGTAACGAATGGAGATATGCCATGAACGATTCGAGCGCTCGTCGTAGGGTGCAATAAGCGGAGCGCATTGCACCGAATGACATACGGCGCAATGCCCGTTGGTTATTGCGCCCTACACGGGCAACCTGCCGTAAAACGATGCAACAGAGAGGGTGCCATGAACAGAAACCATACTATCCTCGCCAACCTCGGCCGGCTCGCACTCGCCGCCACCCTCCTCGTCCTTGCCGCCTGCGGCGGGGGTGGAGGCGGAAGCGGCCCCGCCCCCGCTCCAGAGGTCAAGTTCTTCGCTGCCGACGACGGCGTGAACGGCGTCGAGCTCTGGAAGAGCGACGGCACCGCTGCCGGCACGGTGCTGGTGAAGGATATTAACACCACCTCGGTCGGGGCGGGTTCCAGCCTGTACGGACTCACCGTCCTCAACGGCGTGCTGTACTTCGGGGCCAACGACGGCGTGAACGGCTACGAGCTCTGGAAGAGCGACGGCACCGCCGCCGGCACGGTGCTGGTGAAGGACATCAACACCGCGGCCGGGGCAAGTTCCTGGCCGTACGGCTTCACCGTCCTCAACGGCGTCCTGTACTTCCAGGCCAACGACGGCGTGAACGGCGCCGAGCTCTGGAAGACCGATGGCACCGCCGCCGGCACGGTGCTGGTGAAGGACATCAACACCACCGCGGCCGGGGCGGGTTCCTTCCCGTCCGGCTTCACTGTCTTCGACGGCGCACTGTACTTTCAGGCCGACGGCGGGAACGGCATCGAGCTCTGGAAGACCGACGGCACCGCCGCCGGCACGGTGCCGGTGAAGGACATCAACACCGCGGCCGGGGCGGGTTCCTTCCCGTCCGGCTTCACTGTCTTCAACGGCGCGCTGTACTTCCGGGCCAACGACGGTGGGAACGGCTACGAGCTCTGGAAGAGCGACGGCACCACTGCCGGCACGGTGCTGGTG